>DOTB01000019.1:0-106133 GCA_003513845.1 Candidatus Atribacteria bacterium | reverse complement strand
TGCATTTCTTATCTTTAATCGGTCAATTGGTCAATCGGTAAATTGGAGAATTTATACATGTACAGTTTTATTTTAATGTCTACTCTTATTATAATAAGCGGATTAATTGCTTTTGTTGGGGATTGGATGGGTTTAAGGGTAGGCAAAAAGAGAGTATCTATTTTTGGCTTGCGTCCCCACTATACTGCAGTATTTATTACTATAGTTACTGGTATCTTAATTGCTGTTATTACAATAGCAGTACTTACTATCTCTTCAAATGATGTCAGAACTGCTCTATTTGGAATGGAAGAATTAAAGGAAAAACTTTCTTATCTATCCCGAGAAGTAGAAATAAGAAATATACAACTATCCTCTATGAAAGAAGACTTACAGCAGAAGTCTTCTCAATTACAAGAAATTGAAGAAAAATACCAGAAATTATCTGAAGATATAAAAGAAAAAACAGTTCAGTTAGAAGAGTTGCTATCAATTCGACAAGAATTAATTAAAGAAAAAGAAAGATTGACTGAAGAAGTTGAAGAATTAAGTGCTACTATAAAAGCCTTATATTCAGGAATAAGCTGGATTCGAGAAGGTGAGGTTATTTTTGGTTCCGATGAGCAGATTGCTCTAACTGTTGTTCAAGGTGGAAAGACTATTGAGGAGATAAGAGAAGAGTTAATCAGATTTTTGAATGAAGCTTCCGATAAGGTATTAGCTATGGGAGCCAAAAAAGATGAACGAACCAATCAGGTATTTATTATTTCTCAAAAGGAATTTGAAGATATGACAGTGAAGATACATAATAGTGATATTAGTAAAGAGTGGGTAGTAAGACTTTTATCTTCTATAAATGTAATAAAAGGTGAACCAATAGTAGCCCATTTTTCCCTTATAGAAAATAAATTAATATTTCAAGTAGGTGAAGTGATTATTTCAGAGGAAATTGAAAGTTCTAAAGTCTCCGATGAAGTGGAAAAAGAACTCTTAACTCTTTTAAGAAAAGTAAATATTTTAGCAGTAGAGAAGGGGATTATTCCTGATCCTAAAACCAGCTTTGTAGGAACCATTTCAGCAGTTAATCTATATGATATAGTTAAAACTATTGAAGAATCAAACACCGCAATGAAAGTCTCAGTGATTTCAGTCTATGATACCTGGAGTGTCGGTCCTCTAAGAGTAAGAATGGAAGCCGAACCTGTTCAATAAATTAGTCGTTAGTTGTTAGTATTTAGTTGCTAGCAAAGAAAAGAGAAGAAAAGCCAGGAACCAAAATAAGATAGTGATAAGTAATGAGTAATGAGTTACAAGTAATAAGTTGTGAGTTCCAAGTTTATTCCCTCTCCCCTCGGAGTGAGAGGGTAGGTGAGGGGGTCTTAATTGGAGAATTGGTGCATTGAAGAATTGGTTAATTAAAATAATCAATAGATTATTTTCTTATTTTTCTTATAATTTTTTCTCATTTTCCTTGACATTATAATACATTACCAATTATAATAAAAACAAGAAAAAAATAATATGATTACTAACCAAAAGTAAACAATATGGGAATGTAGGGGCACGATGCATCGTGCCCACAGAAACATTAAGCAATAATATGGTGAGGGCACAATTCATTGTGCCCCTACAATATAATTATTACCAAAAGCCAAAATTTATTGTGAATTTGTTTATAAAACACTTTATAAAATATTTTTTTGAGCTTTTTGGGGAATTACTATGATATTATAGGATAGTTTTTTTGTAAAAAAATAACCTTCAAAGTATCAATTCTGCAGGCTCATAAAAAAATTTTTTAAATTTTTTAAAAAATTTTCAAAAAAAAGAAGGATTTTTAAACATAGGTGTAGTATATATAATTGATATGTAAAATAGAAAAAGTAGTATACAAATATATCGTCTCAGATTGATTAAAGTAGGAAGAAAGGGGGTGAAAAAATACTTGGACCTGCTTTAATTAAGTAGAGATGATATAAAACCGGTTAGCGAACTAAAAGGAAGAATATATTAATGAGGAAACTTTGGATACTCAAATGATATTTTTTCCTAAAAGTGAAACTGACTGGTAATTTAAAAAAACCAAGGAGGAAAAAATGAAGAAATTAGCATTAGTACTCGTATTAGTTTTTGCTTTTACTCTTCCAGTGTTAGCCAATCCATTTGTAGATGTTCCTTTAAATCACTGGGCTTATGATGCTGTACAGAGTTTATCAGCTAAAGGGATTATCGTCGGTTATCCTGATGGTACCTTTGGTGGCGGAAAATCTCTAACTCGTTACGAATTTGCGGAAGCAGTTGCCAAAGCATTGGCCTATGTTGAAGGTATGGACTTTGCCTCTGCTGATGATGTAGCAATATTAGAGAAATTAGCTATCGAATTTGCTGATGAACTAGCCAGCTTAGGTGTTACCGTAGCTGATTTAGAGGCAGCTGTTGGTGCTAACTCTGAAGCAGTTGCTGCCTTAGAGGAAACCGTAGCTAAACATGAAACCTTCTTTGAACCAGTTGTAATTACTGGCTCATTTGATGCAGATTATACTAAAGTTGTAGTTCCAATGACAGTCGCAACTTTAACAGATGACACTAACATTAATATTGAAGCAACCATCAATGATGAAACTACTGCCGGTATTTCTGTAGAAATTGCAGATATTTTCGGTGGAACACCTGTAGTGACCTGGAGTGGTTTCTTTATTGACTATCAAGGCGCAGATTTACAACTAAGAGTTGGCGAAGTTGAACCAGCTACTATCGGATTAGGATTAGTTTTCGACTCTGATAGCTTTGACGGATTCTTAGCTACCTGGGTTTGGGATACAGAGAACGATCTCGGTAACTGGACTTTATTTGGAGATGTAGAAGATTACTATACTGCAAACGTTGGCTTTGCTCTTGGTGATGCAGATGAAGTAGCTGTTGGTATTACCGGTTCTTATGACGTATTAGCTGCTGGTTATGCTGGTAGTTTAGACTTAGCATTTAACTTGGGTGAGGAAGATGAAGCAGCTGTTGCTGTCGAAGCAGGTGTGTTCTACGGCACTGCATTAACCTATGCAGGAGCATTAACTATCGATACCTCATTAGACGACCTCGGTTTGGCAATAGATGCTCATTATGTACAACCAGGATTTGTTCCAACTATGAGCGGATTTACTGCTGATAGATTTGGCGGTGGTGTAGAAGCTACTTATCCATTAACCGACGAACTTTGTGCAACATTAAGCTGGACTTATGATATGGATACAGCTATGGCAGTCCAAACTCACGAAGTAGAGGCTGATTTAGTCTACACTGTAGATGCAGATACCGAAGAAGCTGCTGAATTAGATGTTACTTATGATGTATTAACCAGTGGTATTACTGCATATGCTGAATATATGAATTACCCAGTGGATGACGAAGGCAAATACATCTTAAGTGGTGCTGGACAATATGATTACCCAGCAGGGACATATGTTGCAGTGGCTACTTTAGAGTATGACTTAGCTGAGGATATGGATCTTACAGTGGAAGGAAGAGTTGACAGTGATGGTGCTGCCTTCTGGAGTGCTGAAGTTGAATTAGCTTATGCTTTAGCTACTAACACCGACTTAACTGTTGGATACGAGCAGAATACCTGGAGTGATGATCTTAAAGATTATGATGCAATGACCATTAACGATACTCTCGGTACTTTAACTGCAGGACTTTCAGTAAGTTTCTAATTGTAATGGCTTAGTGAAATTCTACAATAACCCCCGGAATTTTTTCGGGGGTTATTTTTTTTGGTGGTAATTTTTGTTGCGGAAATTAAAGAATCATATTATAATAAAATAGTCGTTAATGAATAGTATTTAGTAAAGAAAGAAGAATCCAGAGGTCAGTAACCAGGAGCCAGAAGAAATATATAGCAGGGAGGATATTAGTTATCCAGTTACCCGGTTATCCAGTTTACCAGTTAATAGGTTTTAGGTTGCAAGTTACCAGTTTCGAGTTTATAGAGAGAGGTAGGGGTTTGATTTATCAAACCCGTCTCTTACGTAGGACAGGCGTCTCGCCTGTCTATAATGGCATTATAACTTCTGATTTATCAGAGTGGGGCAATCTCATCTAAAAACCAAAAACTAAAAACTTACATTTGAAACTAACAACTAAATACTATCGACTAATTTAAAGGTAGGTGATTTTAATGTTATTTAAAAAATTATCTTCTTTTTTCTTAATAATTATCTTTATCTTTACTTCAGTTTTAGCCCAATTTTCCTGGGCAGCAGAAGCTTCGCAGGCTACCTTGTTGCAGGATTTAACCCAGATAGAAGTGGCTATCTATGGAGTAATCCAGGAGAAACCTTTAGTTGAACGGGTAGAATATTTAGAAAAAGAATTAGTAGGAAGGACCCTCCCCGGGACTGTTACAAATAGAGTAAGACAATTAAAAGAATTTATAATTACCGGAACCCCCGAAGACCCTTCAGTAATTTTCAAAATAAATGCCTCCCAATGGATCTTAGAAGAAAAAAATACCAATGAGCCTTTAATTGTCAGGATAGAAAATTTAGAAAACGTGTTATTCGGAAAAACCTCAGAAGATGTTTTAGCTATGAGAGCAGAAGCTATTTTTGGTCTTTGTTTTAAGGAGGGAAAACCACAATTTGAAGAAGTAGTAATTCCTGCTGGCACCCTGGTGCCCATACGTTTTTTAAGTAACTTAAGTTCTAAAGATAATAAGTCAGGCGAAACCTTTAATTTTCAAATAGCTGAAAATATATTTATAGATACTAAATTGGTTATTCCCGTAAATTCTTTAGGGGAAGGGGAAATAATTGAGGCAAAAAAGGCTACCATTTTATCTCAGCCGGGAAAATTAGAGATAGAATTTAAGCCAATTTCGACCTTAGACGGGACGACTCTTCGTTTGATATTGGGGGAAGAAGCTCAAGAAAAGAATGAAAGAATTGCCATAGCTGTAGGAGTGGGGATTTTGGGATTAATTGTTTTAAGTAACCCAATAGGATTAATAGCAGGAGCTCTCGTCCCGGGTAAGAATGTAAAGATTGAAGAAGGAACCGAGATGTTCCTGCAAGTAGAAAATGATACTCCAGTAATAGCATTGGTAGAATAAATTAGTAATAAGTAACAAGTAATGAGTAATAAGTGAAGAAGATGAGATAATAGTTTACCGGTTAGCCAATTAAGGGCAGGTATTCCCTGGTTCCCGTTTTCATGGGAAAAGTTTCATAAAGCCAAGTTCGCCTGTCAAAGTAAATGTAGGGGTCGGATTTATCCGTCCCAAAACGGGTTTGATGAATCGTACCTCTACATTGGTCATTCCCGCCTCTTTAAAATGTCATTGCGAGCCTTGATTTATCAGGGCGTGGCAATCTCGGTTTTTCTGTCATTTTTGCTTCTCTTTCTGTCATTCCTGCGTAAGCAGGAATCCAGAGCATTTCTACCCACGTATATGAATTTAATTGACCGGTAGACTGGTAGGTGGCCATCGGTAGACTCGCGAACAGGTAAACTGGCTAACTGGCTAACCATATACTAACGACTATTCACTAACGACTATCGACTATTTTAATATTCCACTATCGTAAAAGTTGAATTATCAGGATAAACTTGCACATCCTGGGTGATATTGATATTTGGTATTTGCGCATCCAATTCTGCGACCCAGTTTTTTATATAGAGATAGGCTTCCTGCAAACTGATCCTGGTATCCAGATTAGTATCTGCTGGGTAACTACCAGAATAACCACAGCCCTCACATAAAGCCATAGTAAACACTCCGAAAGGGTCAAAATCCCCTGGTGTTACTGGCGTAAGCTCCATACACTGCTGGTGATAATGGCAGGAAGTTAAAACTTTATACTGATTAGTGGTAAGAAGACTTTTGTATCTAGCCTGGGAAAAGACATTAATAATCTCACTATTAAAAGATTCCAATTCTTCTTTAGAAATTTGTATTTCTCCTACTGCTTTCCCGATAAATCCACCGGAATGGCAGGCGTCAATAAAGACTACTTTAGTCCCTGGAATAGTACTTAAGGCATTTTCTAATTCGTCTACGCTTATAGCGGAATTTATAAAAGAGGTCATATCAGCAGGGCAAATATAAGAAGTATTTCCTGTTAAAGTTCCATGCCCACTAAAATAAAAATAAGAAATATCATTATTATCAGCACCAGTAAAGCAGTATGAGGTAATATTGTATAATATATTTGATTTTGTTGCTTGCCAGTCTTTTAAATACCAGATGTTAGAAAATGGAGTGTTTGACGAACCAAATCTGCATTTACTGAGAGTGTAACACATTCTGTCCACATCATAAGGTGGGGCAGACAAGTCATTCTCACTACCATAAATATAATCTCCGACTCCCACACAAAGAGCTCGATATACTACCTCATTTTGAGTAACTGTCCCAACGGTAATTTCTGCTGATGTTGTTTTGGTTACTCCGACTTCCGTATAAGATATCGTAATAGTGGTAAAACCATCAGATACACCCGTAACAGTTCCGTTATTGCTTACGGTAGCATAATCAGGATTGCTTGAACTGTAATTACAGGCAGTAAGGTCAATATTTGCCGAACTGGAGTCAGAATAGTAGGCAGTAACCGAATCGAAGGTCTGTGATTCTCCCACTGCAAGATTTATAGTAGTGGGAAAGACACTAATTCCGGTTAAAATAATTTTTGGTGCTGGCGGAACTATAGGGGTTAAAGTAATATTTAAATTGATAGTCTGGTTTGCTCTAACATTAATTATGCAGGAATAGCTTAGATAATCTGCGAGAGCTAAAGTAAGAATATGGTTTCCAGCAGAAACATAGGTTAAAGTAGAAGGAGTAAAATAGCCCGTATCTATATTATCTAAAAAAATTTTAGCCCCCAGGGGATTGGTGGTTATTTCGATAGAACCGAAAGTATAAACAGTGGGGTAATAATAACCACAGCCGGAAGTTAATAGCAAAACAGCTATTATGAGAATAAGCAACAGTGAATATTTCTTCTTTCCCAACATAAGAAAAGTTTCCTTATTACTTTATTTTTTGTTTTTTAATAATTGTAATATACATAAATGTCTACAAAATTTATTCCGGAATGGATATATTGAGTTTTTTGGCCGGAATAAAGTCCTGTATCATCTACTGCATAAAAAGTACGATAGCCGGTAGGAACATTAGAGAAGGTCTTTTGTCCATATACATCGGTTGTCCCTAAATAATTGCTATATGAATCTAAATAGATATCATAATACCAATCACTGTTAGTGATATTAAGGTAAACAGTACCCGTTTGGCCGGTATCCGGTATGATTATCGTACAACCAGTCCCCAACCCTAACATCGCAAACATTATTATAATTAAAATACTCTTTTTAAATAATATAGATATGCGCATTATTTTCATCTCCATATAATTAATCTTGAGAGAAATTAATTTTTATTATTTTATCTATAATATAAATATTCGATAATTTTTTAAAAAATCCTCTTTTTTTATGAAATTTTTTCTATCATCCGCCAAAATTAGAAGAATCATTTTCATACAATCAAAATTTATTAATTTTTCTTACTTTTCTATGTGAAGTTCAATTTCTATTTTGCGATAAATTAAAATAAGGGATCATCTGTAGTTTTTTGACTATTTTATCTAAATGATCCCTTAAATTTTTTTGATTATATAATAATCTATTACTAATAATTAATTGTTTTTTATACCTTGAAACAAATTATTATAAGTATTAAAACTATTTTACCAATAAGTGAATGTTACTATATTATTCCCAGGGCCTAATACTATTATTTCTGGATGGCTATAAAAACCAGAATTATCTACAATTTGAACACTTGCTGTTGTTCCTACTGTAAGTCCTGTAACAGTAACAGCTCCGTTATAATCAATCCATTTTCCGGTAGACATTCCGTTTACCCATACGTAACCATAACACCAAAAATCTTGTGAATAAACAGTTAAAGTGCAAGTTGTTGGGGTTGTTGGTACAACTGGTGGTGGAGCAAGTGTTCCGCAACCCGCAGAAATTACGCCAAGTATTAAAATTAAAGCCACACTTATAAAGATTTTCTTAAAAAATTTCTTTCTCATTTTTATTCTCCTCATAAAATTTTTTGAATTATAACAGATAGTTAAAAAATAGTCAATAATAAATGTGTTCCAGAAAATAAAATTCTAATTTAATTGAAACGAATAAAGCACCTCCTTATTAAATTGTTTAATCAATATTAAGACCTTCTGAGTAAAAAATATTATTATCATATTGATTATTTGTATTATTATATAATAATACAACAAGAAGTAAATAAAATCCTTCTTTTTTTTAAGATTTTTTAAAATAATTTTAAAAAATCTTATTTTGGTATCAAATATGGTTAAAAGTGTTAAATTGCGGCTTGTAACTTATAATTTCAACTGGTAAACTAACTAACCAAATTATTTTTTATCTTATGTATTTATTCTTTGTGTTTTCTTTACTAACGACTAATCTAATCGGTCAATCGGTCAATCGATGAATTGTATTAATCTACTATTTTTTCGACTTCTAATTTATTATATGATATATTATTAACAATAACAAAAAAATAACTTTGCGATGTCGTTATAAATATTCATTCTTGTTTTCAGCAATCTATATTGATCCGTAGGACATGATGAATCGACTATCAAGGTAGGGGCTCGATTCCTGTCTGCGTGCGCCTGCCTGTGCCGGCACGGTAGACAGGTACACGCACAGGTAGACATCGAGCCCGCTAAAAAATACTCGAGTATCTAGGTCGAATAAATTTGACCTCTACATTAAAAAAATATTTTATGCGAAAAAAGGTTTTGAATTTTGAATTATAGTTTTTCGCTTTTCGTTTTTAATTTATTGATTTATCTTAAACGCTAAACGCTAAACGCAATACGATATACTAACTATTCACTAACGACTAACTAACTACTAAATTAAAGAGGAGTAACAATTTATGAAATATAAACATGCAATAATTTTTATTCTATTAATTTTATCAATCAGCCTTACTGGTTGTTTTTTATTTCCACCCATAAATAATACTACCGAATGGACGGTAATGATCTATCTTGATTCTGATAATAATTTAGAGATGGCTGGTATCGATGATATAAACGAGATGGAGATGGTTGGTTCCACAGCTGATGTAAATGTCATAGTTCAGGTAGACCGAATACCTTATAGTGTGTTAGCTTCTAATAATGAAGGTTATCTTGATGATATTTCTAATAGTAATTGGACTACCACCAGAAGATATTATATCACTCAGGATTTTGATCCTGTTCAGATAAATTCACCATTAATAGACGACCTTGGCGAATTAAATATGGGAGACCCTCAAACCTTGGTTGATTTTGCCAGTTGGGCAGCAACTAATTATCCTGCTAAAAAGTATCTATTAGTAATTTGGAATCATGGAGGAGGATTTAGGTCACCAGCATACACTACTAAAGATATTGCCTGGGATAATACCAGTGGAATAGATAGAATTACTATGCCGGAGTTAGAATATGCACTTTCTGCTATTAGTACTCAAATGGGGAAAAAAGTTGATATTGTGGGAATGGATGCCTGCCTTATGGCGATGACTGAAGTAGCATATCAAATAAAAGATTATGCTGATATAATGGTTGCCTCAGAAGAAAGTGAACCTGGTGATGGCTGGCCCTACGATTCCATTTTGGCGCAACTGGTGGGCAACCCCTTTATGTCAGCAACACAATTGGCTACCGATATTGTGGATAAATATATTTTTTCTTATCCTTCTGGTAATGTCACCCAATCAGCAATTGATTTAAGCTATATGGATACTTTGGCAGGTCAGTTATCTAATTTGGCTCTGGCTATTATGAGTGATTCCTTTACTCCCAAGAGTAAATATATTCTTAGTGCGGTAAATAGTCAGTATTATGGAGATCCAGATTTTATTGATTTATACGATCTTGGTAATCAATTATTAGCATATTCAAATAGCCTGGAAGTTAAAAACATTATCTTAAACATCCAGCAAACCTTAAATAATTCCGTTATAGAATCGGGATATAGTGGTAGAAAGGTAAGCAACTCTAAAGGTATTTCTATCTATTTCCCCTGGTATTATGGTTATAGTGGCTATTATAACTATACTAATTTTTCTCAAGATACTTTCTGGGATGAAATGCTTTTACATTTAGGGCTTTAATGATATTATTATAATATGCTTAAACAAAAACATTTATGGTTTATTTTAATAATAATTCTAGCTATAGCCCTTTCTTTTTATTTTATATATAATAAGGGGAAAGATGGGGATACGGGCGAAACAGAAGAAGGGATTGAAGAAATCGAAGAAGAGGATATCGAAGTTAAAGAAGCCCCAGTTAAGATTGAAAAGGGGACAGTGGTAGGAGTTAAATTCGGGAAAAAGGAATGGGAAATAGAAGCTGATAAAATATCGTTAGCTGAGGACCGTAAAAAGACCATCTTTGAAAAGATTAAAAAAGCGGTTATCTTTAAAGATAATGAACCATATCTAAATATCCAGCTTAATAGATGTATTGCCGATATGGGAAACAAGAGTATGGAATTAGTGGGAGAGGTAGTTATTGAGACTAAGGAAGGGGATATCTTAAAAGGAGACAGATTTTACTGGGATTCGGAAGAAGAGACCTTAGCCAGCCTGGAGCCAGTAGAATTGTTAGTAAAAGAAAATAAAATTACTGCTGATTGGCTTACCAGCGATGTTGAATTAAACAAACTTGAATTACGGGGGAATGTAAAAGTAACTTTTAAGATTCATTGATAAAAGAACTTAATATTGATTTCGGTGAATTAGGATGAATAAAGAGGAATTAAAAAAATCTATCATATCTTTGTATAAAAAGTTAAACCCGGTAAAGATAATTCTATTTGGTTCTTGGTGCAAAGAAGAGGAAGACAAATATAGTGATGTAGATATTATCGTGATTTATGAAACTAAAAAGAGGTTTTTAGATAGATTAAAAGAACTTTACCTTATATGGGATATCCCCATTGCTTTTGATATACTTGCCTATACACCAGAAGAATTTGATAAGATGCTTAAAGAAAAAAATCCCTTTATTGAAAGAATAAATAGAGAAGGAGAAGTTATCTATGAAAGACTCGAGCAAGGAAGCTCTTCGATGGTTTAGGCAATCAGAAGATGATCTTGAATTTGTGAGATGGTTGAATAGAGAAAAGAAGTTTTTGGATAAAGGATGTTTTATAGCCCAACAATCTGCAGAAAAAGCAATGAAATCCTGTCTTTATGCCCAAGGAGAAAGAATGGTAATAGGTCATTCTTTATATGATTTTTGTGAAAAAATAAAGAATAAGGTTTCAGAATTTTCAGAAATTATAAATGAATGCAGAAGATTAGACCGTTATTATATTCCTACAAGATATCCTAATGGTTTGCCAGGAGGAGTCCCTTTTCAGCATTTTACAGTAGAGGATATAAGAAGTGCTTTAAAAGATGCTGAAAAAGTTCTAAATTTCTGCAGAATATTTCTCCATAAGAAAGGAGTTTTGAAAATAAATGAGAAATTATAAGAGTATGTATTTTATCAAAATTTTTACTATACTTTTTAGCCTGTCTTTAATTATATTTTTATCATTTTGCGCTTTTGCCCAGGAAGAAAAAAAAGAGGCAGAAGAATCGGTAGTAAATATAGAGGCAAATAATGTAACTTATGATAAGAGTACTGATAAAATGATATTTGAAGGGAATGTCATTATCACCCAAGAAGATATTACTCTAACCGCCCGGGAAGCTGATTTTGACGTAGATAAAAAGATTGGCCAGATAAAAGGTGATATAAAATTAGTCCAGAGTGATATCACTATTACTGGCGAAACCCTTGAAGCTTTTCTTAATGATAAAAAATATGTCTTTCAAGAGAAAGTAATATTAATCCAAGAGCGAAAAGATAAAGAAGAGAAGGAAGACAATATCGTTTGGAATTGTAATATGTTGGAGATTTTTACTGATACCCGAGATTTAACTGCTACTGGAGAGGTAAAGATTTTTAAGAAAGACTATATTATCACTGCTGAGAAAGCAATATATAATGATAAAGAACAAAAAATAGACTTAATCGGAAAAGTGAGGATAGAAGAAAAAGAAGGCGGAAGATGGATCACCGGAGACAAAGCCATCTTTTATATTGAAACTGAAAGATTAGAAGTAGAAGGCAATGTCCAAAGTGGCATCAAATTAGACTAATGTAAACAAAAGTGCCAGGCACTTTTGTTTACATTTTTGCAAAAGGGGAATAGAATGAAAAAGATAATATGGAGTTTATTAATATTATTAGGGATAGCAGTAGCTGTTAGTGGATGTGCGAGGTGGCCTGATGGTCCCGGACCGGGACCAGGGAAACCTGCGTATCAATTGAAAATCACAGTAGAAGTAAAAGGGGAGATAAATACTGACGATGGAATATATTATATAGCTTTGGATACAGACGAAAATTCTGCTGATGGGCCAGACTATAATGTAGAAGATTGGGAAAATGATTTTTATTATGTTAAATTTGATAGCACGGGTGTTTATTTTAGTCGGGTAGAAGAGGGGTCAGCATCGATATCATTAACTGATTCATCATCAAGCGAAAAAACGTTGCAAGTAACTATTGCTGTTAGTGATTTAGGAAGTCCGAGTAGCATCGATATTAATGTTCTAACTACGGATCCAGGGAATAATACTTATGATTACTTAGAACCTTATTTTACTATATACACCGATCTTGGTTCTTCAATGAATAAACCCGATTCAAGAAGTGATTCTGGAGAAGGCGGTGCAGATTTTGATATAGTAAAAGTTACAGCTTTAATCACTACGCAATAACTTAAAGATTATATGATTATTATGATTGCTTATGGTGTTGGGGCACGATGCATCGTGCCCCTACATAATTACTTGCATGAAAGAATTGGTTGTATAAGGGCGTATCGCAATGTCCTTGTCCTACTAACGACTATTTACTATTCACTATTCACTAACGACTAATCTACTGTCCCCCCAGAGTTATCTTCTCTGTAGGGAAAGCTTTAATATAGAATTCCACCCATAAAGACTTATTGGCCTGCTTATAGTTTATAGTTATCTCTCGGCAGTGAAGGTCCCGAGTAATTCCTACTACACTGTTAGTCAGTTTAAAATCCTCTAAATCGACCACACCTTTATATTTAACTTTCCAATTATCTGTCAACTGTAAGTCAAGACTGGAATTTACCTTCTTGGTCCATTCTTTAGTATTTAAATTATACGAAGTATTAAAATTCATCTTCCAGTCGTCTTTTGGTTTATATTCTAATTTTGCCACTAAATTATCAAAATTTTCCGTAACAAAATTATAATTAGTAGATAAATCTAATTTAACTTTTTCAGTAGGCTTTAAGGTCAATTTTCCGCTTATTGTATTGGTCAGAGGAGCTATATAATCAAAATTAAAGGGGGTCGGACCAACAGATTTATTATAACTATAGGATAGGGTAGAGGAGATATAAGGGTTATAAACTGCCTTTAAATCTATTTTTCCTCCCAATAAGTAGCGAGCTTCACCGGTCAGATAGACATCTTGTCGAAAAACCCCCGAAGGAGTTAGGGTGAAATATTTACCCAAATCAAAAGGTCTTTTCAGGTTAATAATATACTCTCCCCGCCAGTTATCTTCTTCAGTAGATGCTTCATAAAAATGTGCTACCGAGGCATCAATATCATAGGTAATCTTAGTATCTCCAAGGGGAGTCGGGCTCTTTTTAAAGTCGAATTCTGGCAAGCGGTCAATTATTTTAGAAACATTTTCTCCAGTATAATCATCTCCATCCAGGTCAAACCTCTTTTCAGTTGTCACATTTAAGCTGTAACCCTCACCCTTATATTTTAGTTCCCATTTCGGTTTTAACTCAAGGTCTGCTACTTCCCAACTCGCTGGGTTTTTGTCGGTATAGACCAAAGTCAGGGCAGAATTTAATTTATCGTTAAAAGTATAGTTATGGCTTAATTTAATATTACCATCGATACTTAAATCTTCTTCTCCCAATCCTGTTCCACTGAAATTGTATTTACCAGTAAGTTTAAGGTTGTATTTTTCTCCATCTTTATCTATACTGAATTGAGATTTCAAGGTATTATAAGGTACCGAATCTTTGGTTTTAGTGCCACCATAGTTTAAAGTTACTTGAGTTTTGAGATTTTTTTCGGTGAATTCTTGTTTATAATTTAGATTGCCAGTTAATTTAAATTTATCGGTATTCTTTTCCTTAATTTGATATAAGTAGAAAGAAGTCTCTCCATTACTGTTTTCATCTCCTATTTCAAAAGTATGTTCAAAACCAGTACCAATACCTCTCTTTTGTAGCCAGTCGATATAGAGGGTTCCATAAGATTTTTCGTCTATATAATAATTAAAATTTGTTTTTATAAACCAGCCATCTGTGCTATTCTGGCCTATCTTAGGAAGAATGGGTTGCTGGGTTTTACGGTCCAAGAAAATTAAGAAGTAGGGGAGGGTAATAATTTTGGTTTTTCCTTCGTACCAGGAGATGTTATGGGCGATTATTTTATCTTTAGGATAGATGATCATTTTTTTGGCAACGATGTGATAATGAGGTTCTTCTAATTCACAGGTGGTAAAATTTCCCTCCGTAATTTCTACTGTCTCTGGGAAATTTTCCATCTTCTCTCCACTATAATAAATTTTTCCTTTTACCCCTTCCCCGGTTAATTCACCTTTTAATTGGAGTAAAATTATTTTTTTGGTTTTCCAGTTATATGAAATCTCTTCACAGCGAGTTTCAGTCTCTTCTTGCAAGAAATAAACTTTTCCGGAGGCAGAAAAAAGATTAGTATTTAAATTAATTTTCAGATAATCAGCTTTTATCTCGATATCCTGATATTTCAAATCTACTCCATCTTTGGCAATAATCAGGTCTTCGCCCTCTACCTTTTCATAAGTGATATATTCAGCCTTTAATGAGATATCTAATTCTTCTTCCGTTTCTTCTCCTGCTGTTCCTGCTTCTCCTGCTGATTTTATTGTTTCTATGGTTTCTTGTATCTCTTCAGTTGCCTGGGTCTCTGGTGCCTCTCCTGCTTCCTGAGCAAAGGATATCAGACTAACTCCGATATCTAAGTTTGCAAAATTTAGAAATAAAATTAATACAAATAATACTAATGAAAATGGGGACAGGCTACTTTTTGACCTAAAAAGTTGCCTGTCCCTTTTGTCACTTTTTCTATTTTTCCCCATAGACTGGCGAGATGCCTGTCCTATTCTTCCATTTTGTATCATATTTCTTACATTTCCTTACAAGATATCTTTATCTAAAAACCATCTTTATTTCTTTTGTTGAAAACTAATATTAAAACTAATATCTATAAATGGTCTTTAATTGGTAAATTGGTAAATTGGTGAATCGGTCAATTGATTCACTTCTTTTCCGCTCCAAACATAATAAACACCCCTAAAGTTCCAAAAAATATATTAGGCGCCCAAGCTGCCAGAATCGGAACCAACATACCCCCTCGACCAAATGACCGGGTAGTGGAAAGTAAAATATAATAAAATAAAACTAAAACAATACTGATGATTACTCCAGTTGCTTTACTCCCCCGCTTTACCCGCAAGCCTAAAGGTACTCCCAGCAGGACAAAGATTAAACCGGTAAAGGGGATAGAATATTTCATATGTAAATCTACTTCAAAATTTTTAGTATCTGCTCCTGCTTGTTGCAAAATATCTATCTGTTGCTTTAGTTCTTTACTACTCATCTCCTGAGGAGTCCTCTGATTTTTAAAGAATTTTTGTAAATCTTCCTTAACAATGATATCTAAATTTACAAAACTCATTTCATAACTAATTTTGCCATTTTCGTCGTAATTATAAATAGTCCCGTTCTCCAGTTTCCAGGTGTCAACCACCCATTTACCAATCTTAGCAGTTATCATTCTGGGAAATTTTTCTCGGGTCATTTCATAGACCATAATATCCTGCATAATCATATTTTTTTCATCCAGCCGATTTATATAAAAATAGCGGTTTTCAGCATCACGGAAAAATACATTTCTTCTGATGTTAGGTGGCCCCTTCTTTAACACGATTTCCCTGATAATATTTTGAGAGATATGATTGGCCTCAGGAACGATGTAATCATTAATTACAAAAGCTAAAATACTTATAGCCAGAGCAGCAACTAAAAAGGGGATCATTATTCGGCGTAAGCTTATTCCTCCCGCTCTCATTGCTGTTATTTCCCCATCTGTAGAAAGACGACCAATAGCTAATTCGCTGGAGGCAAGCAGAGAAATGGGGAAGGTTACTACCAAAAATGCCGGGAGACGATAGATTAATAGTTTTGCAATATAGGGCCAGGCTACTTTCTTATTGATTAACATATCCATTAATTCAAAGAGAGTCTGCATAATTAACATAATGGTAAGAGCAGCAACTGCCAGGGCAACAAAACTCATCACTTCTTTTACAATATAACGGTCTAATATCTTTGGCCGTGAAATCTTCCTAATTGATATATTTATAGCCATCACCCCGTACTGTAAATATTTTTATAAGTATATCACATTTTTGTTTTTTATAAAATGTAAACAAAAGTGCCAGGCACCTTTGTTTACATTTGCTAAAGAGATATAACTATTATATAATTAAAAAGATTAAAAAATAGGAGAGAGAAATATAAATGAATAAATGTTATGTTATTTTTTCTTTAATTTTTATTTTTATAGCTCAAGCTTTACCCCTGGGATTTATTACTGCTACTACTATTGCGGAGGCCAATTCCGGTCCTTCTATTTACTTTTTAGAAGAATCCTGGGATTTTGGAGAAATTCCTCCCGATGAGCTACCTACTCATATCTTTAAATTTGAAAATATAGGTGATGAGGTTTTAATTATTAAGGGAACTAAGGTTGCTTGTGAATCCTGCATCGACCCAATTATTTCCCCCAAAGAACTTAATCCGGGAGAAATAGGGGAGTTAAAAATTACGGTTAATTCAATGGATATGATAGGAAGATTTACCAAGAGAATTTATGTGGAAACTAATGACCCGATTAATCCTCAGGCAGTGATTGTCGTTTCCGGATTTATACGGCCTAAAGCTCCATCTCAAACCCAAACCCAATTCCAATCTCAAACCCAATCCCAATCCCAATCCCAATCCCAACCCCAGACTCCTTTCAGGATGGGGATATCCTATTTTAGCCAGGGAGAATACGATAAAGCTATTACTGAATTTGAAAAATCGATTGAACTGGATCCAAATCATACCGAAAGCTATTATTATCTCGGGCGATGTTATCTCCAAAAAGGGATTATAGAGTACAACAACAAAAATATTTTTAAGGCTTATAGTCTCTATCGAAAGGCAAATGAGATAGCTGAACGAGTTATCCCTCAATATGAAAAAATTATTGCCGAAGACCCCACCGATTTAGATAGTTATCTTAAATTAGGGTATATTTATGAGATAAGGAGCCTGGTTCCTTTTAATAACGAATACGATAAAGCTCTGGATTATTATTTAAAGGCTTTAGATATAATAGATTTGTTAGAAAACAACTCTTCTTTAACCAGTTCAACCAGTTCAATAAGATATAATTACAGAGGAACTCGAATTAGTCTCAACTTCAAGGTTGGCTACCTATATTTTGAGAAAAAGAAGTATTCTCAAGCAATAGAATATTTAGAAAAAGTAGAAAAAATATCTCCTCTCAATATAGAAGTTAACTATTATTTGGGATTATCTTATGATAAAATAGGGGAAAAAGAAGAAGCCCAAAAATTTCTTTCCCGAGTAATCGAACTTGCTCCTCAATCAGAATACGCCCGGGAAGCAGAAAAAAAATTGAAGAAAATAAATAAGGATTAGTGTGTCGGTTACTCAGTTACTCAGTTTCCCGGTTACTCAGTTACCCGGTTAGCCAGTTTACCAGTCAATAGGTTTCAGATTATAAGATTATAAGTTGCATATTTCTAATGAAGAGTTGGGGCTCGATGAATCAAGCCAGTTTCTGATCATATAAATTTAAGGCAATAGTTAACCTATTTCCTTACATTAAAATATACTTAAAAGCTGATTGACTAACTAAAAACATTAAGCTAAAATTTATGGGAGCAGTAAAAGGGTACTGTCAATAACAATATAAAGAATGATTGAAACCCAAAAAGTAGACAAAATGGTAAGGTAGAGAAATGATACATTATAACTATAACCAAAAAATTATAATTTACTGTAAAATTATCTACAACGTACCATATATAATATGTTAAAAATATTTTTGCTTTTTTGGGAAATAACCAAGAATATAAAAAGAAAAAAGAGATAGTTGTAAAACTTATTGCTGGTTTTAGAAATATTCTAATTCATGAATATTTGGATATTGACTGGGATGAAGTATATAAAAATCTTCAAAGGATAGATCAATTCTATAAGTTTATAGATTATATTAAAAAATGGTTATCGCAAAGAAGATAAATTTCTTTGTGCCTATTTAATCCAACACGGCACGTTATGCTGCATGCTGCAGAATTAACCGGTAAACTGGTTAACTGGCAAACTAATTAACTAACAAAGGGAGGCTTTTATTATTGTTATTAATAATTAAAAATTTCAAAAAAATAAAAAATATTAAAGAACGGTCCCCTGTCATTTTATTACCTTTGCTATTCTGTTCCCTTCTAATTTTAAATGGTTGCTTATTTTCTTCACCATTAAAAGGCTCAGTGGAAGGATATATTTATGAGGAAACCATTATTGGTCCCCGCCCTTTAGAAGGAGCCCTGGTCAGCATAACTGCCTCCTCAAATACTGCCCTTACCGATGAAGAGGGGTATTTCCGAATAGATGAAGTTTCCATAGGCAGTCGGACTTTAACTATTGTAAAAGAAGGCTATCCTAAATATCATATGTTGAGTGTTTTTATAGAGGAAGGGCAGGTTAATACTATCAGTGATAAAGAAGATCCTATAATTCTCCATTCCTGCACTGACAAATACCTCTTTGATAGTGGTATCATCTACTACAACCTTGAATATTATAACGAGGCACTTACTACTTTTCAGCAATTACTCACCGACTTTCCAGACAGCCCCTATGCCGATGATGCCCAATACTACATTGGTGATATTAACGAAAACAATTTTCACTACTACATCCAGGCCCTCCTTGAATATCAAGCACTTATAGATAATTATCCGGACAGCCCCTATGCTGATGATGCCCAATTAGGAATAGGAAATTGTTATTATGCCACTTATGATTATACTCACGCCATTGAGGCATACCAGAAAGTGATAAATAATTATACACAAAACTCTTTAGCCCCCCGTGCCCAATACTATATTGGTCATAGTTATCGGAAATTATTTAATTACGAACAGGCGATTATCGAGTATAATAAGGTGATTGATAATTACCCGGAAAGTGATTATATTGCTCCCGCTCAATACTTTATTGCTTATTCTTATTATGAGACTAAAAATTATGAACAGGCTATTTTAGAATTTCAAATCACTGTCAATAATTATCCTGATTCTACCTGGCCAGGTGAATCAGGACGACTTATCGCTCCCTGCGCCCAATATTATATTGGGTACTGTTACAGTAAACTTGGCCAATATCTCGAAGCAATTGCTGCCTATCAGATTATAATTGACTATTATCCTGATTCTACCTGGAGTGATGGTAGAGGAATTCCTCCTGAAGCCCAGTTTAGGATTGGTGATAATTATCGTGCCTTAGAATATTGGCCTGAAGCACGAGCAGCTTATCAGTTAGTAATTGATAATTATCCTGATAGCACCTGGTGGGATGGTACTTCTATCCCTGCATCTGCCCAATACTGGATTGATTGGATAGATGAAAACCACCCCTCAAGCTAGTACTCGCACCATATATCACGCATATCATATAATGTATAGTTACCCAGTTACCCAGTTAACCGGTTTACCGGTTGGGAAAATAATAAAATTGTAAATAGCGTAATTGAATGAAATGAATAGAATAATTGAGGAGAATTGATTTGTCGAGTATAAAATCGTTTGAAGAATTAATTATTTGGCAAGAAGCAATAAAATTTGCCAACAACCTAACTGTTTTAATCCTAATTGGTAAACTGGTAAACTGGCTAACTAATCCTATCCTAACTGGTAAACTGGTAAACCGGCTAACTGGATAACTAATTTAATCGGTGAATTACTAATGGACGAACTTAAAATAATAGAATCCTGTCTCCTGGGAAATACTCAAATGTTTTCCCGGTTAATAGATAATTATAAAAATATGGTCTATAACTTGGCCTATCGGATGAGCAATAATAATCCACAGGAAGCAGAAGACATTTCTCAAGAGGCCTTCCTGCGGGCTTTTCAATCATTGGCTCATTTTAACCCTTCCTATAAATTCTCCACCTGGCTCTATCAGATTACCTTAAATATTATTCGAGATAAATTTAAAAAAAAAGAATTAAACCCAACATCTCTTGATGCCCCCATAGAGACAGATGATTCAGAATTTTATCTTCAACCTGCAGATTTAACCAATAATCCAGAACAGATTATTACCCGTAAAGAAGATGTCCGAACAGTGCAAAAAGCCATCTATTCTCTACCTTTAAAATACAGGGAAGTTTTAGTTTTGCGTCACCTGCAAGACCTTTCTTATATCGAAATTGCTAATATCCTGAAATTGCCCGTCGGAACCGTAAAAGTCCGTCTCTACCGCGCCCGCGAACAATTAAGAAAAATTCTAGAAACCAGTATTTAGTTATCCAGTTATCCAGTTCACCAGTTACCCAGTTTAGGAAATATAATAGAAAAACTATAAATAGTATATTTGAAAACAACACAGATAATTGAAAGGAGATAACTTTGGCTACTATAAAGTCCTTTGAAGAGTTAATTATTTGGCAAGAAGCAAGAAAATTTGCCAATGATATATATAAGTTAACCAAAAAATATCCTCAGGAAGAGATGTATGGCCTGACTTCGCAGATGAAAAGATCTGCTGTTTCTATAATGTCAAATATAGCTGAGGGCTTTGATAGAAGAACTACAAAAGAGTTTATAAGCTTTTTAGTAATAGCACGAGCTTCAGCATCTGAAGTGCAAAATGATTTATATATCAGTTTAGATTTAAATTATATTAATAAGGAAGATTTTAAAACTTATTATGATTATGCTCGAAAAATAGGTAAATTAATTAATGGACTGATTACCTATTTGAAATCACAAACACAAAGTTATACAAAAACAACAAAGATTAACGAACAAATCCAACAATATCTCTAACTATACTAACCTGGTAACTGGTTAACCGGGTAACCGGCTAACTGGGTAACTAATTTATTTCTTGTAACTTTTCCCTCACATTTTCGTATTATATTATACAAGCAAGAAATGTATTTTATTGATAAATTTGCATTTTGTATTTATTTGTTTCTTGCTAACGACTAAATACTAAATACTAACGACTAAATACTAAATCACTTGTATCCCGAGGTTGCAAAAATGAACTGCCAAAAAATTAAAAAATTATTAAATTCTTATATAGACGATGCACTTGAAGTGGAAATTGCCCAGCAGGTAGAAGAACACTTAAAATCCTGCCCAGTTTGCAACAAAGAATATCAAATATTAAAAAAAATAGAGACAGCTTTGAATTCTTTTTCACCCAAAACAGCACCGGCGGATTTTACCCAAAACATAATGGCTAAAATATCTCAAAGAGAGATTCAGATTCAATCTTCCTTCCTGGACCAGCTAAAAAAGCGGGCTTTTATCCCGAGATTTTCTTTCCGTTTGCTCGGGGCAGCAGCTGCAACAGCACTACTTGTATTTTTCGCCTTTACGTTTATCTTAAACACTAACTCTCCAGATAATTCTTCTATCTGTTCAGCTGAAGTGCAATTTTCTTTAAGAATTAGTGATAGTAACAAAGTTCACACGGTAGCTATCGCCGGTGATTTCAATGGCTGGGATCCTCAGGCTAATACCTTACAAGATCCTGAGGGTGATGGAATCTGGACTGCCACCCTGAAATTACCTCCAGGAAGATATGAGTATATGTTCGTTCTTGATGGAGAAAAGTGGCTTCCTAATCCCAATGCCCTTCGCTATGTGAAAGATGGCTTTGGCAACAGGAATGCCATATTAGAAATAAATAATTGCAATTCAACTTAAGTAAGTTATCCGGTTATCTAGTTACCCTGTTAACCGGTTCTCCAATCCTAACCAGTCAACCGGCTAACCGGCAAACGGTCTTTATCTTAGTTGGTGAATTGGTCAATCGGTAAATTGGTAAATTAACCCATTGGTAATTTAAATTATGAATTCGAAAAAAGTTAAAAATAAATTAATATTAACTTTAACAATCTTAATATCTTTGCTGGTGATATTCTCTTTTTCTATTTCTGCTTTTGCCGTAGAGACAGAAAGTATTGATGAACAGATAGAAGAATTGAAAAACATTATAGATTCTTCTTCTTATTCTACTTTTCAGAGAAGAATGATTTTAAGTACTGCTCAGGAGTTGCTCGAATCAGGTATTCCCTTTGAAGATACCAAAACAATTCTTGAAAATAGTGTAGAAGAATCATTGGATGCCTATAATATCAAGAAAGTCTTTGATATTATATTAGAGACTCAGCAAGAAGGCTTACCCACAGAACCTTTAATCAATAAAATAAACGAAGGTTTTGCTAAGAATGTAGAAGACACTATAATAATTTCGGTAGTCTCTACCAGGGCAGAGCACCTAAAAAAAGCTGTGGGGATATTAAATGAAGCCCGCCAAGAAGGTTTACAAATTGATGATGGGGAAGAAATAATTAAAATATTAGCTGATAGTCTGGAGAATGATGTCCCCTCCGAATCTCTTTTCTGGCTGGTAAAGAGGGGAACTGCTGAAGGCAAAAGCATAGAAGAGATTACCGAGATAAGTGAGGAACTGAGTTATTTAAGTCTAATGGCCTCGGATTCAGGCTTATCTCCGGAAAAAATTTCTCTCTTATTTAAAAAAGCTATGGATGACAGTAGTAATATTAATGATATCTGTGAAAATATTCAAAAGAATTTAGAGACGGAGATTAGTACAGCCAAAATAGAATCAGGAGGAGTAAAACCATCCTCTACCACTCTGATTGACGGGACTTCACCTACTTCTTTGCCTGGTGAAAGCAGCGAGACCACTATTGGAGAAACCCCTGCTCAAGAAGCAGGAGAAGCTCCCACAGAGACGGGTAGTTCACCTGAACCATCTACTTCATCGGGTGGATCAGCCCCACCTCCTCCGGAGAATTAATTTTGTCATTCCGCACTTGATGCGGAATCTATAAGATAAATATGGATATTAATTTATTAGTTCTTTGACAATAAAAAATTTAAAAAAATTCACTAAAAAAGAAGGATTTTTATTCTAACGTGTCGAATATATTAAATAAAGTTAGCCGGTTAGCCAGTTACCCAGTTGGCCGGTTACCCGGTTACCCAGTTACCTGGTTATTTAGCCAACTGGTAAACCGGTTAACCAGCAAACTGGTTAACTAATAATGAAACTTTTCTTGACTTTTCTCGTATTATTTATTAGTATTTATTTAGTTACCCAGTTACCCGGTTTACCAATTAACTGATCTTTGTTTTAACTGGCTAGCAGGTTAATCGGCAAACTGGTCTTTATCTTAATCTTTAATTGAATCTTTAATTGGTGAATTGAAAAATCAGTCAATTATTTTATTGGTCAGTTGATAAATTGATATTACTAGTTAACTGGATAACCGGCAAACCGGCTAACTGGTTAACTAATCAAAACCGGTAGTTTCTTAACCCGTATCAGGTCGAGATACGGAAGAATTGCTTATGAAATACAATGAGCTCACCAGCTCTCCTCATAAGTAAAGAGATTAAGAAGCTATTTTAAAAAAGAAATTGATTAAGGTTAATTAATTTCGCGAAATTAAGTAACTTATCTTAGTAATAAAATAAATGAAAGGAGAAAAAAATGAAGAAACTATTATTAGTACTCTTCGTAGTCGCACTGGCATCTTTCCTCTTTGTCGGCTGTCTTCCTGGTGTAACCCCAGGTGAAGACGAAGGTGAAGACGAAGTCGAAGGCGAAGTCGAACAAGCTGTAACCATTGAGATTGAAGACCAGTATCCTGCAGATGTGAAAGAATTTATCAGAGCAGACGTACTCAAAGTAACCGTAACCTTTGCTGAGGCAATACCAGAAGACAAATCAGTTACATTTCAGGCTAAAGAAGCTTGGGTAAGTGCCCCTGCAGTAGGTGATGTAGTAGTACTATTCCCAGATACAACACGTAAGGTATGGTCAACAGATGACCCTGCAACAGAAACGGTAGAGGTAGGTTACGACTTTGGCGACGCTAATGTTTATAATAGTTCCCCCGCCTTATCTAGCCTGGGTGACTGTGAAGAGATTTGTCTGTATGTCACAATTGCTGACTGCTGTGAGCCATCTTTAAACGAAGTATACACTGAGGTTGTAAAACTTGATAATACCCCTCCTCTTGTAGACCTTAATATTACTTTCAAAGATTGCGAGGTAGATGAATGTGATCCTGTTCCAGGTGCTTACTTTACATTTGCACCCAATACTTACGGAACTTGTCCTGAAGTACCTTGTTGTGTGGAAGAATGTTCTGGAATCGCCAAATGGAGCATAGTTGACCCTGCTATGTGTAATCCATGTCCTCCTGTAGAAGGTACAGGCTGTCCGGAAGGAACTTTCGACTGTGGTTGTCTGCTCTATCCAAAAACAGATACAAAGGATTACACCCTAGTATTTACTTTCGCAGACAATGTAGGAAATAAAATTGTTGATACCTGGAAAATTACTGTGGATACTGATAATGTGACTGGTTTTGCTAATAATCAAGGTGACAATGAGAATAATCCTGTTGCTAATGTAGAAGAATTACCAAAAGTTAACATTCCTTACACTACTTGTGTTGATGGTACTTAGGATTGGTTAACTAAAATAGTTACAATTGATAAAACAAAAAATAAAACCAAAAAGGGCTGCCGAAAGGCAGTCCTTTTTGGTTTTGAATTCTAACCTGTTGTATAGCATATTCCGGGCAACGCACAGAATTTATTTGAAATTTATCGAATTAAAGGGTACAATATTGAAAAATATATTATTTTAAATCAAGGAGAGATAATAAGAAATGAAAAAATATTTTATACTACTGATATCGGCTATGATAATATTTTGTGTTTTTTCCGGATGTCTTCCAGAGTTCAATTTACCCGCGACAGAACAACCGGATCCAAATTCGCAGCAGTCTGATTCAATTTCCACTACCGCTACCCGGGTAGTGATGGCAGAATTATTTGTTGCCCCCTCCTGTAGTCTATGCCCCCCTGCCAAAGGATATATGGCTCAGCTATTGGGAGAATATGGTTTTGATAAATTGGTGGTTTTAGAGGAATATGTAGTAAGCTATCCCCTTTCTGGCTGGTCTATAGGCGATATTTATCAAAGATATTGGGAGGGTTATTATAAATATTTAAGCAGTAATGAAAAAGGTACTCCTGATGCCTATTTTAACGGTTTAAATCGTAGCGTTCACCAAAAAAATGAAAGCTATGCTAATTACAAAGCAGCCATTGAGGCAGAGTTAGCTAAGCCTCCCAAAGTATCAATTTCTGCCTCTTGCGATATCGCTGATTCCACGGTGAGTATCAGTGGTCAGATAAATAATATAAGTTTAGAAACATTAAGTAATATTGTTATCGAGGCGATGATTTATGAGGATTCTGTTCCTTTAGTGATCCCGGAGTACAATAATTATACTGTAAATCACGTTGTTCGTGATATTATTACCTACGAAGAAAACGGAGGCGAAGAGCTAATTGCCAGTTTTGCTCCAGGAGAAAGTCATTCATTTTCTCTTACTTCTTCATCTTTAAGCAACGTCCTTGATATGAGTAATATCCATGTGGTAGTCTATGTTCAGGCACTCAGTAATCTAGAAGTCCTGCAGGCATTGTATGTGGAATAAATTAGTCGTTAGTCGTTAGTGAATAGTCGTTAGTAAAAAAAACACAAATCCTCGATCTGATCGGGGAGCAGGAATCCATCTTTTTCTATCTTGTAATTTTCTGTATTTTTTTAACTAGCGACTAAATACTAACGACTAGTTAGGAGTTTAGAATGTTTACAAAAAGTAAAATAAAAATATTTTTCATAATGTTCAGCATCCTTGTATTTTTATTTTTAACTGGCTGTTTTGGTTCTTCTACTGACGAAGCCCAAATTAAAAAGATTGCTAAAAATATCGAAAAAGCCCTCGAGAAGAAAGATGTAGATTTATTTATGGAAAATATTTCTTACAATTATTCTGATGATGCCGGCGGAACTTACGATAACCATATCAATAATTTTCCGGAAAATATAATTTCCCAAATAGAATTAGCTGAAGCCTTCGCTAATTCAGTATCAGGCTTGTTAAAGATAACGACAGATGTTTCTATAACTGACTTAATAGTGGCTGAGCAATATGCTAGTGGTAAGATGAAAACCGCATTTTCTCTAAAAGTATGTGTTCTTTGGTGTATGCCAATTCCTGGCGTAAATGCTGAAGAGAGCACAGAATATAATGTTGATTTCATAAAAGAAGACGAGGAATGGAAAATCATTTCACTTGTAGAAATAGAATAGTTTACCAGTTATCCAGTTCTCCAGTTTACCGGTTGGGAAAATAAAAAATCGTAATTAGAATAGAGGATATGGATTCCTGCTTTCGCAGAAATGATATAGAGGAAGCAGGAATCCAGAATATTTGTGCATGCGTATCTGAATTTGACCCCCCGGGAACTGTTTTGATCTTAACCGGCTAACTGACTAACTGGGCAACCGGGTAACTAAAATAAAAGTTTGAGGAAAATAATGGAATATAAGAAAGTAAATGTGATTCGTCAAAATCAATCACTATGGACCAAAGCCATTGAAGCAACCATTATTGTTTTGCTCATTTCAACTCCTCTGGTTTTTTATCCTTATTTAGTGCGGATATTTAACCCGCCAAAAGAGCTGGCCTTTAATATTTTAGTGATAATTGGTTTAATGCTCTTGTTCCTTAAAATGACTGCCCAGGAAGAGTTCAAAATTGTCCGCACCCCCTTGAACCTACCCGTCTTGGTCTTTATGGCAATTTGCCCCCTCTCACTGCTCTGGTCTAACAGTCCTATGGTGAGTCTCTTAGAACTACCCCTATTCCTGGCAGGACCCATATTATATTTTATAGTGGTAAATAACATGAAAAATGACAGTCAAGTCAATAGCCTGCTCACTGTCTTACTTATCATCAGCAGTTTATTAGGTCTATACGGTATCTTCCAATATAAGGGAATTGATTTTGCTTTCTGGAAAGGGAACGTAGGAAGACAGCAGGTCTTTGGACTCTTTGGCAATGTCAATTACTTTGCCGAATACCTGATTGTACCCTTGCCCCTTGCTATATCTTTATTCTTTGCCGCCCGAAACCGAGTTCAAAAAATTTTACTCCTCGTTGGAATATTAGCGATGGGTGGAAGTCTAATTCTAACTTTTACCCGGGGCTCTTATCTGGCCATAGGAATCTCATCCTTCTTTATGCTCTTCCTTTATCTTGCCACTCGAGGGAAAGGTTTTATTAAAGAGCACAAAAAAATCTTTATCTTTATCCTTGCCCTTATCATCTTAGCAACTTTTCTCTTTGTCCTACCTAATCCGTTAAATAAACCGGGCACTGCTATCTTCAAAATAAAGAGCCGAATCTCTATTTCTCAACTTAGTAAAGATTCATCTTTTAAAAGGAGGAAAGCTATTTGGGGATTTACCACCCTGATGATCAAGGACCACCCCTTACTTGGTTCTGGGCTGGGAACTTTTAAATATAATTCTTTGTCCTATCAAGCAAAGTTTTTTGACCAGGGTGAAAACCGCCGTCTTTATCCTTACGGAATTGCTGATAAAGTGCATAATGAATATTTGCAGCTCTGGGCAGAATTGGGCATAGTCGGCTTTGGTATTTTTCTCTGGCTTATTATTACTTATTTTAATTACGGAATAAAACTTTTAAAAAGAATAGAAGATGAATATAAGCAAGGGATATTAATTGGCTTAATGGGAGGAGTAGTGGCAGTTCTAATTGATGCTATCTTTGGTTTCCCCTTGCACTTGCCGGCCACACTAGTTCTCTTCTGGTTATTCATCGGGCTTATCGTTTCGCTAAAACATTCTGAAAATAATTCTGGGCAAGAGGAAAAAATGGTAAGGGTTAGAGGATCGCAGTCAAAAACTAAAAGTAATAAGAGCGGTAAGATAGATAGAATAGAAAACAATATTTATAGATTTAAACCACTTCTGTATCTGGCAATTATTCTATTGTCTTTATTTCTCTGTGTAGCAGTAACCCGCCCCTTTATTGCTCAGGTATACGAATTTTATGGTGTTAGATATGCTCAAAAGGCGGATTACGATACTGCTGCTAAATATTTTCAAGAGGCTCTAAAGTGGAATCCCTATTTCGGGATGTCGTATTATAATCTGGGGCAAATTATATATCAAAAAGGTATTTACACACCGGCCATAGAAAATTTTGAAAAAGCAGAAAAATATATGGACCATCCGGATTTACCCGCCAGGTTAGCTTATCTTTATCTTAAGAAAGGCCAATTGGATAAGGGGATAACTAAACTAAGGCAAGCTATCTCCTATCAGAAGAATGAAAAATCGATGGTCCCATTATATACCGATTTAGGGAATAATTATATGAGAGTGGGGAGATACAAACCGGCAGAGATAGCTTTTCAAAATGCCCTGAAGATAAATCCTAAATATGTTAATGCCCATTATGGGTTGGCGGTGGCTTACTTGCAGCAGAACAAATTAGATGAAGCCCAGGATGAACTACAAAAAGTAATCGAAATCGCCCCAGATAGCCAGGAAGCAAAATATGCCCGAGACATTATACAAAAAATCACCCAGGAAAAATTAAAAGTTAAAAATGATAATTGAAAAAAAAGATAATAAGATATAAAATATGCGGAAGTAGGTTGCAAAACTTTTTTATGTATTACATAAAACATCATTTTCTGTCATGCGAGCCTTAATTATCAATCTGTCATTGCGAGGAGCGAAGCGACGAAGCAATCCCAACCAGCCAACCAGCTAACTGGCAAATCGGGTAACTAGCTAATTAGGGTTACTATTCACTATCGACTGAATTGACCGGCAGACCGGAAGACTGGCTAACTGGTGAACTGGTTAACTCACTAAATAATGGAGGTATTTTTAAATGCCAGAAATTCAAGAAGAAGAAATTGATTTACGCGAATACATTAATGTCTTATTAAAAAGAAAAGGAATTATTATTTTAATTTTTCTAATCGCCGTAATCACTGCTGCGGTTATAAGTTATTTTATCTTAACTCCAGTTTATCAATCTTCTATAATATTTAGTGTGGCAAAAATAGATGGCCGCCCAGTTATTAATATTACTGAAGCTTTAGAAATTATAAAAAGTAATATCGTATTGGATGAAGTGGTTAATCGGGCGGATTTAGAAGGAACTACCAAACAATTAAGTTCGCGGGTAACTACCGAAAACCTAAAGGGTACTAATTTTATAAAAGTATCAGTAACAGACGATTCGCCAGAAAAAGCCAAAAGTTTGGTAGAAAACGTAATAGAGGTTTTTATTAAACAGAATCAGGCTAAATTTCAGGAGCAGGTAAAGCTTATAGAAGATAGATTAAAAGTCTTGGAAGAGCAGGTTGCTGAATTTGAGAAAAACATCCAGGAGATTGAAAAGACCAAAAAGAAAATTGCAACTGCCGAGGAATTATCCGAAAGTGAAAGACGGTTTCAGACCAGTCTGCTATTAAGCTCTTCGGTTACCGAAAGAGAATTGTATAATAATTTAACTGACCAGGCAAATAGTCTTAAAGCAAGCTTAAAGAACTGTGAGGATTTTAAAATTATAACCTATGCTCAATTACCCTATGCACCCATTAAACCAAACAAAAAATTAAATATCTTAATCGCTGGAGTGCTTGGGCTATTTGTGGGCATATTTGTGGCTTTCTTCCTCGAATTCTGGCAAAAAGGAAAATAAAAAATATGTCATTCCTAAAATGTGGGGGGTTCGATTAATCGAACCCGCGATAAACTTTTATGACCGCTGAAATAATTGCAAAATGTAAAGTAATATACTTTACAATTGGAAATATTGACAATTGTTTTACTTATTATTATAATTAAGATGAATAATAGTATAGTAAAAGAAGGTATAAAAATGAAGACAACTATAACGGTCAGCAGTAAATATCAAATTGTTATTCCTCGAGAGGTAAGGGAAAAATTAGATCTCAAAGCCGGGGACAAGCTAATAATAAAGACCAATAATGAAAAAATAATTATCTACCCCCAACCAAAAAGTTATGCAAAATATGCCTTAGGATTGGGAAAAGAAATTTGGCAAGGTATTGACGCAACTGAATATGTGCGAAAGGAAAGAGAAACGTGGAAGACCTAAAAGGAAAGATAGTAGGTCTGGATACTATGGTTTTTATTTATCACTTTGAAGAGAATCAGCTATATTCTCCTTTAACTCTTTCTATTTTTGAAAGCTTAGAAAAAGGAAATTTTAATGCCATTACTTCTATACTTACTTTGTTAGAAATTTTGGTTAAACCAAAAAAAGAGAATAATTTGCTTCTTACAGAAAGATATAAATTATTATTTGAAACCTTCCCTAATTTGCAGGTTAAGGAAATTAATGAAAATATTGCCGATATTGCTTCCAGTTTAAGAGCTAACTATAATATTAATACTCCCGATGCTATTCAGATAGCTACTTCCTTAGAGGCAAAAGCTGATACATTTATTACCAATGATGCAACTTTGAAAAAAATATCAGAAATAGAAGTTTTATTATTAGATGAAATGTTAAAATAGTCCATCTATTTCTAACTAAAAACTGAAGAGGTTTTTATTATGAAAATAAAACAAAAAATATTTATATTCATTTTGTTAGTAATATTTTTTTCAGCCAGTAATGTCTTCAGTTTTGGAGTTTTTGCTCAGAATCAGAATAATGAGTCTACAGCCAAAACTGTTCCCCGAACTGTCCTGGTGGAGCTCTTTGTTCAGGGAGGATGTATTACCTGTCCTACTGCTGAATTCTGCCTGGAAGACTTGGCCTGGGAATATGGTACCACCAAATTTATTCTGGCACAGGAACACCTCTGGGAAGACGGTTATGATACTCCAGAGACTAATGCCCGCTATAACTGGTATGTTGGTGATGATAAAAAGGGGACCCCTGATGTATTTATTGATGGCCTAACCAAAAGGCTTTATGGTCTGGCTTGTGAGTGTGTGGAGGAAAATTATAAATGTTATAAAAATGCTATTGATGAAGAGCTTGCCCAGCCATCCCTTCTGGAGATTTCTGCGAGCAAAACCCCTCACCCAAACTCTTTGCCGAACATAATTATTGAAGGCAAGGTAAAAAATGTAAGCGACACTACCTTGGAAGATTTAGCCGTTTGTGGAATGGTCGGTAAAGAAGGGGACGAACCTGGTTTATATAATTATATACAGGACATATTCCCCTTTCAAAATATGCCACCCCTCCTGCCTGGAGCTACCTTTAATTTTAAATTTATTTCCGAAATTAAACCTGCCCTGGAATCCGAGACCGAAGATGAAAAAGATGAGAAAGGCGAAGAAGAAGTCCTACACTTAGTAGTATTTGTCCAGAACCTAAAAACTAAAGAAATTCTCCAGTCCTTATATGTAGAATAAAAAGGGGACAGGCTACTTTTTGTAGCCTTATAGAAAAAATTAAAAAAGTAGCCTGTCCCCTTTTTTAAAATAAGGGAAGGAATATTTAAAAATGAATTATCTCGAAAAATATAAATTCTGGTTAGAAAATGAATATTTTGATGAACAGGCAAAAGCCGAGCTTCGTGCCCTTGCGGGCAATGAAGAAGAAATAAAAGACCGTTTCTATAAAGACCTCGAATTCGGCACTGGGGGCTTGCGTGGTAAAATCGCTATGGGCACCAATCGAATGAATGTCTATACTGTCTCTCGTGCTACTCAGGGACTGGCTAATTACTTAATCGAAGAATCCCAGAAACAAAAAGAACTGACCACTAAGCAGTATCTTGAGCAAGGAGTAGTCATTGCTTACGATTGTCGTCACAAGTCCCGAGAATTCGCCGAGACCGCTGCCCTGGTCCTCGCCGCCAACAATATAAAAACCTATCTCTTTGAGGATATCCGTCCCACACCTGAGCTCTCCTTTGCCGTGCGCTACTTACATGCGGCAGCCGGTATAGTGATTACCGCCAGTCACAATCCACCCGAGTATAACGGTTATAAAGTTTATGGCCCTGATGGTGGGCAGATAATCCCTGATATCGCCGATAAGATAATAGCCCATATTAATAAGATAAAAGATTATTCTCTAATTAAAAAAATCGACCGCTCTACAGCAGTTCAAAAAGGTTTTTTTAACATCATCGGCAAAGAGATAGACCAGGTCTACCTGCAAAAAGTAAAAGAACTTGCCATCAGAGACAAAGAGCAAATCGATAAATCCATTAGAATAGTCTATACCCCCCTTCATGGAGCTGGAAATATCCCGGTAAGAACTATCTTAAAAGAGAGGGGGTTTACCAATATATTTGTAGTAGAAAAGCAGGTCCAGCCCGACCCCGAATTTTCTACCGTGGAATCACCCAATCCCGAATATCCTGCCGCCTTTGAAATGGCTATTAAATTAGGTAAAAAGGTAAATGCTGATATATTAATTGCTACTGACCCGGATGCCGACCGCCTTGGCTTAGCAGTAAAAACTTCCTCAACCAAATACATCGTCCTAAACGGTAACCAGGTCGGCGTCTTACTTCTCCACTATATCTTAAGCAGTAAAAAAGAACTAAACCAAATTCCTTCCAATGGTTTTATGGTAAAGACCGTAGTAACTAGCGATATGTCTAAAGTTATCGCTGATGACTTCGGAGTCGACACTTATGAAACACTGACTGGTTTTAAATTTATCTGTCATAAGGTCAAGGAAGTAGAAGAAAGAGAGAAAAAATCATTCCTCTTTGGTTATGAAGAGAGTATCGGTTATCTGGCGGGAGATTTTGTGCGGGACAAAGATGCCATAATTGCCGCTATGTTAATTTGTGAGATGACCGCCTATTATCATAAAAAGGGGTTCAATCTACTTCAGGTCTTGGAAGAACTTTATAAAAAATATGGTTACTATGAAGAGGACCAGCATTCCCTCTACCTGGAGGGTATGGAAGGAGAGAAGAAAATAGCTGAGATTATGGAGTCCTTTAGAAAAGAAGTTCCCCCCATTGAAGGGATGGAAATTGTCCGAATTGATGATATTCTAATCGGTAAAAGTTATGATTTAAAGTCTAAAAAGACTGTCCCTCTCGATTTGCCTCGGTCTAATGTTTTAAAAATTATCTTTTCTGATGGTTCCTGGTATTGCTTGCGCCCCTCGGGGACTGAGCCTAAGTTAAAACTATATCTATCTTTTCATGCCCAAACCAGAAAAGAAGCCCAACAGAAACTAAATCTGGTAAAAATTACTGCCTTACAAATATTGTCAAGAGAACTGTCCCCTTGACAGCCAAAGGATTATTTAAATGATTAATTGTATAGGTTTTATTGGAGCAGGCTTTATCATTGGTATTCTCTCTGGTTTATTCGGAGTAGGCGGAGGATTTCTTTTAGTACCCTTGTTAAATGTGGTATTTAATGTTCCCTACAATATTGCTATAGGGAGCAGTCTTCTTCAAATGGTAGGAACCTCTACTGCTTCAACCTTGAAGCACCGAGGTTATGGTCACATAGATTATAAGCTGGCTGGATTTATTTTAATGGGTTCGATAATAGGTGTGGAATTTGGAGCACGAGTCTTGATGTGGCTAAAAAAAATAGGAACTATGGTAATTCATGGCACTTCAATTAATAAAATGGATCTTTGGATAAACATCATCTATATAATTCTTCTTTCTTTGGTGGGAATTTCTATGTTTCTGGAAAGTAAAAAAGCCAAAAAAAGACCACCTCGAGGGGGAGTAGTAGATACTATATTTTCTCGAAAAATTCAAAATGCAAAAATACCTCCTCTTACTTCCTTACCTGTTTCTAATATAGAATATATTTCTATCGGTTATTTAATTGTACTCGGATTTGGAATAGGAATATGCTCCGGACTTTTGGGGATAGGAGGAGCTTTTATTCTGAATCCTGCTCTAATTTACTTAATAGGAGTACCAACAAGTATAGCTATAGGAACAAGTCTTTTTCAAACTATATTTGTCTCAGGATATGGAGGTTTAACTCATCTTTTAAAAGGAAATGTAGACTTTACATTGGTAGCATGTGTTTTGGTGGGTTCTTTAGTTGGCTCTCAATTAGGAGCAAAAATACATAATAGATTAAGAGGAGCTTATATAAGATATTATTTTTCGTTAGTAATCTTTGTGGCTGTAGCCATTGTTTTGATTAAATTCCTATTGAGGATAAATTATCTCTAATCCATGAAACATGAAACAGGGGACAGTTCTCTGCTTCTTCTCCCTTTTTGTTGCTAATTGCTTGATCTATTTGTTATAATAGCATAAAAGTTAAATAGACTAAAGAATGTGAAATCAAAAAAAGAAGATAGAACTGTCTCCTATTTTTGTTTTAAACTTAAATACTTTTTTAAAATCAAAGGGTGGTATAAATTATTTTGGGGGAATTATGATGCGGGATAGAAATTTAATAAAAATAAAAAAGGTGATAGAAAGTATTTTCCCTAAATGCAGGATAATATTATTTGGCTCAAAAGTACGTGGAGATGCTGATGAACTGAGTGATTATGATATCCTGGTTATAGTAAAACAGAATTTATCTATAAAAGAAAAACGATATTATGCCAGTTTTATTCAAAAAAAATTGGCGGATATCCCTTTGGATGTAATTGTCAAAACGGAAATGGATATCCCGGAACATTTAAAGAGAGTAGAAAGTGTAGTTAAGGAAGCAATAAAAATGGGGGTAGTTATATGATAGATAAAGAAACGGAAGAATGGCTTATTAAGGCAAATAGCGATTTGAAAATAGTTGAACATGAATTGAATCTACCAGAAGAAGAAATTGTGAAAGATGCAGTATGTTTCCATTGTCAACAGGCAGTGGAGAAATATCTAAAAGCCTTTTTAATATACCACAAAGTAAAACCGAAAAGAACCCATGATATTGGTCATTTGTTAGGCCAATGTGCGAATATTGATAAGGATTTTGCTGGTATTGAAATAAAAGAGCTATCCATTTTTGGAGTAGATATTCGCTATCCTGATGATTTCTATATTCCGACTATAGAAGAGGTAAAATTTTATTATAATTTGGCCAGGCAAATTAAAATTTTAGTAAATTCTAAATTAGAAATGAAATAATTCTAATTTTATCTTGAAGAAGAGTCTCCTCTTTTGTCATTACGAAAAAGAACAGAATGTTATCCCCTGTTTTTGTTCTTCTAAATATTATAGAAAGGAAGTATAAAGAATGAACGAAAGGCTGCCATCTATTCAAGAATGGAAAGACCTATATGAAGCCGCAATAGAATTTAAGGAAATAGAGTGTTGGAACTGGATGTGGGATACAGATATATTTGGAGTACAAAATCCAGTAAATCGGGAGATTGGTTATTGTTGTGTAATGGGAGGAGCAGGTAAACATTATGCCTTAGGTGTTTATCTGGGTAGTGAGGGTTTAGATGGATACTTAAGGCTTCAGTCGAGAAGAAATTATCCGACCCTTGAGGATATGCTCAATTTTCAAAAATTACTTATGGCTTCCTTTGAAGATAGAAAGTTTTTACAGAAAGAAGATTTTCAAATAATAAAAAAAATTGGTTTAAAATTTAGCGGGCCTCATTCCTGGCCCTCATTCAGGAGCTATCGACCTGGTTACCATCCCTGGTTTTTAACCAGTGAGGAGGCAACATATCTAACCTTATGCCTACAACAGGCAATTGATGTGGCCCTCCGTTTTAAAGATGATCCAGACCTACTCACTCCTCCAAGGGAAAATCACTATTTCGTTCGAGTCCCCAAACCCAAAAAGGATAAGACAGGTCTATCCTGGCGAGATATATGGTTAGAACCATTGCCTTTGGTTAAAGGGGACATTATTGCTGAACCTGTTGATGCAGATTATCTGGAAAAGATAAAGAGAAAAATCCCTTATCGCCAGGGTATTTGGGAGATTGATTTCTTTTATTACCCAAATGCAGTAAAAGAAAAAGAAGAAAGGCCTTTCTACCCTTATATAATATTATGGGTGGAACATGATTCAGGTTTCATATTAAGTCACCACATAGCAAAACCCGCAGAATGTATAGAAGAATTTCAAGAAAAATTCTTGAAACTGGCTGAAGATTATAAAACTCTACCCCAAGAGATATTAGTCAAAAGAGAAGAGGTTTTCCAACTACTTAAACCTATCACTTCAGAGCTAGGAATTTATTTAAGAAGGGTGAAAAGACTACAAATGTTAGAACAAGCCCAAAAGAGTATGTTAAAATTCTTAGAAGGTGAGAGATAAAAATAATATTGTCAATAGAACTGTCCCTTTGGCGCTTTCCCTTTGGCGCTTTGACAATTCTGGCAGTTTAATATTGACGGTCACCTTTATGTATGATAATATTGTAATACAAAGAGGTGCTTTTAAATGCCAAGACATACTATATATTTATCAGATTCTGATGATAGGTTTCTACAAGAATTAAAAGATAAGCATGGTTCCATCTCTAAAGTTATTCATATCTCTTTGAATAAATTAAGATACGAACAACTGAAAAAATATTATCTTCAGAAATCTGAGTCTTATCCTGAACTTCGTAAAGCGCAGGCAAAAGTTATAAGAAAACAGGAAGAGGAAGAACAGTTATGAGTTTTCCTCGTCGTGGTGAAGTTTTCTGGGGCCCAGGCAAAAAGAAAATTCGTCCCCTACTTGTTGTCTCAAATGATCAGGGGAACCGTTACAGTAGTGATGTTGTAGTTATTCCAGGCACTACCCAAAAAACAGAAATAGTTTACCCCGTAGAAGTCCTGGTCACAGAAGGATTTTCTACACCTACAAAATTTCAAGCAGATTCTATATTTACTATTGGAAAAGAAGAACTCGGTGAAAAAATCACTGAACTTTCGCCTGATATTATGGCTAATATTAACAGAGCTCTTCAAATTGAGCTTAATTTAGAGTAATTTAATTAGTTCGTATTCTCCCTCTATCATTCTCTTGTATGCAAGAATTTATCTTTCTATCATTGCGAGGGAGCTTCTGCGACCGAAGCAATTTCAATTTTTGTATAAAACCGAAGTGGAGTAAAAAAAAAATACTTTACCTCCTTTAGTGGAAAGAGAACTACTGGATCAAATTGACCTGGAAATTCCCCTTAAAGGCACCTTCCATTAAAAATCTCAGAAAAAAAATCAATCGGGTCACTAATCCTCTTCCCCTTATTAAGGAATTAGCCGAAAGAATGATTTTTTCTTCACCAGAAGAATTAAACACATTTCAGCAACTCTTTATGGATTTTTGGAATCTTTCTCCTCGTGATGAATTCCAGGGTAAATCTCCTCAAGAAGTTGATTCTCAAGGATTAGAAGAGCAGATTGACTTAAAGGGCATAAAAATAAAAGATGTCCCCTTAGTCAAAGACTTAGAGACATTGGTTAATTATTTTAGAGAAAATCAGGTAAAAGTAAGTCTAAAGAATAAATGGATTCCTTTTAAACATCTAAAATTGATAGAAGAAAATTTTATTAGTTCAGATAAAGATAGCTTTAACTTATTTGGTTTTGGTAAGGAAGAAAGTAGAGGGGAAGAATCTGCCAAAAGGTATATCTACTTCATAGATTTACTATCCCGCGCGGCAAAATTTATCTATATAGATAAAAAAGGATACATTCAGGTAAATGTCCCTCATTTTCAAAAATTTACCCGGAAATCTTATGGAGAAAAGGTCTTTGACCTACTATTGACCTGGATTGAAAATTTAGAGTGGAAAAGGCTGCAGCGAAGAGATTTTGAAGCAATATATGCTGAGGATTTTCAAAAAATGTTTACCGATATCCTCTATCTCTTTCATAAATATAGAGTAAATGAAAAGATAGAAGTAGAGGAAATCGTCGACCAACTCTATGGCCCTGAAATAGATAAAACCGAATCCCCTGTGGAAGTGATGGGTCATTTAATGATAATGATAGAGATAGTCTTACTAACTTATTTAAAATGGTTAGGGATTATTAAGGCTCAAAAGGAAATATTGATCCCTTATCTATACCGCCGTCTTTAATTTTCTTTCATTCCGAATAATTATTTCTGGATTTTTATTCTCTTTTGGGATTGGCAATCCTCTTTCTTTTAGTAATTTTATATGTTCTTCTATCCCCCATCTGGCTTGATAGAGGCAATCTTCTATCGAATGTCCTACTCCGGTAAATCCTTCTAAATCAGGAGAATAGAAAGTAAAAAAGGTAGGATCTTTAGTAGCCTCTATTATCAGAGAATACTTCAAATTAATCATATTACAAATTCCTCCTTTATTTTAGACCAGCACTTTTTAAAATAAAATTGCCTGTACCAGTAGGCACTTCTTTTGAACCATGATAGTCTATTCTAATCAATTTATTAAAATTAGGCTTACTATAATAACGAATAGAACCTTTTTCTTTAATAATGGAAAATCCATTTTTTTCTAAAATTCTTACTAATTCGCTAAATTTCACAATTTACTCCAATATATTAATGATTATTACAGTTTTTACTGCCATATTTCCTTAAAATATTATAGGATATTTAATTGGGATTATCAATTTTTTTAATTAGCAATTATACTAATTTCGAGTAATGTAGAGACACGATACCTCTTGGTCATTACGGGAGTGAAGTGTGCCTGTCCTTGCGAAAGCAACAGAAGCAATCTCATCTCACAACTTGAAACTCACAATTTGAATTATTTGACATTATAAATCTTTTACAGTATAATTTTTTTTAAGTTCACATCCTGAACATAATAATTTCATTTTCTTAACACAAGGAGAATAAGAGGTGAGCAATATGAATATCGTTGAAATAAAGAAAATCTTAGAGAAAAATAATAACTACCTTAGAAAGACTTTTCATATTAGGGAATTAGGGATATTTGGTTCTTTTGTTAAAGGAGAAGAAAAAATCGACAATGATAGTGATATTGATATCCTGATTACCTTTGAAAAAGGATACAAAGACTTTTTTAATTATATGAGATTGAAATATTATCTTGAAGAGCTCCTGGGTCGAGAAGTGGATTTAGTGATTAAAGAAGCAGTAAAAGCGAGATTAAAAGAAAGGATCTTTAGAGAGGTAGAATATGTCTAAGGAGAAAAGAGACTATATTCTTTTTTTAGAAGATATTTTGAATGCCCTCGAAAAGATAGAAAAATATACTAAAAATTTATCTTTTGCAGAGTTTGCTGATAATGGTATGGCCGTAGATGCTGTTATCAGAAATTTTGAAGTAATTGGTGAAGCAACTAAAAATGTTCCTGAAGAAATAAAAGAAAAATATCCAGAAGTTGAATGGAAAGAAGCTACAGGTTTTAGGAATGTTTTGATTCATGATTATTTTGGTATAGATTTAGAAGCAATATGGGATACTATAAAGAAAAATCTATTACCTTTTAAAAAACATATTCTAAAAGTTTTAAAATCTGAACAATATTGACAATATTATATTTATCTTTTCTGTTACTGCGAGGGAGTGAAACGATCGAAACAATTTTAACTTGCAACTCGCAACTTGCAACTTGTAACCTGTATTTCAACTTGCATCTCGCAACTTGAAACTTGCAACTTTTATTATCTGACAACTGTAAACTGAAAACTGAAAACTGAACGACCGAAGAGAGTTCTATATGTCCGACTACAAAAAATTAAAAGTATGGGAAGATGCCCATAAATTTACTATTGATATCTATAATATTACTCAGAAATTTCCCAATAACGAACAATATGGACTGACTTCCCAAATCAGAAGATCAGCATCATCTATTCCTACTAACATCGTTGAAGGCTGCGGACAGCTTGATAATGGAAATCTAATTAGATTCTTAGGCATAGCTAAAGGCTCCGCCTTCGAAGTTGAATATCAATTATTACTTGCTAAAGATTTGAACTATATAACCAACGAAGAATATACTATTCTAGTTGAAAAAGTTAAATATATTATCCGTAGATTAAATAATTTAATTAAATCTCTTAAAAACTGAAAACTGTAAACTGAAAACTGAAAACTATGAGGTTTTTCTCATGTCTCAACACGAACTAAAAACATTATTAGAAATAAAGGATAATCCGTCTCTATCCCAGCGTTCTCTATCCCATCGTCTAAACATCTCCCTGGGCCTTACCAATGCTATCTTACAAAACCTCATTCATCGTGGTTGGGTAAAAGCCCAAAAACTCACTGGCCGTAAAATTCTCTATCTCATCACCCCTAAAGGTATGGCTCGGGTAACCAACTTGGTCTATGACCGTTTTCGGGAGACCCAGCACTACTACCAATACACCAAAGAACTAATCACCTCCCATCTTATTGACCTCTACAATCAGGGAACGAGAAGGGCAACAATCTATGGGACTAATCAACTATCCGAGATAACCTATCTATCCCTCCTGGATAGTCCTTTAAGACTACACTCTATTATCACCGCTGGCTCCACTGCTACCACCACCACACCCCCTAAAAAGAAATTCCTGGGCCATGAAGTCCTGACTCTATCTGACTTTTCTCAAAAAATATCGGAAATACCAAATCCCGAAAACTTAATCATACTTTCCACCGTCAGTTATGAAGAAAATAAAATCCTGAATGCTGAAATAAAAAAATATGAAAGTATATGCCAAAAAATTAAAATAATCAATCTCGAAGATGTCTTAAAAAATAATATTCAATAACAGATTGGTAGTTTGACACATCATTCTTTCTATGTTATATTTTATACAAGTTCACATTATGAACATTCTGTCATAGGGCAAGGTAGGGGTCGGATTCATCCGACCCGCATAATGCTCTAAAATAAATTTTTTCACCCGGTTTCACGGGCGCAAACTCCCTTGGCAATCTTGTTGGCAAATTAAATAAAAAACTGATAAAATAACAAAAAAGGAATAATATTCTATTTTTGTAAAGTGTAATATGGAATATTAAATACAAAATGATACAGAGTCGTTCACCATATTTATGGATAAAATTTATAAAGGAGGTAAATTAAATTATGACAAATGCAATTTCTGAAGAAAAAATTAGAAATATAGTGAAAAATGAAATAAAGAGTGCTTTAGAAGAATTTTTGATGAGAATGAAATTAGAATTTTTACCATATGTATCAAAGAAAGAACAGAAAGAAATTGAAAATTTATATGAAAAGGATTTGGTTAAGAACGATGAAGAGGACATTGCTGTTTCGAGGAAATTGAAGTTATGAACTGGGAAATAAAGTATAAAAAAGATGCATGGAAATTTATATCAAAAAATAAACTTACAGATAAATTTGAAGCAGCAATAAGAATGTTTATAAGGGGCGAGGGAAGAATTGATCTTAAGAAGTTAGCTGGCAAATTAGAAGGCATTATCGTTTAAGAATAGGCAGTATAAGAATAATATTAAAATTTGATTTTAAAAGAAAAATCATTTTTGTAAAAAAAGTTAACTTCAGAGAAAATATTTATAAATAAAGATTACCTGAAATGATAAATGATTAGTATATCTATCTTCGTAAAGTAAAGCAATGGGAGGCAAACATTATGTTTCAAGATAATTTATTAAAAAGAATAGAGATAAATCCCAAGATAATGTTGGGCAAACCGGTTATTAAAGGAACAAGAATTCCAGTAGAAATAATATTGCGGAAACTTTCTCAAAATATTTCTATAGACAAAATTCTCCAGGAATATCCCCGCCTTACTCGTAAAGATATTCAGGCTACCTTAGAGTATGCTGCAGAATAAGTTCATGGAGAAGAAGTTCATCTACTAAGATCGGTAAAGTAAATTATGGAATTTCTTATTGATGAGAATGTAGAAAAACCGATTGTAGACTGGCTAAGAGATCAAAAATATGATGTAATATATGTTGCAGAAAAATCGCCAGCGATAATCGATGAAGAAGTTATCAGGCTTGCTATATAAGGCTTTTAACGATTTAATAGTTCAAATATTGACTATAAACTCGTATTTAATACTAACTACAACTCGATTAGCAGATTGGCTGATCAGCAGATTTAACCAACAAATTTCCCAAAGAAGAATTATATGGATTAACCTCACAAGTAAGGCGAGCTACAGTATCTATTATGTCCAACATTGCTGAAGGTTTTGATAGAAGGTCAGATAAAGAATTTTCAAATTTTTATCTATTGCACGAGCATCAGCTGCGGAAGTACAAAATGATTTATATATTGCTTTAGATTTGAATTATATTTCTCAAGCTGAATTTAATCAGCTTTATCAAGAAGCAAAAAAGATAGCCAAACAAATAAATGGTTTAATGACTTATCTAAAATCTGGTAATTGATTTTAGTATTGGATTTGTTTTTGAATTTGATTGGCCGATTGGCAGATTAATATAGATTGGCTGATCGGCAGATTGGTAGATTGGCAGATTGGCGGATTGGCAGATCGGTAGATTGGCCGATTGGCAAATCGGCAGATTGGCAGATCGGCAGATTGGCAGATTAAAATAGATTGGCAGATTGGTAGATTGGCCGATTGGCAAATCGGCAGATTGGCTGATCGGCAGATTGGTAGATTGGCCGATTGGCCGATTGGCAGATTGATCGATCGGCCGATTGGCAAACCAGCTGATTGGGGTATTAGAAGTTATTATGGTGATATTTTAGGCCTATTTTCAGTAAGTTATAAAATGAAGCTTGCTTTTTTACATTAAATATAATAATATAATATATGTATTATATATAGGGAAATAAATATAAAATATTTCCCTTTATATAATTACTATAGTGAATGAGATATATCCAATAAAGTAAGCTAATAAGTTTATTATTTACAGGTTATCATAAAATGATAGAAAAAGAGATATTATCAGAAATAATATTAGATTATCAAAAAAATAGTTTACCACCTTTGATAGAAAGAGATTTATTAAACCAGATTAACCTGGAAATTCCCTTAAATAGAGCAATTACTATTTTAGGTCCCCGAAGAAGTGGCAAAACTTTCTTCCTTTATTCCTTAATAAAAAAATTAATACAAAAAGAAAATAGAAAAGAAAAAACTTTATATATAAATTTTGAAAATCCACGTTTGGTAGGTATGGATGTAAAAGATCTAACTTTCCTCTTAGATACATTTTACGAACTTTATCCAGAAAATAAAAAACAAAAGGTGTGGCTTTTTTTTGATGAAATACAAACTATCGAAAATTGGGAGATATTTATAAGAGATATTTTGGATAAAAGAAATGCCTATGTCTTTATTTCTGGCTCTTCCTCAAAACTTTTATCTCGAGAAATCGCTACCTCTCTTCGGGGTCGAACGCTGACTTATTTGCTTTTACCTTTCTCCTTTAAAGAATATTTAAGATTAAAAAATATCAACTACCAAAAATATTTATCTTCAGAGGAAAAGGCACATTTGTTAAATGCCTTTGGGAAATATCTTTCCTGGGGAGGTTACCCTGAATTACTTCTTTATCCGCAAGAAAGCAAAAGATTGATTAATGAGATTATAGAAGTGACCATTTTCCGAGATCTTATGGAAAGACATAACCTAAGAAACCTGAAAGTAATAAAAATAATGTTTAACTACCTAATTAAAGGAAAGGCTTTTTCTGTTTATAAATTCTACAATTTTTTAAAATCACTGAATATTAAAATAAGCAAGAATAGCTTATATAATTACTTGGAATATTTTAATGATGCTTTTATCTTTTTCCCTTTAAGGAAATTTTCCTGGTCTTTAAAAAATGTTGAACAAAGTATTTCTAAAATTTATTCTGTAGATAATGGTTTTATTGAGGCGATAGTAGGTGATAATAAAGCTATTAAACTAGAAAATTTGACTTTTCTTTCTCTACTAAGAAAAGATTTAAAACCAAACGAAGAAGTCTTTTACTATCAAACTAATGACGAAGAAGTAGATTTTATAATTAAAGAAGGAAAAAAGATTACTTCTCTTATTCAGTGTTGTTTTGATTTATCTGATTATCAAACCAAAGAAAGAGAGATAAAAGCTTTAATGAAAGCCAGCCGAGAATTAAAATGCTCAAATTTGTTGATAATTACTTCCAATGAACAAAGAGAGGAAAAGTTTGAAAATAACCAGATAAAATATATTCCTTTATGGAAATGGTTACTGGAGAAGTAATAATTTACCAGAGTAAGTTGAATTAAAAGAAATAATAATACCGAAAACCGAAAACTTTACAAATAAATGGTTTAATGACTTATTTAAAATCTGGCAATTGATTTTAGTATTGGATTTGTTTTTGAACTTGATCGGCCGATTGGCAGATCGGCAGATTGGCTGATTGGTAGATTGACCGATTGACCGATTGCCAGATTGGCCGATTGGGTGATCGGCAGATCGGAAGATTGTTCTTTGATTGGTAGATTGGCCGATTGGTAGATTGTTTTTTGATTGGTAAATTAACACGTCATTCTTTCTATGCTATATTTTATATAAGTTCACATTATGAACATTCTGTAATAGGGCAAGGTAGGGGTCGGATTCATCCGACCCGCATAATCCGTAGGGTAGGCATCTTGCCTATTATAATAATATTACTGTCATTGCGAGAGAGCTTCTGTGCACCCGAAGCAATCTCTACCTACAACTTAAAAAGACATAACTTACCTATTTACCTCGCACCTTGAAATGCTTAATATACAAGGGTTTCAGAACCCTCTTAAAATTATAAAAAATATTAATTCCTAAAACTGTCTAAAAAACAAGTAAAAAAGTGCCAAAAATAGCTTTTTTAGCTCTTGAAAGCCTTGGTATATAAGGCTTTTAAGAGAAAGTTACCTAAATTGCCTGTAGCGCATTTATTTGAAGTCCTTAAGGTAAAACCCTATCTTCTTCCAAATAAACGCCGTGAGGAGCGTTATATTAGATAAAGCTCAAAAGGCTTATTTTATAAGGGTTTTTGACACTCCATTAATAAAATAATTAACTGATTGGAGGATAATCATATGAAGATAACTGTAATCGGTGCAGGATATGTGGGCTTGACCACTACCGTAGGTTTTGCAGAATTAGGAAACGAAATTATGTGTGTTGATAAATTGCCCTCAAAAATAGATAAACTTTCTAAAGGAATTTCTCCCATCTATGAACCCGGTCTAACAGAGATGCTCCAAAAACACATAAGACAAAATAAAATTCATTTTACCGACAAAATAGAAGATGGTATCACTTTTAGCGACATAATCTTCTTATGTGTAGGTACACCCCAGAATGACGATGGGAAAGCAGACTTATCTCAGGTAGAGGAAGTAGCAATAAAGATAGCAAAAATTATGAATAGTTATAAACTGCTAATTGAAAAATCAACCGTTCCGGTAAATACCCATCAATGGGTTAAAACAGTAATAAAGAGATATGCCAGAAAAAATATAGAATTTGATATTGCCTCCAATCCTGAATTTCTAAAAGAGGGTTCTGCTATTTATGATTTTATGAATCCGGACAGGATAGTAGTAGGATTAGAAAGTGAAAAAGCTAAACAAATATTTGAAAAAATCTATAAACCCTTTACAGATAAAGAAGTTCCCTTAATTATTACCACTCCCGCAACAGCTGAGCTTATAAAGCATGCTTCAAATTCTTTTCTGGCTACAAAAATATCTTACATCAATATGGTATCTGCTTTATGTGAGAAAGTTGGTGCAGATATAAATATCGTGGCAGAAGGGATGGGATATGATAAAAGGATAGGCAGAGACTTTCTAAAAGCTGGCATAGGCTATGGTGGCTCTTGTTTTCCAAAAGACGTGAAAGCCTTTATAAAGATAGCCGAGGAACATGGGGTAGACTTTAATCTTTTAGAAGAAGTAGAAAAAATAAATATCACAAGAAGAATTAAATTTGTAGAAAAAATAGAAGATATATTATGGTTAATTAAAGATAAAAATATAGCAGTATGGGGGCTTGCCTTCAAACCAAATACCGATGATATAAGGGAAGCCCCGGCAATAAATATAGTAAGGGAGCTTGAAGAAGCAGGGGCCAACTTAAGACTTTATGACCCTAAGGCCTCTGAGAATTTCAAATCAATATTTCCCGAAAAACAAAACTTAAAATATTTTAAAGATAAATATGACACCTTAAGAGATGCAGATGCCTTGCTAATTATTACCGAGTGGGATGAATTTGTAAATGTGGATTTAGACAAAATAAAAGACAATATGAAACTTCCCATAATTATAGATGGAAGAAACATTTTCTCTACCAAAATTATGAAAAAGAAAGGATTTGAATATTATAGTATAGGCAGAGAAAATTTTAACCTGAAAGAGGTATGGAAATGAAAAAAGTATTAATAACAGGCGCAGCAGGTTTTATAGGAAGCCATCTATGTGATAGATTTATAAGAGAAGGATTTTATGTAATAGGTTTAGACAGTTTTCTCACCGGAAATCCGGGCAATATCGCTCACTTAATAGGCAACGAGAGATTTAAGTTTATAAAATATGATGTAACCAATTTTATCTATGTCCCTGACGATATAGATACCATTTTACATTTTGCCTGTCCCGCTTCACCGGTAGATTATCTTAATCATCCTATTCATACTATGAAAGTAGATTCTCTTGGAACTATAAATACTCTGGGGTTAGCGAAAGCTAAAAAGGCAAGGTATGTTTTTGCCTCTACTTCTGAAGTTTATGGCGACCCAAAGGTTCATCCCCAGCCAGAAACTTATTGGGGTAATGTAAATCCCATAGGTATAAGAAGTGTATATGATGAAGCAAAAAGATTCTCTGAAGCTCTAACTATGGCTTACTATAGAAAACATAAAATTGATATAAGAATTGTAAGAATATTTAATACCTACGGTCCCAGAATGAGGATGAATGATGGCAGAGTGGTTCCCAATTTTATAACCCAGGCCTTAAAAAATGAACCTATAACTGTTTATGGTAATGGGACACAGACCCGAAGTTTTTGCTATATAGATGATTTAGTAGAGGGAATTTTTAAGATAGCTATTACAAAAGATTTAAACGGAGAAGTCTTTAACTTGGGAAATCCTGATGAATATAAAATATTAGATTTTGCACAAATTATAAAAGGACTAATCAATTCTAAATCTTCAATCATATTTAAAAGCTTACCTCAGGATGACCCAAAACAAAGAAAACCCAATATCACTAAAATAAAAACTACCCTTCAATGGGAGCCAAAAATAAGCTTAAACGAAGGGTTAAAGAAAACTATTAATTGGTTTGAAAAGAAATTGTCTTGTGATCAATAACTTATGATTTATAAGTTATTAAGTAAAAAACTCTAATTGATTAAAAAATACTGAATATTTTGAAATAATAGATAGGCGTCAAAATTATATTGAAGATTAATAATATTTTAAAAGATAAATTTAACAAACTGCAATTATCTTCTGGGTTTAAAAGATATTTTGTAAACACAAGCTGGCTATTCTTTGAGAGAATTATCGGAATGGCTGTAACTTTTTTTGTTGGTGTATATGTAGCTCGATACTTGGGCCCGGCTAATTTTGGATTGTTAAGTTATGCGGGAAGTTTTGTAGGTCTTTTCTCAGCTATTGCTGCTTTAGGGTTAGACAATATTGTAGTAAGAGAGTTAGTTAAAGATGAGAAAAGAAGAGACGAGTTATTAGGCACAACCTTTGTTCTTAAAGTCATTGGCTCTATTTTTGTGCTTACAATTATTGCCATTGCGGTGAGATTTACCAATAATGATAGTTTTACAAATTTACTTATTTTTATAATCGCCATTGGAACAATTTTTCAATCTTTCAATGTAATAAATTTTTATTTTCAAGCAAAGGTCTTATCAAAATATACCGTTTATGCTCAAGTGTTTACCACAATTTTATGTGCTGCCATAAAGCTTTTACTAATATATTTTAATATGGGTCTTATATATTTTACAATAGTCACCCTACTCCAAAGCATAATTTTAGCTTCAGGGCTTATTGTAATGTATACAAAACAAAAGTCAAGTTTGCTAAAATGGAGTATAAATTACGGTTTAGCAAAAAATTTATTAAAAGATTCCTGGCCATTAATATTATCGGGTATAGCTATTTCTATTTATATGAAAATAGATCAAGTGATGATTAAGAACATGTTAAATACTGAAGCAGTGGGTAATTATGCGGTAGCAGTAAGAATATCAGAAGTATGGTATTTTATTCCGATGGCTATTACGAAATCAGTTTTTCCCGCAATAATTAATGCAAAAAAAATAAGTGAAAAATTGTACTATGAGAGATTACAAAAATTATATGATTTGATGGTTTGGTTAGCTATAGGTATAGCTTTACCAATTATGCTTTTATCTAATAATATTATAAAATTATTATTTGGCATTCAATACCAAGAAGCTGCAGGTGTATTACGGATATATGTCTGGGCTGGAGTATTTGTGTTTTTAGGGGTAGCAAGTAGCCAATATTTAATAGCTGAAAATTATACGAAAATATCATTTTTAAATTCGCTTACGGGAGCAATTGTTAATGTAATATTGAATATTACTTTGATACCAAAATTTGGAATAAAAGGAGCTGCAATTGCAACAGTTATTTCGTATTTTGTTTCAGTTTTTTTAATTATTTTAATTCCAAAAACTTATAAAAATTCTGTTTTAATGTTGAAATCATTTTCACCGTTAAGTTGCATTAAAAGGATATAAAAAAGGAAATGAATAGGATGAAAAAGATTATTAAAAAAATTATTCCTGTTAAATATCACAAATATTTTATTAAGATTAAAAGTATATTTTTTGATATTTATGCAATGAAATCGTATTCTCAGGGAGGAGAGGATATAATTTTAAGAAGTATATTTGGAGAAAAAAAGACAGTCGGTTTTTATGTTGATGTTGGCGCACATCATCCGAAACGTTTTTCTAACACTTACCATTTTTATAAAAAAGGATGGCGAGGCATAAACATTGATGCTAAGCCAGGGTGTATGGAGCTATTTAGAAGAATAAGACCAAGGGATATAAATTTAGAATTTGCTATTTCTGATAAACGGCAAACTTTAATATATTATTGTTCTAATGAGCCTGCTTTAAATGGTTTTTCAAAAACCCTATCCATAGAAAGAAATAAAAAAGAGGAATATAAAATTATTGATGAATTAAAAATAGAAACTTTAACTCTTGCAAAGGTATTAGATGCTTATTTGCCCAGCAATATAACAATAGATTTTCTATCTGTAGATGTAGAAGGTTTAGATTTTCAAGTTTTAACATCTAATGATTGGAGTAAATATAAGCCAAATGTTGTTCTGGTAGAAGATTTAAATTTTTCTTTTGATAATCCAGATAATTCTAAAATTTATAAATTTTTAATGAATAAGAATTATCATTTAGTTGCGAAAACAATGAATACAGTGTTTTATATAAATGATTCTTTTAATATCGGAGGCTCTTTATGAAAATACAAATTCTCATAACCGGTGGGGCAGAATTTATTGGCTCACACCTTTGTGAAAGATTTTTAGATAATTATTTTGAGAGGTTATTAAGAAATGAAAGATAAATTTGTACCTCCTGGTCCGCTTATAACCCCTGTATTGTTTTTAATCTTTAATCGGCCGGATACCACCCAGAAAGTATTTGATGCTATCAAGCAGGCAAAACCAAAACAGCTTTTTGTGGCGGCAGATGGACCGAGAGAAGATAAAGAAGGCGAAAAAGAAAAATGCAAGCAAACAAGAAAAATAATAGAACAAGTTGATTGGGATTGTGAAGTAAAAACACTATTTCGGGATAAAAATTTAGGATGCAAGATTGCAGTTAGTTCTGCCATCGACTGGTTTTTCGAAAATGTAGAAGAAGGAATTATATTAGAAGATGACTGCCTACCCAGCCAGAGTTTTTTCTGGTTTTGCCAGGAGTTGCTGGAGTATTATCGAAAAGATACGAGAATCATGATGATTAGTGGTAATAATTTTCAATTTGGTAAGATAAGAGGTGAAGGAACTTATTATTTTTCTAAATATGCTCATATATGGGGTTGGGCTACTTGGAGAAGAACTTGGAAATGTTACGATGTGGATATAAAAAGCTTTGATGAATTTAAAAGAGAGAATCAAATAAAAAATATTTTCCGAATAAAACAACAGCAAAAATATTGGATGAATGTTTTCCAAAAAGTATACAATAATAAGATAAATACTTGGGATTATCAGTGGGCTTATACCTGTTTTATTAATAATGGATTGTGTATAATGCCGAATGTCAATTTAGTTTCAAATATTGGTTTCAATAGGGATAGTTTACACACTAGGGACGAAGATAATATTTTTTCAAAGATTAAGACAGAAGAAATTACAAAAATTATACATCCTGAGTTTGTTTTAGCGGACCAGGAAGCAGATTTACTTACTTCTAAGTTGTGTTTTGGAAATATAAATATTTTTGAACGGATAAAAAACAAAATATTAAGAGTAGTAAAAAAATAATAGGATTGTTGTAAACAAAAATACAGTTGGGAAACAATAAAATGAAAAGCTGGAAAAAAGCATATAAAACATTACAAAATAGCTCTGAATGGAATGAGTTAGAAAAATATCTTAAAGATTTCAATGAAAATAATATTCCTAGGGTTGAAGATATTTGGAATATCATGAATCAAGTTTGGGACGATATGGGATTAGATAGTAAAAAATATAATTCGGAACAGCTTAGCAGATATTATTCTCACCCTGTGTGGTTTTTAAATGGTTTATTTATTGAAATCGATAGAGAATCAATAAGACATAGAAAATCAATTGCGGGATATTTTAAGAACAAAGAAAATTTAAATATTTTAGATTATGGTGGTGGATTTGGAACATTAGCCAAAGAAATTTCTAAAATAACGCTTTCATCTAAAGTAGATATATATGAACCTTATGCATCAAAGTATGCTTACGAAAATATACAAGAGTTTGAGAATATAAAAATTATTAATAATTTAAAAAAAATTATTATGACGTTTTGGTAAATACTGATATTTTGGAACATGTTGAAAATCCTATCGAAGTAATAGCAATTTATAATAAATGTCTAAAAAAGGGTGGAATGCTTATTTCTCATTGGAATTTTACCCCCTGTATTAAATGTCATTTACCTAAACATTTTCATTTTAGGTATACATTTAATAAAATTGTTCCGTTATTGGGGTTTACAAAGAAAATAAAAAATGAAAGGCACGGGCATTACTTTTTAAAAGTAAAAAATATTACTAAGGAAGATTTGAATAATGCTTATAAAAAAGAGAAAATATCTAAATTGTTTTATCCCTTAAACGAGATAATAGAAGAAACAAAAAGAATGATTGTAATTATATTAAAAAAATTAGCAATGTATGATCTAGTGAAAAGAGTTATAAGAAAATGAAAATACTATTATTAAATACCAATGATATATCTGGTGGTGCTGCCATTGCTGCGTATAGGCTGTTAAAGGGCTTAAAACAGCGGAATGGTGTTCAGGCACAAATGCTGGTACAGTCTAAAAAAGTGGTGATTATAGTGTAACGGGACCTCAGATAAAATGGGAGAAAGCTTTTGGGAAACTTAGGCCTATAATTGATAGTGTTCCGGTTAGATTTTATAAACAACGGAAGAAGATTATTTTTTCACCTGCTGTTTTGCCAGATAATATTTTTAAAAAAATAAAGGATATTAATCCGGATATTGTACATTTGCATTGGATAGCCGGGGGATTTATAAAAATTGAAACTTTAGCAAAAATTAATAAACCAATTGTTTGGACATTGCATGATATGTGGGCTTTCACCGGCGGTTGCCATTATGATGAAGAATGCGGAAGATATATTAATAGTTGCGGTTATTGCCCAATTCTTAATGAACCAAAATTTAAAGCTATTTATTATAAAGAATTGTATAATACTAAAAATATACATACTTATGGCTATAAAAATATACAATCCAAGTCTTTTAAAAATATTGTTAGTAAATGTGCTTTTATTATTTTTCCTTCTTGCTCAGAAGGAGAGGCTAGCTCTGTAATCAATGTAATGGTTTATGGTTTAATACCAATTGTTTCAAAGATGGCAAGTATAAGAATTAAAGATTTTGGAATAGAAATAAAAAAAATTACTCATGAAAGTATTAAAGAATCAGTAACTAAAGCAGTGAATTTAAGTGAAGATGAAATTGAAAAAAGAAGTATGAAATGTGCGGATGATACTATAAATAATCATTCTATTGAAAAATTTTCTTATGAATTAAAAAAAGCGTTAATTGATATATTGGGCAAAAAAAATGAATTGTAAAATTTGTAACCATAAAACCAAAAATATATTTTCTGCAAAAATACTTAATAAATATAATGTAAAATATTATTATTGTGATTACTGCGGTTTTTTACAAACAGAAGAACCTTATTGGCTAAAAGAAGCATATAGTGATTCTATTAGTATTGCTGATACTGGAATTATGTCGAGAAATATGGGTAACAGTAAAATAACAGCAGTTGTTTTATATTTTCTTTTTAATAAATTTAACAAATTTCTTGATTTTGGGGGGGGCTATGGTATTTTTACAAGATTAATGAGGGATATAGGATTTGATTTCTATTGGTATGATCCTCATTCTATCAATTTGTTAGCGCGAGGGTTTGAAACTAAAAGTAAAGATTGTAAATATGAATTAGTTACAGCTTTTGAAGTTTTTGAACATTTTGATGAACCAATTAAAGAAATTGAAAGTATGATGCAATTTTCTGATAATATACTTCTTTCAACAGAACTTTTACCTCATGTTTTACCTAAGCCCGAAAAATGGTGGTATTATGCTTTAGAGGGCGGACAGCATATTTCATTTTACTCTTATAAAACATTAAAATACATTGCCAAAAAATATAATATGAATTTATGCTCTAACGGTAGAAATTATCACTTGTTTACGAAAAATAGAAAAATTAATAATAAAATATTTAATCTTTTGTTGAAGTTTCAAAGGTTTGGGTTATTTTTTTATGTAAAAAGGAAAATGGAGAGCTTAACTTTTGAGGACATGAATTTTATTATTTCTAAAACGAAAAAAGGCGTGAATAATGAAAATACTATATGACCATCAAATTTTTACAAGTCAAATTTATGGGGGAATTTCGAGATACTTTTTTGAATTAATAAAATATTTCAAAAATGATGATGAAATAGAATGCGAATTATCTTTAAAGTATTCTAATAATTATTATTTAAAAAAGTCAAATAGTTTATCCTACACATCTTTTTTAGAGAACTTTTCATTTAGAGGAAAGCACAGACTATTAAGTATTTTAAATAAAAAAGTAAGCAAAAAATATATTTCTAAAGGAGATTATGATATTTTTCATCCAACTTATTATGACCCATATTTTTTAAGTTATCTGAATAATAAACCTTTTGTTTTGACAATTCACGATATGATTCATGAAATTTATCCTGAGATGTTTCCCTTAAAAGATGAAACTTCAAAGAGAAAAAAGTTATTAGCACAAAAAGCTACAAAGATTATTGCGGTTTCAGAAAATACTAAAAAAGATATTATTAGATTTTTTAGTATAGATACAAATAAGATAGAGATTATATATCATGGCACCCCATTTAACACGAAGGGTGGTAGCAATAATAAGGTAGATATTGATTTGCCTAAAAAATATATTCTCTTTGTTGGGAGTAGAAGTGGATATAAAAATTTTAATCTATTTGTTGAAGCGATAACTCCATTACTTGTTAAAGATAATGAACTAAAACTTGTGTGTGTTGGTGGCGGAAATTTTAAAGAAATAGAAAATGAAAAATTTAAAAGATTAAATATCATAAATAAAATATATCAATATTCTGTGAACGATGATATTTTAACTTATTTATATAAAAAAGCTGTTGCTTTTATATTCCCATCTCTTTACGAAGGCTTTGGCATACCAATTTTAGAGGCTTTTTCTTGTGGTTGCCCTGTAATAGCCAGCAATACGAGTTCATTGCCAGAAGTGGCAGGGGATGCTGCTGTATATTTTGACCCAACTGATAAATTATCAATGTTAAATAGCATCCAAAAAGTTATATATAATGATGAATTAAAAAAACAGTTAATAAACAAAGGAATTGAACGAGTGAAAGAATTTACTTGGGAAAAAACTGCAGAAAAAACAAAAATGTTGTATGAGGAAATTTTATGAAAACGGCAATGATAACAGGGATAACAGGTCAAGACGGAGCATATTTAGCTAATTTTTTGCTTAATAAAGGATATGCTATAATAGGTATTATAAGGAATAATTCAAGTATAAATATAAAGAATCTAAAGTATTTAGGCATTAATAATAAAATTAATTTTATGAAGATAGATTTGTTAAATTCATCACACATAGTTAGAATAATAGAGAAAAATAAAATTGATGAAATATATAATTTAGCTGCACAAAGTTCAGTAGGCTTATCTTTTAAGCAACCGGTAGAAACTCTTGAATTCAATATTATTAGTACAGTAAAACTATTAGAAGCAATAAGAATTACTAATCCTAAAATAAAATATTATCAGGCTTAAAGTAGTGAGATGTTTGGGAATATAAAGAATAAAAATTTACCCATAAATGAGAATTTTCTTTTACGTCCCATAAGCCCTTATGGAGTATCAAAGGCTGCATCACATTGGATTACTGTAAACTACAGAGAAGCTCATAATTTGTTTGCGGTATGTGGTATTTGTTTTAATCATGAGTCAGTATTAAGAAATAAAAATTTTGTTACAAAAAAAATTATTAATACTGCAGTTAAAATAAGTTTAGGTTTAGCAGATGAGCTAAGATTGGGAAATATTAAAGTATACAGGGATTGGGGATATGCACCAAAATATGTTGAGGCAATGTGGTTGATGTTACAAAAAGATAACCCGGATGATTATATTATATCTTCTGGAGAAGTTCATAGTTTAGAGGAATTTGTTATTAAAGTATTTGAAAAACTAAATTTAAATGTTGATAAGTTTGTTAAAATAGATGAAAGTCTTTATAGACAAAATGATTTGGAGATAAATTATGGAGATAATTCGAAAGCAAAACGCGAATTAAAGTGGGAATACAATATTAGCTTTGATAAATTAATTGCTACACTCATAGATGATGAGATTGAATTTATTAAATGGGAATTGAAAAATAAAAAAAGTGAAGAATACTAATTATTAAAATTGCAAAAGATAAGGGGGATAAACTAATGAAGAAAGCATTCATCACCGGTATCACCGGTCAGGATGGTTCCTATCTGGCAGAGTTTCTGCTTTCTAAAGGTTATGAAGTTCATGGAATTATAAGACGGGCCAGTACTTTTAATACCAGCCGGATAGACCATATTTATAAAGACCCTCATCTGAGGGGAGTAAGATTACATCTTCATTACGGAGATTTAAGTGATTCGGGTCAGCTTACCAATCTTATCTATAATATTAAACCTGATGAGATCTATCATTTGGGAGCTCAGAGCCATGTGCGGGTCAGTTTTGATATCCCGGAATATACCGGGGACATTACCGGTTTAGGAACTACCCGAATATTGGAGGCAGTAAGAAGGAGTGGGATAAATACCAAATATTATCAGGCCTCCAGTAGTGAGATGTTTGGTGATGCCCCGGCACCCCAGAATGAAGATACTCCTTTTAGAGCAAGAAGCCCTTATGCAGCGGCTAAAGTCTATTCTTATTGGATGGCTCGTAATTATCGGGAAGGATATAATATGTTTGCCTGTAATGGTATACTTTTCAACCATGAAAGTCCGAGAAGGGGAGAGACTTTTGTAACCAGAAAGATTACCCGGGGATTGGCAAGGATTATAGCAGGTAAAGATAAAAAACTTTATCTGGGTAATTTAGAGGCCAAGAGAGACTGGGGTTATGCCCCTGATTACGTAGAGGCGATGTGGTTGATGTTACAGCAGGAAAGACCGGAAGATTATGTTATCGGAACAGGGGAGACTCATTCGGTTAAAGAATTTTTAGAAGAGGTCTTTAATTATGCGGGATTAGACTGGAAGGAATATGTGGAGATAGACCCAAGATACTTTAGACCTACAGAGGTAGAATTATTGTTGGCTGATGCTTCTAAGGCAAAGAGGGAGCTGGGTTGGAGTCCGAGAGTCACCTTTAAAGAGCTGGTCAAGATAATGGTAGATAGTGATATGGAATTAATAGGACTGAAATCACCCGGGGAAGGGAAGAAGATCTTAAAGCAGAAGGGGATTGGTTGGACGGAGAATCATTTGACGGTGGGGTAGAGAGGAGGAAAAGATGAGTTTTTGGAAAAATAAAAGAGTTATTGTTACCGGAGGAGCAGGATTTTTAGGTTCTTATGTAGTGGAGAAATTGAAGGAACGAGGATGTAAAAACATATTTATCCCTCTGGTAGAAGATTATGATTTAACTAAAGAGAAAAATGTTATCAGATTGTATCAGGATTATCCGGCTGATATTGTGATTCATTTAGCGGCAGTAGTAGGAGGAATTGGAGCTAACCGGGAAAACCCGGGTAAGTTTTATTATGATAATCTGATGATGGGGGCAATGTTAATGGAATATGCTCGACAATTTAAAGTGGGTAAGTTTGTAGCTTTGGGCACTATTTGTGCTTATCCCAAGTTTACTCCGATTCCTTTTAAGGAAGAGGATTTATGGAATGGATATCCTGAGGAGACTAATGCCCCTTATGGATTGGCCAAGAAGATGATGCTGGTTCAATCTCAGGCCTATCGGGCACAATATGGATTTAACTCTATCTTTTTATTACCTTTGAATCTATATGGACCGAAAGATAATTTTGATCCCAAGAGTTCCCACGTTATCCCGGCCTTAATTAGGAAATTTATGGAGGCAAAGGATAGGGGCGAAGAAGAGGTAGTTTGTTGGGGGACCGGTAAACCAACGAGGGGTTTTTTATATGTAGAAGATGCAGCAGAGGGGATTTTATTGGCTACAGAGAAATACAATAAGAGTGATCCGGTAAATCTGGGCACTGATTTAGAGATATCTATTCGGGATTTGGCAGAATTAATTGGGAGATTGTGCGGATTTAAAGGAAAGATTAAGTGGGATGCCAGTAAACCTGATGGGCAGCCAAGAAGGAAATTAGACACAAGTAGAGCAGAGCGAGAATTTGGCTTTAAGGCTAAAATGGATTTTGAGGAAGGGTTAAAAAGGACGATTGAGTGGTATGAAAAAAAAATTAGTTGAATCATCTGTTAAACATAATATTTCTGAGCAGCAAAGTAATTTCAAAGAACATATAGGACTTCGGTTTTATATAGTTTTAATAATTTGGTTGTCTTGGGCATTAACTCAAAGCTTATCAATGCTTAAAATAATGCCTTCTTCATATACCCAGATTCTTTGGTATTTAAAAAATCCATTAGGTGTATTAGTAGTTATAGTATGTACTGTATTGTATTTAGAGGATTTAAAAATATCTCAAACCGCAATTTTATCTTTATTGTTTTGTTTTTACGCCATCAGTAATGTATTGGTAAAGGAATGTACTTTGACTAATCTATATCAGCAAGCAATGTACTTTTTGTGGGCATGGTGCTTTTTTGTCATAGCACCATCTTTTTTATCATCAACTGTGCGACTCTTGATATTTTTAAGGTCTATTTTTTGGGGAACAATAGCAATATTATTCGTAGGAATAATTGGTTCAATTGTTTTTGGTATACCTCTTTCTGAATCAACTTGGGCAAGCGCAATGAGTCGAATGCGATATACTTTTGGTTTTAGACACCCAGGATACATTGCGACAATAGTTTTTTCTCTTATTCTTATGGCTTGGTCATTACGCCTTCTTTCTTCGGAACAAAAAGAGAAAATTATTATGTCTTTTGTGATGATTGTTGGTATTATAATGCTCTATTTAACCGCAAGCAGAACTAGTTTAATTTCTTTACTTTTTATAATAGTAGTTGCGGCATTATTGAATTCTGGTATACGATTTTCATCTTTTATTGCCTTAAGCTACTTAGGATTAATTTTTCTTGTATCTATTTTTTTTATCGCTTTATTAAAATATCCAAACCCTTGGTATTTGTTTAATAAAATATCTTCTAACCGGATAATTATTTGGGCAAATAGTATATGGTGTAATGTTACAAATAATCCATGGTCTTTTATTTGGGGAGGAGAACAAGCTACTTTAAGGAGTGTTAGCAGTTTGTCAGGGGAAAATGGTAGCACAATTACGTCAGTCTTTGGTAGATATCGATTAGATTCTGTTTACGTAGATATGTTTTTAATGTTTGGTGTAATTGGATTGATCTTGTTTGTATTTATATTTATATGGCTTTTAAAATCGTTAATAAGAAAACGAAAAGATTTAGAGATGAATAATAAGAAGATATATTCTTTCATTATCGCAGTAGTTATAGGCATTTTAGTTACTTCTATTTCTGCTTCCTGGATACCATCAATGGGGAATTTAATTAATATTAGTATTCTCCCGATTATTTTAGCGATACATTATAATCATTTATTTGTTGATTGAATATGATAAAAATGTGCTTAAGGAATAATTATGAAAAAAAATAGTGTGGGAATTGTTATAGCTACTTATAATAAAAGATTGGAAATTAGGGAATGTTTAGATCATTTATTTAAATCGAATTGGGATTCGTATCAAATATGTGTAGTAGATGATGGAAGTACTGATGGAACATGGGAAATGCTTTTGCAAGAATATCCAAATATTTCTAAAATCCGTGGAGATGGAAATCTCTGGTGGGCCGGTGCCACAAACAAAGGGATAGAATTTTGCCTTAGAAATGGCTGTGAGTACATTTTGCTTTTAAATCCCGATACATTGCTCCTACCAGATACAATCTCACATCTTATAGAAAATTCTCAGTTATACAGTAATGCCATTACTGCATCTATTGTAGTTTATTATGATAATTCTAATATCATATGGTGGGCAGGGAGCAAATGGGGGTCTCTGATATCCTGGCTTCCAATATGGTGCAATAGATATTTATTTAAAAGTGGGGCAAAGTTAGATAAATTACCCGAAAAGCCGTATCATACAGATGAGGTGCATGGCAGAGGAGTTCTCATCCCCAGAGAGATATTTAAATCTGTTGGTCTTTATGATGATATTAAATTTCCTCAATACGGAGCAGACGTAGATTTTTCTTTTCGCGCTAAAAGAGTAGGATTTTCAATATTTGTTGTACCTAAAGCTAAAGTAAAATTATATACTGAAAGTACGGGCATGAAAACACCGAAATCATTTTACAAGGCTATTCAAGGATATTGGGAATACCTGGTAAATAGAAAAAATGGAGAAGCTTTGCGAGTATGGTGGAGTTTATTAATTAGACATGTTCCGTTTTATGCAGTGCTACCTTCTTATATTTTTATAATTACTTTAAATACATTTCGCTATTGGCAAAGATTTTTTCATCAAAAAAGAGCTATTGTTAAATTTAAATAGAGGACGAAAAATATGAAGGTATTAATAATACATAATGCAGGGCGTTCTGATTTTCCTTCCGGTGAATTAGTAGTAGTTAATGAAGAAGTAAAAGCATTACGTGAAAGAGGAGTAGATGTATATTGCCATATAGAAAAAAATGATAATTCTGATGATATTTTTTCTTTTAGAACGTTATTTACGGGTATAAATCTTTTTTGGTCTTTTTCCTCATATTATAAAATTAAAAAGCTAATAGACAAATACAATCCGGATGTTGCCCATTTTCATTCAGTACTCCCTCTATTATCGGTTTCGTCTTTTTATGCATGCAAGATTAAAGGTGTTCCCGTTGTACAAACTTTGCATAATTATAGATGGTTTTGTGTAGAAGGTGGATTGTATAGCGATGGTTCATATTGTGAGGAATGCCTTCAAAAAGGAGCTTTAAGGGGAATAATTAAAAAATGTTCAAGAAAGTCATTTGCTGCAAGTACTGCCCTGACTATTAATAATGCAATATATGTGAAGTCCGATATTTTATTTAATTTGGTCGACCGTTTTCTGGCGGTTTCTAAATTTGTCAAAGATAAATATATACAGGCAGGATTTCCGGAGGATAAGATTCTTGTAAAATATAATGGGATTAAATTGAAAAATATTGCAGCAAAAGAAATTAAAGCTTGTGATAAAAAAGGGATAACTTTTGTTGGAAGATTGACTCCCGCAAAGGGTACCAAAATATTAAAAGATATTATTTATCAAATGCCCGATGTTCCTATAAATATTGTAGGCGAAGGACCAGATTTACAGATGCTTAGAGATTTTTGCAGTAAGGAAAAATATAAAAACGTTAAGATATTTGGCAGAGTAGATTCTAAGAAAGTGTATGATATAATTTCAAAATCAACTTGTGTTATAGTGCCTTCATTATCTGCAGAAACTTTTGGATTTGTAGCAATTGAGGCAATGGCTTGTGGAACTACAGTAATAGTTTCCAAGATTGGCGCTTTACCAGAAATAGTTGAACGGAGCGGCGGAGGAATAATCATAGATCCTCCCGGGTCTTCAGAGAAATTTGTTTTAGCGATTCAAGAACTTTTAAATTCACCAAAGAAGGTTGAAGAAATGGGAGTAAAGGGAAAGATATTCGCGGAACAGAATTTTTCGATGGATAAAAATATAGATAAGCTTATAAATATATATAGAGATGTCCTCAAGAAAAGGAGTTGAATTTTTATTACATTTTTAGATTCATGCGATTTTAAATATATAAGTTTGTGTAAGGCTATTGAAGGAATAGAACTTGATGAGATAGCTAATGATTATAAAAAAATTGGCGATAAAGTTTTTTGGGAAATGGCAAAGGGTAATCGTGTAGAATCAATTGTTGCCCATGCACTGATAAATGCTTTAGGTCGTGATAATGTTCCTGCTCATTGGATGAAGGCGCACGAGGAAAATTTTAGCCGTATCTCTGCATATTTGGCTGAATTAGATTATATTTCTAATAAGTTAGTCGAAGAGAATGTTTCGTTAGTAGCTCTTAAGAATGGTGGTATTGCTCGAGGTATTTATCCTTGTCCCGGTTGTTGCCCCATGGGTGATTTAGATGTGCTGGTAGAGAAAAAAGATTTTCGGAGAGCACATCAAGTGTTATTAAATCATGGTTTTAATTTTGAATTTCGAAGCCCCTTGGAAGAGCCTGATATTAATGCAGCTGAAAAAAACGGGGGTACTGAATACTGGAAGATATTATCTAACGGGGAAAAATTATGGTTTGAACTTCAATGGCGTGCAGTAGCGGGTCATTGGATACGTCCAGAACAAGAGCCTTCTGCTAAAGATTTAATGAAACGCTCGATATCTGTTTCTGGTACAACTGTACGTATACTTTCGCCTGAGGATAATCTACTTCAGGTTGCTTTGCATACTGCAAAACATTCCTATATGCGGGCACCAGGGATGCGTTTACATACTGATGTGGATCGTATTGTTCGATATCAATCAATAGATTGGGATGTTTTCTTGAAATATGTTTTAAACCTTCAAGTAAAAACAGCTGTCTATTTTTCATTGGCTATTCCTAGAGCTTTTTTTAGTACCCCGATACCTGATGAAGTGTTAGCTCAACTTAAACCACCTGTTTGGAAAGAGAAGTTGATAAGCAGTTGGATAAAGAAAGCAGGTCTTTTTAATCCTGATGAAAGAAAATTCGGAAAGTTAGGATACATTCTTTTTAATATTTTGCTCTATGATGATTTTAATGGTTTATGGAAAGCTGTATTTCCTGATAAGAAGTGGATTAAAGAAAGGTACAGATTTAAAAATAATTTACTTTTACCTGCTTACTATATAATTAGATTGAAAGATTTATTATTTCGGAGAATATATTGATATTTAGTATTTTTTAGGAGATGTTAATTGAGAGGAAAATTAATTATATTTAGTGGATTGGATGGAGCTGGGAAGTCAACGCAGATAGAATTTTTGATGGATTATTTTTGTAATAGAGGGCGGTCGCCGAAGTTTATATGGACTCGAGGCGGATATACCAGTCTTTTCAATAATTTAAAGAATTTATTAAGGATATTATTAGGTAAACGTATACCTCCACCGGGACGTAATGAGGAACGTGAACGGGTGATGCGTTCCAGATGGATGCAACAGCTCTGGTTAGTGATTTCCCTATTAGACTTATTGCGAGTGTATGCTGTTCAAATACGTTTCTGGTTATGGTCCGGCAAAATAGTTATCTGCGACCGTTATTTAGCAGATACTCTTATAGATTTTAAAATAAATTTTAAGAATTTAAATGTTGAGCGATGGTTTTTATATAAGTTATTATTACGGGCTTCTCCCCGACCTGATGCCTCTTTTTTAATGCTTATCCCGGTAGAAGAAGCAATAAAACGGTCTGGCCAAAAAGATGAGCCCTTTCCGGATTCTCCCCAAGTTCTCACTAAGCGGTTGTGCATGTATAAAGAGTTATTAAATGACGGAAACTGGACCATTCTCGATGGGTTAAAATCCAAAGAGGAATTAACTTTTAAAATAAAACAAATAGTAAATAATTTATTAAGTTAGAAATATATTAAAGAGGGCGTATTTAGTTATTATGAAAATATCTCTGTTATTGGAAAGAGAATATTTTGTTAGTATTTTTGAAGGGACCATGTCCTCTTTTTTTAGTGATTATTTTGGACAAAGTTATAAAGTTAAATGGCAGCAAAGTGATTTTAAAAAGGATACTGAGTTTAAGGGCGAAGTTCAAACATGGAGATGTAATCCGCAAATAAATGCCATATTTGTCCCCGGTGCCGAGAGGGAAGTTTTTGAACCAATTATAAGAGAGTTCAGTTACACTCCGGTTTGGTGGCGAAAACCATTTCAATATATTTATATTAGAACAGCTACCCATATGATATGGGGAAAATATTTAGCAAAGATAAATATAAAAGTTTCACCAGTAGTTCCCGATGCAAAAGATTTGCTTATTGTAGGTGGAAATCATAAATTGAGACTTTTGGATAATAAAAGAAAAAAATGTTTTGTTATTTTAAAGAAAGGATTTGATTCTAATTTTTTTGAACGTGAACTTAATGTCCGGAGACTGGCTTACAATTTAAAACTTCCGGTTCCTTCTGTTTTAGAAGAGGGTTCATCTAATATTAGATGGTATGCTGAGAAATATGTTGTTGGCACACCCATTAACAGGTTAAAGGAAAGCAAAAGGAGCCGTTTCGCTCTGGGGGAATGCATTAAAGCACTTCAGATTCTTGCAGAGTATTCAAGAGAAGAAATTGAAGTGGAAAATTATTTGGAAAATTTATCACAATCTATTAAGAAAAATATTAGTTCAAATATTCTTCTTAAAGAGGAAGAGCGAACAAAGTTGCTGGGTTATTTAGATAGAGTTCGCAGTCTTGTTGTAGAGTTATCGCGAAATTATTTAAGGAAAATAGATACTGTTATTGCCCATGGCGATTTTCAGCCGGCCAATATAATTATAAACAATGATGATTATTGGATAATTGATTGGGAATACTCATGTCGGAGGCAAGCGGAGTATGATGGATTAGTGTATGTATTAAAATCGCGATTTCCTCGGGGGATGGCCAAGAGATTAAAAAATTTGTTAGAAGATGATAGAATGTGGGCAGAACCAATATTGTGTAAATGGCCGGATATGAAGGTTAATAATATAAGCTTACGACGTAGGCGATTGATCTTGACCATATTTTTATTGGAAGAGCTAAGTTTGAGAATAGAGGAAAATTCCAATCCGGTGTTTAAAGAATTAGGATGTGGGTTTTACGATTTTGTTAGCGAATTCCCCAAAGTATTAGAGGTAATGAGATAAGCATGAAAAAAAGTGAAAACAAACTGCAAATAATATTTTTAAATCAAGTGTCAGGGCGGCTTTTTAGAGAGTTAGCAGAAGGTTTAGCTGAGAGCATTGGGGAGTGTGTCCTATATACCGGAAGTGACAAAGAAAATAAAATAGAAAATAAGCCAAGGCTAAAAGTAATTAAAGCACCCCAGTATCATCGGGGGAGTTATATTGGTCGTTTATTAGATTGGTTTAGATATTTTTTTTATGTTTTCTTTCATGTATTAAATCAGCCAAGAAATACTTTGCTCTTTATTGTTTCTAATCCTCCCTTTCTACCTTTAGCGGGTTATTTAATGAAGAAATTAAGGGGCCAGCCTTATGTCGTATTGATATATGATATTTACCCGGACTTGGCAATTTATTTGGGGCGGATGTCAGAAAAGGGAATATTAGCTCACATATGGCGGTGGTTTAACAGGGTTGTTTGGGAAAATTCAGAAGCAGTATTTACCATAGGGGATAATATGGCAGTTAAATTAGAGAATTTATTTGATGTAACTAAAACACGTTTGGGGTATATAAAAGTAATACCCAATTGGGTTGATAGTGAATTTATAAAACCCCTGCCCAAAGAAAAAAACTGGTTTGCTAAGAAATATAGACAAGTTGATAAATTTACCGTGCTTTATTCGGGGAACTTGGGGGCTACCCACGATTTAGAAACAATTTTAGAAGCTATAAAAAAATTAGGGAAGATTGAAAATATTCAGTTTATTATTATAGGTGATGGATTTAAGCGGATGTACATAGAAAAGTTTATTGAAAAAGAAAATCTTTCTAATATTTTTCTTCTTCCTTTTCAACCAGAAGATGTTTTACCTTATTCTTTGACAGTTGGTGATGTTGCAATAATCACATTAGCAAAAGGGGCTGAAGGATTGTCAGTCCCCAGTAAAGTTTATTATGCAATGGCCAGTGGATCTGCGCTATTATGCATAAGTTCAGGCAATAATGAGTTAAAAACAATTATAGAACAACACAAATGCGGTATTTTAGTTGAGCCGGGAGATGTGAATGGTTTTATTTCCGCTATAAAAAGATTTTACCAGGATCCTGTATTTTTAAAAAGCTGTAAAGAAAATGCGAGAAAAGCAGTAGAGAGTTATTATACTAAGAAAAATATTGAGAAGTATAAGGAGATATTAATGGATAAGTTAAAGTTGTTTCATAATAACTAATTTATATTAAGTGTAATTGTAAAAGTATCTTTAATATTGATAGTGTAAAATTTTTTTAATTTGAAAGAAGAATATGAAAAAAGATAAAATAAATATTTTAAAAAGAATAATTGATGTGGTAATTAGTGGAATAGGATTGATTATATTATTTCCTATTTTTGTTATAATAGGAATATTGATTAAACTTGATTCTAAAGGACCGGTATTTTTTATTCAGGAGAGAGTTGGAGAGGGTGGAAAAATATTTAGAGCGTATAAGCTGCGGACGATGGTTGATAATGCAGAAAAATTGGGATTAGGATACGAGATAGCAAAAGATGATGACAGGATAACTCGGGTAGGGAAACATTTAAGATGGGGGATAGATGAATTACCTCAGTTAATTAATGTATTCAAAGGCGAGATGAGTTTGGTGGGGCCGAGGCCTGCATTACCTCATCAAGTAAAAAAATATTCTGAAAGGGAAAGGCGTAGATTCGAAGTTAGGCCGGGGATTACCGGTTGGGCTTTAGTGAATGGGAGAAATATTTTGTCCTGGCCGGAGCGAATAAAATTAGATATCTGGTATATTGACCATTGGTCAATTTGGTTAGATTTAAAGATATTATTTAAAACTATCTGGGTAATTATTTTTAAAAGAGAGGGGATTTATGGGAAAGATGGTATTAATTGGGATTATTCGGATAATCAGGGAGCAAAAAAATGAAGGGAAGAGAAATTAATATACTAATATCCAGTGCCGGTAGACGTGGTGCATTAGTAAAGTGTTTTAAAGATACTATTAAAGGAATGGAAAGATGTAACGGGAAGGTAATTTCTGTTGATGCCAGTCCTTTAGCAACTGCATTGTATTTATCTGATAAACATTATATTGTACCAAGAATTTCAGATCCAAATTATATTAATGTTTTATTGAATATTTGTAAAGAAGAAAATATAAAATTAATTATTCCAACTATTGATACAGAACTTTTAATATTATCACAAAACAGGGGAAAATTTGAAAAAAATGGAATTAGAATTGCTATATCAGATACTAAAGTGATAGAGATTTGCGGTGATAAATTAAAAACTTTCCAGTTTTTTAAAGAAAATAATATACCAACAGTTGAAACTTTCTTATTAGGGCAATTTGATAAGATGGAAAAATTAAATTACCCATTATTTATTAAACCATGTAGTGGTTCTGCAAGTATAAATACTTATAAAATAAATAATAGAAAGGAATTAGATTTTTTTATAAATTATATCGATAACCCAGTAATTCAGGAATATGCAGAAGGAAAAGAATTTACTCTGGATGTGTTAGCAGATTTAGAGGGGCAGGTAATAAATGTAGTCCCCAGAGAAAGGATTGAAGTAAGGGCAGGAGAAATAAATAAGGGTCGAACGGTTAGGGATGAAAAAATAATTGAATATGCAAAAAATATTACAGAAAAATTAGGAGCCATTGGCCCCATAACCATACAGTGTTTTGTGAAAGGGAATGCTGTAAAATTTACCGAAATAAACCCAAGAATTGGCGGTGGTTATCCTTTATCTTTTGCTGCGGGAGCTAATTATCCTGAATTATTAATTCGAATGGTTTTGGGGGAGAAGGTAATACCGAGGTTGGGGGAATTTGAAGAGAATTTAATTATGTTGAGATGGGAAGATGCAGTATTCATAAAAGAAAGTAATTTAGATTTAAATAGAGGATAGAAGAAATTGTTGATTAGAGCTCTTTTATTTGATTTAGATGATACTCTTTACGATGAGAAACAATTTGTAAAGAGTGGATTTATTAAAGTAGCAGAATTTATTGAAGATAAGTTTAAAATTAACAAGAAAGATTTTTATAAAATATTAGTTGATATTTTTAATAGTGGTTTAAGAGGGAATATTTTCAATATTGCTTTAGAGAAAGTAAAGGTTGCTTACGAGGAAGATATTATTCAATCAATGGTGAAGATATATCGTGAGCATAAACCTGAGATAGAATTAGATAAGAATACAAGGTCTTTACTTATAAAATTAAGAAGAATTTATTCTTTGGGTATTATAACTGATGGTTACTTCAAAGTTCAAAAGAAAAAGGTTCAAGCTTTAAAATTGGAAGAGTTGTTTGATTCTATTATCTATACAGATGAATACGGGAAAGAATATTGGAAACCTAATGTTTATGGGTACAAACTTGCCTTACGAGAACTGAATGGTTTATTGCCAAAGGAAGCTGTATATATTGGAGACAATCCTTATAAAGATTTTATTGGAGCTAAAAAAGTAGGAATTCTTACGGTAAGAGTTATAAATCAAAATGGGGAATATAGTAATGTAAGGTTAAATAAAAAATATGAGGCAGATTACGAAATAAAAGAATTGCATGAGATTGTAAATGTATTAAAAGCACTAAAATAGTTCTGTTAAATTTAAAATTAAGAGGATTAAGGAGTTGAATATTATGAAAGTACCATTATCCAGTCCGGATATTGTAGAGAAAGATATTGAGGCTGTTGTAGGAGTTATGAAGACCAGATTTTTAAGTATCGGGCCTAAAGTGGTGGAATTTGAGAAGAGGATGAGTGAATATGCCGGGGTAAAATATGCGGTGGCGGTAAATAGCGGAACCAGTGCACTTCATTTAATAATTAGAGGTATGGGAATAAAAGAGGGCGATAAAGTGATAACTACTCCTTTTTCTTTTATCTCTTCAAGTAATTGTATTTTATTTGAAAAGGCTGAACCTTTATTTGTGGATATCGAGGAAGATACTTTGAACTTGGATGCCGATAAAGTTGAGGAAAAACTGGAGAGTTTAAGTGGGGAAGAGCTAAGGCGAGTAAAGGCTTTATTAGTGGTTGATGCTTTTGGGCAGCCAGCAGATTGGGATCGGTTTGTAGAGATTGCCAAGAAATATAATTTACTATTAATTGAAGATTCAGCAGAATCTTTAGGTTCGGAATATAAAGGTAGAAAATGTGGTACTTTTGGGGATGCTGGAGTCTTTGCCTTTTATCCTAATAAGCAGATTACTACTGGCGAGGGAGGAATGGTGGTTACTGATAATGAAGAGCTGGTGGGGCTGGCGAGGAGTATGCGGAATCAGGGCAGGGGAGAGAGTGGAGAGTGGCTGGACCATGAAAGATTGGGCTTTAATTATCGGATGGATGAGATGAGTGCTGCTTTAGGGTGTTCCCAGATGGAAAGAATTGAGGAGATTTTGGAGAAGAGAGCAAAGGTTGCGGGGATATATGGGGAAAAGTTGGCGGAAATTGAGGAAGTGCAGGTTCCTTTTATTGCGCCCTATGTAAGTAGGATGAGTTGGTTTGTTTATGTAATTAGGTTGAAGAAGGGAATAGATAGAGAGAGGGTTATTAGATTTTTAAAAGAAAGTGGTATAGAATGCAAACCTTATTTTACCCCGATTCATTTACAGCCATTTTATAGGAAGATGTTTGGTTATAAGGAAGGGGATTTTCCGATTACTGAGGATGTGACAAGAAGGACAATTGCCTTGCCGTTTTTTAATAATTTGAAGGAAGAGCAGATAGATTATATAGTGGAGAAGCTTAAGAATAGTATTTAGTCGTTAGTTGACAAGTATATAGACATCGCGAACCCAAAAGTATACACACATCGTGAACCTTAATGAAAAAAAGTTTACACACATCGTGAACTCAATAACTAAGTGTTCTATACTGACCTTAAAAAAGGAGGTCAGTTATGAACAGTAAAGAATTAAGAGAAAAAGCTATAAAAAGATACGAAAATGGTGAATCTCCTAAGGAGATCTACCAGAGCCTTGGTAAAGGTAAAACCTGGTTCTTTAAATGGTTAAGGCGTTACAAATTAGATGGGAAAGATTGGGCTAAAAGCCACTCTCGTAAACCCCATCAAAGTCCTAAAAGGATAGATAAAATTATGGAACAAATGGTAATTGAAACCAGAAAGAGTTTAGAAAAAAAGTTATATGCACAGACCGGAGCACTGGCTATTAGTTATGCTCTTTGGGAAAAGGGAATCAATCCTCCTCCTATAGTGACTATTAATAAAATTCTAAAAAGAAACAACTTAGTGCATAAAAAGGAAAAATATTCCCCTAAGGGGGTCAACTATCCTTCTCCAGTGATTACTCATAGTAATTACCTACATCAAGTAGATGTAGTTGGTCCTCGATATCTAAAAGAAGATGGAAGATTCTATTCGGTAAACATTATTGATGCCTTTGACCGTAGGAATAGTACCAACCCTGAGCGTAGACAGAACAGGATAGCGGTTAGTAAAGGTCTGTTATCTTCCTGGAAGACCTTAGGTATACCCCTCTATGAACAGATGGATAACCAACTACCTATGCGGGGGAGTAATCAGTACCCCCACTCTTTTGGACTGGTTATTCGTCTCTGTCTTTATTTAGGCATACAACCTCTCTTTATTCCCCTTTCCGAACCTTGGAGGAATGGGATTATCGAAAACTTTCAGAATGTCTTTGATAAGATGTTCTTTCGGGCACAATATTTTAAAGACTTTACTCATCTTTACCGGGAAGCTAAAAATTTCGAAAAATATCTTAATCAGAATCATCATTATAGTACCCTAGGAGGTCTTACTCCCAACCAAAAGTGTTCCGGAGATATCAAGCTATTACCTGCTTCTTTTAGGCTTCCTAATAAACTTACTATCTGTCCGGGATATGTACACCTTATCCGTTTCATCCGTAGTGATCGTATTTTAGATATCTTTGGGGAAAAGTACGTTATGCCAGGTGAAGTAGAGTATGAATATGTCTGGGCTACTATTGATACTGCCAAAGAGAAATTGTTTATATACCATGATTCTAAGTTAGTAGCAGAATATCCTTATCCTTTACCAAAAAGCTCTATTGATTTATCAAGGTTCGATCTCTAGAGTTCGCTATGTCTGTATATTTATTATCATTAGAAGTTCGCTATGTCTGTATATTTAAAGACTCTAAGAAGAGTTCACGATGTCTGTATATTTAATAGTTAGTCGTTAGTATTTAGTGAGAAAGAAAAGAAGGAATATTAAATATTATGTCGAATATAGTAAGTATGTAGTAGAGTTTTTGGTTATTGTCTCGCAATGACAATTTAAGTGTGGAAGGGAATTTATGAAGAGATTTTTTAAGCGTTTTTTTTGGGTTGTTTTAGATATAGTTTTTATAAATGTTTCTTTAATTTTTTCTTTGATATTAAGATTTGGGGAAGGTTGGGAAACTTATTTCTATGTTTATCGAGGATTAATTGTTTATTTTATCGGGTTTTTTCTTTTATTTGCTGTAATTTTTAAATTATATAGAAGAATATGGAGATACTTGAGTATTGGCGATCTTTTTCGGATAACGGAAGTTGTTACAGGGGGAATATTTGGAACAGTATTGTGTTTGAATTGGGTGAGGGGTATTACCTTCCCACGCACTGTTGTGGCTTTGACCTGGTTTTTCAGTTTAGCCCTGATAGGAGGAAGCAGATTAGTCTGGAGGATATATTGTGAGAGGAAGGGTGCTTTAAATAGGGGACAGGAGCGAATATTGGTTGTAGGAGCAGGAGATGCTGGAGAGGTTATATCCCGAGAGATAATCAGGAGACCAGATTTGGGCAGGTTAGTGGGCTTTATAGATGATGATAAAGAGAAGATTGGGAAGAGAATTCATAATGTAAAGGTATTAGGGAATGTTGAAGAGATAAATGATATTTTAGAAAAAGAACAGATTGATTCAGTTATTATTGCTATTCCCACTGCAACGGGCAAACAGATTAGGAGAATTCTTGATAATATAAAGAGCAAAAAAGTAAAGATACAAATCTTGCCTGGATTATATGAATTGGTAGATGGCAAAGTCAGCGTTTCTCGAATTAGGGAGATAAGGATTGAAGATTTATTAGGGAGAGAGCAGGTGAAGTTAAATTTAGAGGAGATTTCTGGATATTTAAGAGACAAAAGGGTGATGGTGACTGGAGGAGGAGGTTCCATTGGGGGAGAGCTAGCAAGGCAGATTTGTAGATTTGGGCCGAAGAGTTTGATTTTGTTGGACCATAGTGAGAATGGTCTTTTCCATATAAATCTTGAACTGGAAAGAAGATGGATGGGAGTAGGAAGGGGAGCGGGAGATGATGTGGGAAGTAGAGTAAAGATAGAAATTATACCAGTGGTAGTAGATATCCGGAACAGAGATAAGATGGATAGAATATTTAAGAAGTATAAGCCAGAAGTGGTTTTTCACGCAGCAGCCCATAAACACGTTCCCATGATGGAATACCATCCTGATGAAGCAGTGTCGAATAATATTGTCGGGACTAAGAATGTAGCTGAGCTGGCAGATGAGTATGGAGTAGAAAGGGTGGTAATGATTTCTACAGATAAAGCTATCAATCCTACTAGTGTAATGGGGGCGAGTAAGAGGGTGGCTGAGATGCTGGTAAAGAATTTAGGAAGCAGGAAAAACAATACTAAATTTGTAGCGGTTCGCTTTGGAAATGTGTTGGAAAGTAACGGCAGCGTAGTTCCTATATTTAAACAGCAGATTGCTCAGGGTGGACCGGTTACAGTTACCGATAGAGAAGTAAAGAGATATTTTATGACTTTACCTGAGGCAAGTCAATTAGTGATTCAGGCTGGTGCGCTGGGGAAAGGTGGAGAAGTATTTGTGTTGGATATGGGAGAGCCGATAAAGGTGTTGGATTTGGCGCGGGAACTAATTCGTCTGTCTGGTTTTGAGCCTGAGGAAGATATAGAGATAAAGATTGTGGGATTAAGACCGGGAGAGAAGATGTTTGAAGAGATAATGACTGAAGAGGAGAGAAGTAGGGTACTGGGATATAGTGGGCATGAAAAGATTTTTATTGCTAAAGTTGAAGAGGTTGATGGAGAAAAATTAGAGAAAGATATTAAGGAGCTGGAAGTGCTAGCACAAGAGATGGATGCGGAGGGGATAGTGAGAAAGCTCCAAGAGATGGTTCCAAATTATCATCCCAATCGAGATATGCTAAAAATGTAAACAAAAGTGCCAGGCACCTTTGTTTACATTTTTAATCTTTATTCAATTTTACCTAATTCTATTTTCATTCCGGATAATTCTTTCTGAACTTCTGCAAAACGTAGGGAATAATATTCCCGATTCTGCTGATTTAAGGTAGTGATAGTATTGTGTATCTCTTTGGTGTTTTCCAGGACTTGCCGATAGCCTTCCTTCTGGGCAGTCACTATCTCCTGCATAAATCTGTCGATACGAAAGATTAAGAGTATCGATAAGGCAATAGGGAAGCCCTGGTTGGCGATTAAGTCTAATAATGTTTTTGGGTCCATATATTAATCCTCCAATTCATCAATTTACTAATGGGCCAATATGTAGGGATTGCATAAAATGAGATTGCCACGCTCCCTCTAGTAGCTCGCAATGACATTATAGACAAGCAAGCCTTTCCTAGCTTCGCCTTGATTTTCCGGTCTGTATGACGATAGAGAGTAAGCTTTACGGGAATAAGTCTACAGTCTTTAATCGGCTTTCCCGCTGGTTCATCTGTTGAAACAGCATAGAATATAATCTGTTTGTCAAATCTACAGGCAAGATAATGTTCTTTTACAAAATTATTCACGTAGTCCCAGAGGACATCGGCTTCAACTTTTGATAGTCCATATCCATCTATGACATTTTGTTTAAAGCAGCCCTCTGGTGACTTAACTAAATTATTAATAATGCTATTGGTCATATAACTAATACCTCCTTGGTCTATATGTTATTATATTAGCATAGACCTGGGGTCATATGACCTAATAGTTATTTAAATGGGGCAGACTGCTTCTTTAATAATTTTAATGACAATTTTGGGAGCATTGGTGGCAGCTTTATATTATAATTGGTATCAGGCTAAGATATTAATAGGGGATGTAGGGATTTTAATTATTGGAGCAGTTATTGCCAGTGCAGTGATTGTTGGTAATTATGAAACAGCTGGAGCTATTATTATTATACCTTATGTGGTGGATTTTTTAATTAAGGCGAAAAATCGGTTTCCCTATAGTTTTGGGGTTTATAGAGATGGGAAATTATATTGCCCAGAGGGGGGACCTGTGGGATTGGCACAATTAGTAATGAAGGTGTGTGGCGGGATTAGTGAGAGTAATCTGGTACTGGTGCTGATGGGTATAGAAGCGGTTTTTGGAGTTATTGCGATATTGGTTTATATATAATTAGTTAAGTCTTTAGATGAATTAGAAGAGAGGAGAAAAAGGGAAGAGGGGGAAAAGTGCGGAGATTCCCATTTAACTAATTATAGATCAAAATGTTCACTGATCATTTTGTTTATTTTGTTTAAAATTTCTTTGCTTTCAATATTTCCTATTTTATTTAATAGTCTTTTCTTATCTATGCTTCTAAGTTGTATAATCATTATTTTGGAATTTTCGTTTAAACCCGCTGATCCCTTAGGAATATAAACTTCGAATGGGTATACTTTATTTATATTAGAAGATAAGGGAGCAACTGTAACTAAGGGTGAAAACTGATTGTGAATATTATTAGATATAATTACAGCGGGTCTTTTCTTCTTTACTTCGTGTCCAATAGTGGGGTCAAAATTAACTAGATATATTTCTCCTTTTTTAGGATATGCCATCACCTGTGACTCCATTAAATTTTTGATTTTCTTTTTCTATTTCCGTGTAGGCCTCTTTATATGCTTTTATTAGGGCTTGTTCTTTTAGCTTTCGGAGTTGTTTTTTTATTGTTTCAGCAATAAATTTGCTTCTATTTCTATTGGGTATTTCTTCTCTTAAAGCATCAACTACTTCTTTTGGTAAAGAAATAGTTACCTTCTCTTTAGTAGCCATACTTATCCCTCCATCTAATTAATACATCCATTTATTACATAATATCACAATTGCATTTATTGTCAAGGGGATGATTTACTTTCCTTTTTTGTTAAAATGGGAATTGGTTAATTAGTTAAGAAAAAAATATTTATTATTTAGATCTATATTGTTTTTGGGTCCATATATTCCCTCCTTTAATTCAATATATCGATCTCAAAATGTCATTGCGAGGCATGGCTTTTACTTATTACTCATTACTGGTTACTGTTTTTAGCTTGACTAAAAACTCCCTCTATTTATATAGATGCAAAAAAGGGGTGATTTCGCTACAGTTATTTTAAAAAAATTAAAATATTTTTAATTTTGATATTCCTCGTTTACGTTGACGATTTACATTTTGACGATTGATTCCATATAATCTGGCTATCTCTTCATCTTTGTATCCTTCCAGATAATAAAGAGTGATAATTTTCTTTTCTCTTTCGGTTAGTCGTTTATAAGCTTCTTTCAGATCTATTTTTATCAAGATATATTCTAATCTATCCAATAATCTTCTCCTTTCTAAGGGTTTGATTTATCAAGCCCCTACGGTTGAGATTGCCACGCTCTCTATAGTCGCTTGCAATGACATTATTGCCATTATGGGGGCACGATACATCGTACCCCTACATTTGCCTGGACAGGCAAGATGCTTGTCCTACTGGGGAAGTTCTTCTGGTTTTAGGCCAGAGGAGATCTCTATTCTTTGTTTAAGATATTTCCGATAGTACATCCACAGCCCCCAATTGATTCTCTTTTTAATATAACCCGCAAAGGGGATATCTTCCTTTACCTGATAGTCATAGACCGCCAGGATAAAGAGTAAGGAGGCCTGCTGGAAGACCTCCTCATATTCTAATCCCGCCCTGGTATACCTTTTGGCTTGGGATTTTAGTAAGGGTCTAAATTTTAGGAATAATTCCTCCATTGCCTTTAAGTCTTTTTGTTTGGCCTGTAAAATTAGTTCTTTTAGTTCAGACATCTAATCTTCTCCTTTCTGGGGGGCTTGATGAATCAAGCCCCTACAGTTGAGATTGCCACGCCCTGATAAATCAGGGCTCGCAATGACACTATTGCTGTTATGGGGGCACGATACATCGTGTCCCTACATTTACCCAGACAGGCGAGACGCCTGTTCTACGATTACCGGGTTCGATGAATCAAACTCCTACCTTCTATCCTCACCCTGGTCCTCTCCCTCCCGGGGATAGGGAAGAGAGATTCTTCCGGATGAGCCTGATGGCCTTTAGGGCTTCCTGGAGAGAGGCTGGTTCGGGGGGATTTTCTCTGAGATCTATAGACTCCTGGTGGGGAGATTTAATGGATTCCCGCTTTCGCGGGAATGACAAAGGGGATGGTGGGAATGACAAAGGGGATGGCGGGAATGACAGAGAGGATTGGGGGTCCTGATAATCATTCTTTAAGGCAGCATAGAGCCAGCCGGTAGGGTTCTGGATATTCCTCCTTACCAATAACAGATCTAATTTCTCCTCAATCTTCTTAAGGTCAAAATCTTTCAGTAATTTCTCGATAAAGCTTTCTTTAAAATCTAAATCCTGTAGTTGTTCTCTTAGGGTTTTCATCTTTTCTTCTCCTTTTCTTTTTTTAAAATCAGCAACAGCAGCTTGCTGGTTGTTGTATGGATAATGTTCTATATGGTTATTGTTAGGGTGCAAATTTTGCACTACCCCTGGTGCAATATTTGAACTACTTCTACCCAAATTTTGCACTACCCCAGATGCAAATTTTGCACCTTCCAGGGGAGTAATCTTGTAGAGATTAGAAAGGTAATTCCCCTTAGCAGATTTTCTTCTTTCTATCTTTTTAATCAGTCTATATTTAAGAAGAATCTTTTGATAACTGATGAGACTATTTTTGGATATGCCTAAATTATTACTTAAGGTAGACAAGGTAGGCCAGATGAGGTCTTTTTCTTTATGACAATAGGTAAGTAGTTCCAGATAGAGGAGAGCAGGCCCTATCCCTAATACCTTCACCCATCTTTTTAAGAAGTAGTTGGGGACGATAAGGTAACCATCTCTTCCTTTTTGGCTTAATTTATGAGCGTGATTTAGTCTTTCTTTTTCCATATATCTTCCCTTTCTGTTAGAAGTTTTGGTTAGCTTGAGATGAGATTATTGTAGGGGCACAATGAATTGTGCCCTCCCTGCTTTATCGTCATTTGTTTTTCCTGGGCACGATGCATTGTGTCCCTACACTTATGAGATTGCCACGCCCTGATAAATCAGGGCTCGCAATGACATTTAAAGTAGGGGTCTAATTTATCTGCCCCGAAACGGGTTCGATGAATCGAACCCCTACATTTGAAATTGCCACGCTCCCTATAGTCGCTCGCAATGACATTGAGCAATTATGTGGGCAGATACATCGTAGCCCTACAGTTACCTAGACAGGTGAGCCTGCCCTACTAACGACTAACGACTATTTTGGCTAACCCTTTTTATTAGAACATAAAAGACCCTGATTTGTAGTCTAATTTCAGTCTAATTTTGTTAAAATTTTAGTCTAATTTCAGTCGATAAAAAAAATTATTGTAAGCCTTTATTTTCAATCCTAATCGTAAGCTATTAAAAAAATTTTTTAATTATTTTGAATATTTTTTGTGATTTTAGATGGTTTTTTTGTAAAAAAGGGGACAGGCTACTTTTTTGTTAGGCATTAAATGTGTGAAGACAAAGTAAGTCTGTCCCATTTTAAGTAGAGGGCGGATTTATCCGTCCCGCTAACCTGCGGGCTTAATGAATCTAGCCTCTACAGTTGAGATTGCTGTGCCCTAATAAATCAGAGCTCGCAATGTCATTTAGCAATTATGTGGGTGGGCACGATGCATCGTGCCCCTACATTATCGGTGATTCAACTTAATTTTTGATTTTCTTTTTTTATTTTAGTGTGTGCTTATAAATTAAAGATAAAGAAAAAATTGGCAAAAAAGCAAAAATCAGATTTACCTGTGTTATAATTGAATAGAAAGAAGATTTTACAGTTCTTAGGATTGGTGATATTTATGATTGATAATAGAAAGATTGAGATTATAAAAAATATTTTATCAGATACCCTGGCTCCTTCTTTAATATATATTTTTGGTTCCATTTCAAAAGATAAAGTGAGAAAAGATAGTGATATAGATATTGCTATTTTAGCTGACAGACAAATAGATGAATACAAATTATTTATCCTTTCCCAAAAATTGGCTGATGTTCTAAAAAGAGAAGTTGATTTGGTAGACCTAAAAAAAGCTTCTACCGTTTTCCAGATTCAGATTATAAAGACTGGAAAGCTTATCTATAATTCAGATAATCTGCAAAAGATGTATTTTCAGATGAGAGCAATGAGAGAATATGCCTTTTTGAATGAAGAAAGGATGGAAATAATTAATAAGATCAAATCGAGGAATTTAAGAGGTGTTAAAATATGATTGATGATATAGTTTTGAATAAAACAGAAATTATAAGAAAGTGTGTTAACAGGGTAAATGAAGAATATGAAAATAATCCTAAGAATTTAGAAAATTATACAAAGCAAGATTCTATCATTTTAAATATTCAAAGGGCATGTGAAGCAGTAATCGATCTGGGTATGCATTTGATAGCAGAGAGAAATTTAGGAATTCCCCAGACAAGTAGAGAAACATTTGAAATTTTGCACAATAATAAGATTATTGGTCCAGAAATGTCAGAGAGGCTAAAGGCAATGGTTGGTTTTAGAAATATTGCAATACATAATTACCAGAAATTAAATCTTAAAATAATTCAAGCGATAATAGAGAATCATTTGCAAGATTTAGTAGATTTTTCGGAAATAATTTTGAAACTATAAAGCAAAAAGGGGACAGGCTACTTTTTGTTGACCATTAAATGTGTGATGACAAAGGAAGTCTGTCCCCTTTTTAAACGGGCTTGATGAATCAACCCCCTACAGTTGAATAGACAGGAGAGACGCCTGTCCCACGATAAATGTGCTTACAACGACGTTCAGATAATTATTTATTATCTATATTTTAGATTTATGATATAATATATTTACCAATAAAAAAGCTTTTAAGTATGAACGGAAGACACAGTGAATATAAATAAATTAAGAGAAACAATTCGGAAAAATAATTTTGAATGGAGAAAACATACTTTGGTTCGTTTGGCAGAACGTAATATTTCACAGAATGTTGTTTTAGAAGTAATTTTAAAAGGTGAGGTAATAGAAGATTATCCAGAGGATAGACCATTTTCTAGTTGTCTAATATTTAAAGTTGTAAAAGGAAAGCCATTTCATGTTGTGGTAAGTTTAGATGAACAAAATCAGAAGGCTTATATAATTACCGCTTATAAGCCTAATTTAGATAAATTTGAATCTGATTTTAAGAAGAGAAGGAGATAATAAGGTGGAAAAGTGTCCATTATGTGGTGGAGAAAAAAAGCAAGGTTATACCATTTATAGTGTTGATTTAAATTTTGGTGTAGTTGTGGTAAAAAAAGTACCGGCTATGATTTGTAGTCAATGCGGTGAAGAATGGATTGATTCTAAGACAGCCAAAAAATTGGAAAATATTGTTAATTCTGCTCGCCAGACTCATTCCGAATTAGAGGTTTTGTCCTTTCAGCCTTAATTAAAAAAGGGAGAGTAAAGAAAAGGGGACAGGCTACTTTTTTGTTAGGCATTAAATGTGTGAAGACAAAGGAAGTCTGTCCCCTTTTTAAACAGGCTTGATGAATCAGAACTTGTAAACAAAGGTGCCAGGCACTTTTGTTTACATTCGTAATTATAACTAAAAAAGAAGAAGATAAAAAGATTGATAAAGAATGAAAATGGATTTTCCTTTGCTTTTTTGTCAAATTAGAAGTGAGGAATCTCTCTTTAGATTAATTACCGAGGTCTCTTATGAATTAAGTATAGATTTGGGTCGAGAAGTAAATATTATTTCTGTATTATTCTATGTTTGACAAATGATAAAGAATATATTAGAATATATTAGAATAAAATGAAATATATAAATAAGGAGGATTTAAATGGCAAAGGTAGTAACCTTACGTCTCTCAGAAGAAGAATACGAGAGGATAGCAGCTGCCGCTAAGATTGAGCATCGTCCCATTTCTAATTTTATCACTTCCAGGGTGATAAAAGATATAGAGGAATCTTATTATGCAGACCCTATTGAGATGGCTCAGATTAAAGCAGATAAGAACTTGATAGAAAGATTGAAAATCGGGCATCGTGAATCTAAAGAAATGAAAGGCAAATTTATTGAATAAGTTTAAAATATTTGAAACCAATCAATTCCTAAAGGATCTTGAGCAAGATTTTGGCGGGCAGCAGGAAAAGATAAAAACAAAACTTATCAACTATGTTTACCCTCAACTAAAACAAAATCCTTATTTTGGTAAAAATATCAAGAAACTCATAAACTACAAACCAGATACCTGGCGCTACAGGATAAGTAGCTATAGATTTTTCTATGAGATTGATAGCCATAATAAAATAGTGTTTATGATATCTGCTGATAATCGCCAAAGTGCTTACCAGTAATTAATGGTGAGGGAAAAAGGGGACAGGCTACTTTTTGTAATAAAAAAGTAGCCTGTCCCCTTTTTTACCTCTATTTGTGTTAATTTTGGTTGAAAAGAAGAGTTTTGTGGTATAATGGAAAAAATATTATATGCATTTGGGAATTAGATTTTTTTAGGAAAGGTTGGTAAGATGGTGTTAACTAGAACCAGAGAAAAATATTTAAGTTCTCCCCAATTGAATAATAACTGGGGAAGATTCGATGGTGTAGTGGTAATAGGGGGGACAAATATTGATTTAAGGGGTAGGCCGAGTGGTGAGCTGAAAAGATATACTTCTAATCCCGGGAAGATAAATGTTAGCTCAGGAGGAGTAGGGAGAAATATCGCCCATAATCTAGCATTACTTAATGTACCAGTTACCCTGTTGAGTGCGGTGGGAGATGATGGAGAAGGGATCAGGATTTTGGAGGAGACCGAGAAGGCTGGGGTTAAGATGGATCAGATGATAATCTCGGGAAAATATCCTACTGGAATATATCTGGCTATATTGGATGAGAAGGGTGAAATGGAATTAGCGGTCTCAGATATGCAGATATTGGAGGAGATTACGGTGGAGTATCTGAGGTCGAAGGCCTATTTGATTAAAGAGAGTAAGATAGTGGTTATGGACACTAATATACCAGAAGAGAGTATTGAATATATGGTAGATCTGTGCAATAAGGTTAAGGTACCGCTTTTGATTGAGCCAGTTTCGGTGGAAAAGGTCAAGAAGTTAAGAAATATATTATTTGAGGAAAGTGGAAGTAGAAGCGGAAGTGGAAGTGAAAGTGGAAGAGAAAGTGAAAGAAGCTGGAATATTGATTATATGACTCCCAGCAGTAATGAGTTGGAATCAATTTCCGGGATAGGAATCGATGATGATAAGGATATGTTGGAGGCTATAGAAGAGCTAAGAAATAAGGGAGTAAAGAATGTGATTGTTACTTTGGGAGAAAGAGGAATATATGTCTCTTCTAGTGGTAGTGGTGGTGGTAGTGGGTACGGAGAAGGAAGGAAAGAGGATTGGAATAAGTTTATGGTTCCCTATAGGGGTGAGATAGTAGATGTAACTGGGGCAGGAGATGCCCTGGTGGCTGGTTTAATCTACGGAATTTATAAAGGATACCCTCTGGAGATGGCAGCAAAATTTGGCTTGGGGGCAGCAGCACTCACTATTTCAAGCAGAGAGGCGGTAAGGAGAGATTTGAGGGAAGGATTGCTAAGAAGCAGGATAGAAGAAGAGAAAGAGGGAGAGGAAGAGGAAGAAGGAGAAGAAGAAGGAAGGTTGGTATAAATCAGTTATGTGTGGAAGCGGAGCTGCAGGAAGATTTCTCGATTTCAAAGATGATGTAAGAGAGGCTTTAGAAAATAATAGACCGGTAGTGGCGTTAGAGTCCACCATTATCGCCCATGGTATGCCTTATCCTGAGAATTTAAAGGTTGCTCGGGAAGTAGAGAATATTATCCGGGGATATGGAGTGGTACCAGCAACAATTGCGGTAATGGGAGGGAAGATTAAAATTGGTTTGAGTGAGGAAGAGTTTGAGCTATTGGCTACTTCTGGGGAGGTAATAAAGGCGAGTCGTCGTGATTTATCTATAGTTTTAGCCAAAAAACTTACTGCTGCTACCACAGTAGCGGCGACTATGGTGGCTGCTCATCTGGCTGGGATAGAGGTTTTTGTCACAGGTGGTATTGGTGGAGCACATCGAGGGGCAGAGAAAACCTTTGATGTATCAGCTGATTTACAGGAGTTGGCCAGGACACCAGTTGTGGTGGTATGTGCTGGGGCAAAGTCGATTCTCGATCTGTCTTTAACTTTAGAATATTTGGAAACGATGGGAGTACCTATAATTGGTTTTAGGACTGATGAATTTCCCGCTTTTTATTGTAGAGAAAGCGGATTAAAGGTAGATTATACTGTAGAGGATGAGATAGAGGCAGCCAGGATAATTAAAACAAAGTGGGATTTGGGTCTAAAAAGTGCAATAGTAATAGCCAATCCTATACCGGAAGAATATGCTCTTTCGCGGACCTATGTTAACAGAATTGTAAATAGAACTATTTTAGAGGCGGCTAAGAAGGGGATAAAAGGTAAAAAACTTACCCCATACTTACTGAGCAGAATAAATGAATTGAGTGAAGGCAAGTGCCTGGCAGCCAATATCGAGCTGGTAAAAAACAATGCTCGAGTAGGGGCAAAAATCGCTACTGCCATAAAAATGTAAAAAAAGGTGCCAGGCACTTTTGTTTACATTTGAAATAGGAGTTTTTTATATGGAAATAGTTATTGTGGGTGCGGGGCCGATAGGGTGTTATACTGCTCAATTGTTGAAGAAATATGGTATTAAAGTCAGAGTAATCGAAGAGCATAAGGAAGTAGGTAGGCCAGTAAAGTGTGCTGGTATTGTAGGCAGACAGGTCTTTGAGGATACTTTGATTGGGATTTCGAAAAGTTCGGTTATAAATCAAATTAACGGGGCTTTTTTCTTTTATAAAGAGGATAATTTCCGGATTGAGAGAGAGGGAGTAGCTTATGTAATTGATCGGGAAAAGTTTGACAAAGAGCTAAGTAAAGGGTTGAACGTAGAGTGCGGGAGGAGATTATTAGAGATAGAGAAAAGAGGAAAAGGTTACTGGCTTAAGACCAGTAGTGGTGATATTTTTGCAGATATAGTAATTGGGGCAGACGGGGCAAAATCCAGAGTAAGAAAGTTTATGATGAGTGAACTGGGAATGTTGAAAGAAAATAAGGAAGATGACTTAAAAGACGGTATTAAAGATGGTATAAAATATTATAATGGTTGGCAGTATAGAATAAGGGTGGAAGAAAATTTTGTACCAGAGAAATTTGCTCAGGTATGTATGAGTGAAGGTATACCCTTTTTTATCTGGACTATTCCAGAGAGTGAGAAGATTATTCGGGTAGGAATTATTTCTAAAAATGGCAGAATTAAATTGAATCATTTTTTGGCAGAAACAAAGATTAAAGGTGAGATTATTGATAAATTAGCGGGAATTATTCCATTGGGGATGATCACCAAGACCAGCGATAAAAATATTGCGGTAGTAGGAGATGCAGCGTGCCATATAAAACCTTTGACTGGTGGAGGAATTTATTATGGTCTAAAGGCTGCAGAGATTTTAGTGGAGTGTATTAAGGAAAATGATTTACCAGAGTATGACCGGAGATGGAAGAGAAAATTTGGAAGAGAGATAAGATTCGGGCTGTGGGCGCGGAAGGTTTATGAAAAATTGAATAAACAGGAGACAAAAAATATATTTAGTTTATTTAAAGAGAATGAGGATTTAATTGAGCAGGCAGCAAACTTTGAAAACCATTCTGTAGTGTTTAGAAAGGCGTTTAAACGGCCTAAAATATTTTTAGGGGCCACTAAAATTTTAGGGAGGAATATAAGGAAGATAATTAGTTGATTTGGTTAAAAATGGAAGATAAGAAGATAAGAAGATAAGAGGATAAAGTGAGTTTTGAGTTTTTATGATTGGTTTAAAATTTTGGTTTAAAATTATGGAAGATAGGGAGGTAGAAAATTGAAATCTATTATTCTATGTGCAGGGAAAGGGACTCGTCTTAGACCACTTACCCATACGAGTGCTAAACATTTGATTCCTATTGGTAACAAACCAGTTCTTTTTTATGGAATAGAGGCAATTAAGAATTGTGGGATAAAAGATATAGGTATAATCATCGGGGAGACCGGTGAGGATATAAAGGATGAAATTAGAGAAGGTAGTAGATGGGGAGTAAATATTTCTTATATTGAACAGAAAGAGGCTTTGGGATTGGCTCATGCTGTATCGGTGGCTCGTAATTTTTTGGGAGAAGATGAATTTTTAATGTATTTAGGGGATAATCTCCTGAAAAATGGGGTAGAAAGTTACGCCCATAAATTTAATCAGGGAAATTATAATGCCTTTGTTCTGCTTACTGAAGTAGATAATCCGAAGCAGTTTGGCGTTGCTGAAGTGGAGAGAGGGAGAGTTATACAGGTTGTAGAAAAACCGAAAGAACCACCCAGTAATTTGGCTTTGATTGGAGTCTATTTTTTTGATAAAAATATTCATCGAGCCATTGAGAACATAAAACCTTCTGCTCGAGGAGAATTAGAGATTACTGATGCCATTCAATGGATGATTGATAAGGGTTATAAGGTAGGAGCGGAAGTAATTAAGGGTTGGTGGAAAGATACCGGAAAACCAGAAGATATTTTAGAGGCCAATCGCTTGGTCTTGGAAGATATTGAGCGAGATATAAGCGAAGCAAAAGTTGATGAAGCTTCAGAGATTTTAGGAAGAGTCAGGATAGAAAAAGGGACAGAAATTATAAATTCTAAGATATTAGGTCCAGTAATAATAGGTCAGGGGGCTAGGATAGTTGATTCCTATATAGGTCCTTTTAGTTCTCTTTCCGATAGAGTAGAAATAGTAAAGAGTGAAATTGAATGTAGTGTTGTATTAGAAGAAACTAAGTTAGAAAACATAAGAGGGAGAATGCATAGATGTCTGATAGGTAAAGGTGTATACATTTATCATTCTAAAGACCTACCTCGAGTATACAGATTCACTTTAGGAGACCATAGTAAAGTAGGCTTAATGTAGATGTAAACAAAGGTGCCTGGCACCTTTGTTTACATTTATGACAAATTTAGTGCCTGGCACCTTTGTTTACATTTCTAGAAGGAAGTGCCTAAAGTAAAGTAAATATCATATCCTTTAGGTTCGTTTAGGGCTTTGGCGGCACCCAATCTTAAGGTAAAGGAAGACTCGTATTTCCAATTAAAATCTGCCTTTAATTCTGCTCCAATTCCAGTCTTAAAATCATACCAGGGAGAAATGATTTCCTCAGGATTATTAGAATTTGAGTTTATATTTTTATTTGTATTTTCTCTGCTTTCCCAGGCATTTCCGATGTCAATAAAGAGAGCACCAGAAAGTCTTTCTAAAAAGAGGGAGAGAGGGCCAAGTTTAATACTATGTTCGATGTTGGCAATAGGGAAGCGGTATTCTAAACTGGTCGAAAGAAGATTGTTTCCTTTTAGAAAAGATGATTTGAATCCACGTAGAGAGAAGATGTCAACTTCTGTATTAGCGAGATTGTTGGCTGAATAATGTCCCCCCAATTTAAATTTTTCCTCATCTGGTATACCTGTACTACTATGACCAGCAATTAGGCGAAGGGATAAGATCTGATGAAGAAAAGGAAGTTGGATGAATTTCCTTCCATCAAAGACGAATTTATCAAAGGTATAACTGCTGCCAAGGATTTTATCTGCATGCTCGTAGTTTAGGGAAAAAGCTTGACCTTGTTCGGGGCTGATAGAGAATCCGTATTTTTCGGTATCAGAATAAGAATAACTCAATCTAAGACTGGCGATGTTTTCTTGGGTAGTATTGGCATTGGTATTGATATTAGTAGTGGTAGTAGTATCTGAGGAAGTTTTATTATCAGCTTCGGTTAAATATTTTCTTTCGTATTGATAACCAAGAGAAAATATTTGTCGATAAGAACGGGAATTTGTTAAGGAACTTGAGGAAGTAGTTTGCCCCTGAAAAGGGAAATAGATATTTATACCGGCTTTTCCTTCTTTCCACCAGGAAGTGGAAGTTGAAACAGAAGAATTTAAATCAGTTCTTCCTTGTAGAAAAAGATTAATGATGGGGTAATGGCGGTAATTATAATAGTCAAAATTGTAATTTAGATTATTGTTTAATGCTCCGTAAGTAATCGTTATAGGTAGAGAATAAAATCCTAATACATCTTCTAGCTCAGTCGAAAAACCAATGCCTAAATCATTTTCAGTTATTTGAGCAGCAGGAATCCAGTAGGTTGGTGGCCAAAAGGAGGCAAAGGGATAATAGGGATGGATAGGGTAGTTGCTTTTTGAAGTATTGGTTAGATTTTGATTTTTTAGTTGGTCTGTCTGTTGATGAGAAGATTGTAATTCTGCAATGGTGGTGGAGGGTTTGACATATTCTATCTGTGTCCACTTATTGGAATCTAATTCCATAAGATGTAGTTCGTATCCTGTGGCATGGTATTCGATGTAAGCTAATTTTTTTCCATCAGGAGAAGGGGCGGGTTGAAAAGCCCCACTTAACACATTAGTCACTTGGTATAGTTTTTTATCGAGCAAAGAAAAGGCAAAGATATTATAGATGCCGGTGCGGTCAGAAGAGAAAAAGAGATATTTGCTGTCAGAAGACCAGCAGGGGCTAAAGTCGGTAGCTTTATCGTGAAAGATAGGTTGGAGAGTAGAATTCACAATGTCGGTAGAGTTAAGATTTAGGATATATATATCCTGATAACCCTGACGCCAGGCAGAAAAAGCAATCATATCACTACCAGGAGACCAGGAGGGTTGATATATTTGAGTTCCATCATCAAAATTGGTGAGGTAGATAATATCTTCTTGGGTAATTAGGCTGTAAGTTGATTGAGTTTTAACAGAGATAATTGAGAGGGGTGAAGGTAGATTAATCAGAATTAGATTGTTGGTTCCGGAATTATTGATTACTGCTACAATTTGGGGATTTTTTGAGTCAAGAGCAGTTGACCAGTCAGGATCTCGAACGCGTAACCCTTCAGAAAGGCGTACTTCTTTATCTGTTTTTAAATCATATAAATAAAGGTCGTAAAATTGATAAAATTGATTATAATCAGTTAATTTGGAATAAATAATTTTAGAACCATCAGGAGAGATACTAAAAGAAGAATCCCTACCATAGGTTCTTTTAACTAAAGATTGGTTTTTAATAGCAGAATAAGTTAAAGGAGCCATAGATGCTGAAGGGTCAATAATTTGAATAAAAGGGTAGGAGTGGGGTGTTGAAACCCTGATAGCTATTTTATCTTCAGAGTCGGTGGAGGTAGAGATCCAACTCGGGTAATCGACCCAATAGTGATAATTGGTTAATTGTTGTGATTTAGTAAGATTTTTTTGAGAACTAATTTTTTGAGCCTGGGTTTGATATTTTTCTTTTAAATATTCTTTCCAATTTTGGTACAATTCATCAAGATCCAAACCCAATGTCCTTTTAAAAGCATAGTTAAAACCTAAATAAGGATATTTGCAAAATACTTCACTTAAAGCAATTACTTTATCTTCTCCGTATCTTTGGGCAATAAAGTGAATAATAGATTGGCCATAGATATAGGGAGCTGTGCTCCCGGGCCAGGAAGTGAGGTAATAACCATTTATCTGGTCTAAAGTATTAAATTGGTCATCTAAAGCAGCCATACGAAGATACATTTCGTAGCGAGGATCTATGCCTCTTCCTCCGCCTTCAGTAGTAAATTTAGTTTCATTATAAACCGCTAACCCCTCAATTGACCAGGTTGGTTGAAGACCATTAGGGGTAATTATCTGGCCGAAAAGGGCACGCAGGGCAGTAGTAAGACCACAAGTCATTTCAAAATGAGCTAGGTGAGTGTATTCGTGAGCAATTACCATTTTGAGCCAGCTTTTAAATTTCATATCAAAGGATTTAGCCGTTGGAGCGGTTAGGGAAAGGCGAATTACTCGATGGGGGAAAGAGGAAGCAAAGCCCAGAGCATAATCAGAAAAATCTTCCATAATTATGGCTATCTTTTGCATATGGTGATGTTTTGGAAAACCAATTTGGGTATTGATTTGGGTGTAAACCTCTTCAGCAATATCAGCTATTTCCTGAGATAATAGTTTGTTATGATATTTGTAGTCTTCATTGTCTTGTGATGTAAAAAAATAAACTGAGAAATGGGGGCTTTCTAAAACCTGCCATTGTAAATTGGGGTCATAACGAACCGCTTCTACTTTTATAGCTAATGGCAGGCATATTAATAAACTCAGGATTATAGCAATATAAAAAGAAAATACTACTTTATTTTTCATCTTTTCTCCAATGTAAACAAAGGTGCCAGGCACTAAATTTGTCATAAATGTAAAAAAAGGTGCCTGGCACCTTTTTTTACATTTTCTTTTTTATGTAAATAGGCTCATCTTGATTCGATTTAGTAAAAGCTGACAAAAGTGGTCATTTATTAAATTTTTTTGGATTTTTCTATTTATTCCCAAAATACTCTGTCGGGTAAGGTTCAAAGAAGTTGCTATATCGTTTATTCTATAACCCTCTTTTATTAATAGGTAAACAAGTAAATGTTTTAAACGTTTATTAGTGTCTATATCCCCAACTCGCTCTTTAACTTTAACCAATATATTTTCTATATTTTTAGGAAGATAAGCTTGGGTGTTAGTATTCAATCTATAATTTGAGGTTGTCTTATTAAAATTTTGGAGGACTTTTTCTGTATGATTTTTAGGATTATTATCCTTTACAAAATTAACAAAATTATCTGCGTTAGTTTGGCAAAGTTTTAAGAATTCTTTAACCTTTAGCCAGGGGGGAGCAGTTTTGCCTGAAGCTGAGATGAAGTATTGAAAACTGCACCAGGGGTAATTTTCAGGAGAATCTACCAATCCAGCCTCTACAGGATTTAGGCTAATATAAGAAGCCACACTATACATGTAAAGAGGATTTAGGATAAGATAGCTTTTATAACGGTCTTGGAATAAATGACCTTTTCTAATATGTCTTAAATTAAACCAGTGGGCATAAGAAGAATTTAAAAACTGCATCGCTTCAGAAAGATTTGTTTCTTCTGTTTTAAGCAGGAGGTGAAAATGAGTATCCATTAGCACATAAAAGAAGAGATGAATATGGTAAGAGTTAACCATTTTTTGTAGAAGTTGTAAAAATTTATTTTTATCTATATCGTCAATAAAAATGTTTATCCCTTCGACCCCTTTTGCTATTATATGGTAGAAAGCATTTTTATATTCAATTTCTTTTCTGTTTATTCGCACCATAATGAATAAAGTATACTATTTTATTTATAATAATTCAAGATTTTTATAGGAGATCACAGCACCAAATTTGTCACAAATGTAAACAAAGGTGCCTGGCACCTTTGTTTACATTTATTGATAAAAATTTTTTGGAGTTTGGAGGAAAGTAAGGTATAATTTATTTTAGTTATTAATTCAAGGGGCAAGTTAGAGGGAATGGTCCAAAAAAAAGCCAGTACAAAAGAAATAGCAAGAAGAGGGAAAAAAAGCGATTTATGGTTTTATGTCATAATAATTATATTGTTGGTAACGATGTTTTTATGGTATTTCAGGCAAATAGGTTATCTACCTTTATGGATAGATAACCAGCCTTCATCTCTAATTGCTGAAATTAATCCAGCCCTCACAGAAAGAAGGGCGAATTTTAAAATTATAAATGCCCACGAACATGTTCAATCCTCTCGTAATTTACCAATCCTCCTTAAGGTGATGGAAGATTGCCAGATAGAAAAATTGATTATACTGGGGACTTCTAAGTATACTTTTTATCTAAATCCTAAATATGGATTTACTGAATATGATAAAAATAATGAAGAGATCATAAATATAAGTAAGCAATATCCAGATAAGTTTATTGCTTTATGCACTATCAACCCTCTCGATGAAAATAAACTGGAGAAGTTAAAGAAGTTTATTGTTGATGGTGCCAAGGGTTTGAAACTTTATAATGGACACGGTTTTTTTTACGATAATTTTTTTAGGCTCCCCTTGGATGATCCTGGAATGATGGAGGTATATAGTTATTGTGAAGAAAGAGGGATACCTATCCTTTATCATGTAAACAGTGGACGTTTTCTCCCACAATTTGAAAATATTTTACAGAATTTTCCAAATTTGACGATTATTGCCCCCCATTTTATCTTGACCTCAAGCAATCTTTTTCGATTGAGTAGACTTCTTGATTCTTATCCTAATCTCTATACAGATATAAGTTTTGGTCATCCTGATTTTCAAGTAGCAGGATTTAAAAGAATTTCCCAGAATGCTGAAGCATTTAAAAAATTTATGAGAAAATATAAGGATCGAATTCTCTTTGGGACAGATATAGTTATTACCTCATATCGGGCTAAAAGTAGGAGTTATATTGATGAAATAGTATTAAGTTATTTTGATATGTTAGAAAAAGAAGAATTTACTTTGCCAGATTCAATTTATAAGATGATGAGTAAAAAAGCTCGAGAAAATATTGATCCAGAAACAGTATACAAAGGCCTTAATCTTGATGATGTTACTTTAAGAATGATTTATCATGATAATGCGAAAAGAATCTTTTGGAAGGTAGATTAGAAAAATATCTTGGAACAGAAATAAGTAAATTAATGAAAAAATAAATGTATAAGTAAAAGAAAAAAAGAAAGATGAGGTGGGTGCTTTATAATAAGATAGTGTTACAACTTTTTATGATTCGAATCATATCAAATAAGAATATAAAATACTTAATTCCTTGAAGAACTTAAAGAATTAAAAGAAAAAATATCAAAATAAATTAGATATATTTAGAAAAAGGGATGTATTAAAAGGTGAAAAAGTTTTTTGTATTGTTAATTGGATTAATTGTTATAGCATTATCGATTGGGGGTTGCTTAAATTTAGAAAAAATTATTCCGTTTTTAAACCAGGCACCGGTTATAATTTCTGACCCTATTAGTACTGTCAAAGAAAATCATCTTTATTCATATCAGATTGAGGCAAAAGATCCGGAGGGAGATAGACTTACCTATTTTTTAGCTCTCAATCCAGAAGGAATGGGCATTGATAGTGAAAATGGTTTAGTAACCTGGATACCGAACAATAATCAGATAGGAGTGCATCAAGTGATTATAGAAATTACTGATGGCAAACATAACATCCAGCAGAGTTTTAAAATCGAAGTCATTAATATCAATGACCCTCCTCAAATCATTTCTTATCTTCCGAGTAATCTCAACATTGAGATTAATGAAGGAGATTCAATCAAATTCGAAATTCAAGCTTATGATGTTGACATAAACACAGCTCTTGGATTTCAATGGTTTTTAGAAGGAAAACTTGTTTCCAGTTCTTCAACAAATGAAAATAGCGCACAGAGTATCTGGAAATATTCTTCTGAGTATGGAGAATATGGGACAAAAGTAATAAAAGTTTTAGTAAGTGATGGAGAATTTACAGATAGTTTTCAATGGAAAATAACTGTAAAAGATATAACTCCTCCCAAGAAACCTACATTAAATGAGGTAATTACCCCGACCAATATATCTCCCCAGATTCTCTCAGGTACCAAAGAAGCAGATTCTTCTCTTTGGATTAATGGCACAGAAGTGATTCCTCTTAATTCTTCTACTGAGTGGTCCTATTCATATAATCTTTCAGAAGGTGTTAATACTATATCCATTACTTCTTGTGATTTTGTTGGAAATGAAAGCGTTCCCTTAATTGCAGAAATTGAATATGATTTAAATGTGTATGTAGATGCTGGAAATACAAGCGGAGTTGAAGATGGTACTAAGATTAACCCCTTTAATACTATCAGGGAGGGGATAGAAGCAGTTAATTCTGGAAAATCAGTTATAGTCAGTGCAGGAACTTATAATGAGCAATTAGTGATAAATAAAGAGATTAATCTTTGGGGTGCGGGTCGAGACAATGCATTTATCATGGGTGGGGGTATAATTGGAAATTTAATCACTATTGAGGCTAATAATGTTACCATATCTGGATTTACTATTGATGGAGAAAATAAAGCAAATGTTGGTATATATTTTAATGGATGTTCCTTTATAATTATAAACAACAACTTAGTAAGAAATAACTATGATTATGGAATAAGTTATACCAATTCTGTTCCCATAATTGAAGATAATGATATTGAGAATAATGGTTATAGCGGAATAGATATTGGTAGGGGCGGTTCAGGAATAATTAGAAATAATTCTATTCTTTCCAATCAATATGGAATAAGAACCTGGGGCGATTCTTCACCAGAGATTAATAACAATGATATTTGTAATAATTCAAATACTGGTATCTATTGTCGGGAGAGTGCTACACCAATTATTTCTTATAATACTATTAGTAATAATAGTTATGGAGTATTAATTGATTATAATTCAACCTGGGGTGCTTTAGTAAACCCGGATTTAGGGGGAGGAGAGAGAGGAAGTGTAGGAGAGAATAGTATTACCGGGAATAGTATTCATGGTGTTAGTAATGAAGCTCCTCATACTATAAAAGCAGAGAATAACTGGTGGGGAGATGCTGCGGGACCAAAATATCCAGGCAACAATTCAAGTTCGGGAGATTGGGCTTATTGGAGTCAGTCAGATGGGGACATTGATTTTGACCCTTGGTTGTCTACAGCACCCTAATGTAATGTAAACAAAAGTGCCAGGCACCTTTGTTTACATTTGTATACTTGCTTGAAAAATAGTTGTGTGGTATGTTATAGAATGTAAAAATAGATTTAAAAAGGGGTGGAAGGGATTATGAATGAACTAAAAGAAAACAGAATAGATATTAACCAGGCAGAGAAAATATTAGATGGGGATTTATCCGGATTAGACCAAGATAATATGATCGGCCTATTAGAAGATTTTACTGAAAAGATGAAAGATTCTTTGCAGTTAGGCGAAGAGTTTCCCCTTACTCCTGATTTATTATCTGTTTCTCCTGATAGACTTAAAAATATCGTCGTACTTGGAATGGGAGGTTCAGCTATCGGTGGCAATTTGTTATCTCATTATTTAGCTGATGAACTTTCCATACCCCTCTTAGTCATCCGAGGCTATGATGTGCCAAAATTTGTGGGGGAAAATTCATTAGTCTTTGCGGTAAGTTATTCTGGTAATACCGAAGAGACTATTTCTGCCTTGAAAAAGTCTTTGAAAGCTAAGGCCAAAGTCATCGCCCTAACTTCGGGAGGTAAATTTGCTGAGCTATCTAAAGAAAAGACTTTTCCTTTTATTAAAGTACCAGCAGGGATTCAACCTCGAGCTGCCATCCCTTATTTGTTCTTTCCGATGTTAAAGGTTTTAGAGAGGATGGGTCTTATAAAAGAGAGAAACCAGGAGATTGAGGAAGCTTTTGATATTTTACAGGGACTTTGCAGGGCATATAGTAGTGAGTCTCCACTTAAGAATAATTTAGCTAAAAAGATAGCCCTGAAATTATACCAGAATCTTCCATTGGTCTATGGTTCTGAGGGATTACTTGAAGCAGTTGCTATGCGATGGAAGACTCAAATAAATGAAAATAGTAAATGGCCCTGTTTTTGGAATATATTTTCTGAATTAAATCACAATGAAATAGTTGGTTATGAAATCGAAAACAATATAAATCGACTGGTTAAAATTATTTATCTGGAAGACAAAGAAGGGTCATTGCGGATAAATCAGAGACGCGAAATTACTCAAAAGATTATTGGAAATAAAGTTGCAGAATTTATAATTTGCCACTCGAGTGGTAAGGGGAAGTTAGCCCGCATGTTTTCCCTGATCTATTTGGGTGACCTGGTAAGTTATTATTTAGCTGTATTAAATCAGGTTGACCCTTCCCCGGTAGCTTGTATTGAAAATTTAAAGAAAGAATTAGCTCGATTAAGATAAGATAAGATAAGATAAGGTAGGATAACATTTTATACCAATCCAGTCACAACACAAAATTTTAGTTTACCTTAACTACTAAGAAAAGATAGGAGATTGTTTTTTGAAATACATAGAAGTAGGTGTTATTGCCTTTGCGGTTTCCTATATCTTAACCCCTTATTTAGCTCAAGTAGGGAAAAAACAGAATATGGTAGATTTGCCTAATCACCGTAAAATACACGAGGCAGCTATTCCTAATTTAGGGGGAGTAATTATTTTTTTTGGATTTTTACTAAGTTTGCTGTTTATTGTACAGATAGAAGGGCAGATTAAAATTTTATTAGCTGCGGGGGTAATTATTTTACTATTAGGGATAGTAGATGATATTGTCGATCTCTCACCTAAACATAAATTCATTATTCAAATGGTACCGGCATTGATGGTGATTATCTCCAATATTGATTTAATAAATATCTTTATAAATAACCAGTTAAAAAGCTTTGATTTATTAGGCTATCTTCTTTATCCTATCTTAATCTTATGGATAGTGGGAGTTACTAATTCTATTAATCTAATAGATGGTTTAGATGGACTGGCTTGTGGAGTTTCAATTATCACTTTAATCACTTTTTTTGTTTTAGGGTTAAAGCAAAATTTCGAAACTTTAAATCTTATATCTATTGCCCTGGCGGGAAGTATGTTAGCTTTTTTAAGATTTAATTTTTATCCAGCAAAGATATTTTTAGGTGATTCGGGAAGTACTTTTTCCGGTTTTATATTAGCTTCCCTTGGAGCCTTATGGGTTTTAAAAAGTGAAAATGCATTTTTTGTTTTCATTCCTTTAATTGTTTTAGCTTTACCTATTTTTGATACTTTATTTGCTATATACAGGCGATATAGAAGTCATCAACCTATTTTTCAGGCTGATAAAAAACATCTCCATCATCGTCTTTTGAGTCGCGGGATATCTCATAAGAATGTTGTTTTAATTCTATGGGGAGTAACTGCCCTCTGCAGCATAATTGCTCTTATTCTAGCTCTTTAGTAAAAAATGTAAACAAAGGTGCCTGGCACCTTTGTTTACATAGGGAGGAAAATGTATGAAAATGACTGTATTAGTTACTGGGGGAGCGGGATTTATTGGTTCTCATATTGTGGATTTGCTTATCAAAAATAATTTTAAAGTAGTGGTAGTTGATGACCTATCTTCAGGGCGAGAAGAAAATATAAATAAACAGACCCAGTTTTATAAATTGAGTATTACTGATGAAGAAAAATTGAGGGAAGTTTTTCACCGGGAAAGGCCTGATTATGTTAGCCATCAAGCAGCACAAATAAGTGTTTCTTTGTCGGTAAGAGATCCCTTGTTTGATGCTCGGACTAATATCCTGGGTTCCTTAAATTTATTACAATGTTGTGTAAATTATCAAACAAAAGGAATAGTTTTCGCCTCCAGTGGAGGGACTATTTATGGAGAACCAGAGTATTTACCAGTAAGTGAAACTTATCCCTTCCAACCATTGTCTCCTTACGGAATTAGCAAAGTGACAATTGAATATTATCTTAATTTTTATCAGAAAAATTATAATCTTAATTATATATCTTTGAGATATGGAAATGTATATGGACCTCGGCAGGATCCTTATGGGGAAGCAGGGGTTATAGCCATATTTATTGAGAAGATGTTAAAAGGGGAGATTCCTACCATAAATGGTGATGGAGAATATATCAGAGATTATGTTTATGTGGGAGATGTAGCTCAGGCTAATTTACTCGCGGTTAAAAATATGTTAAAATTGTATAAAACAATCCAAAAAACAAAAAGTGCAAAAGAAATTGAGTTGGAAAATAATGTTTTTAATTTAGGGACGGGAATAGGCACTTCAGTAAATGAACTTTTTCATCTTTTAAAAGAGATTATAAAATTTCCTCATCAAGCAAATTACGGACCTCCCCGCCCTGGGGATTTAAGAAAGAATATTCTGGACTGTCAATTAATTAAGCAGATTTGGGGATGGCAACCAGAGGTCGTTTTATCTGAAGGATTGAAAAAGACAGTTGATTGGTTTAAGAAGAGATGAAAAGAAAAATCCTAATATTAAAGATTGATGGTAATAAAAATATAATTAAGATATAATAAAATAATAAGAGCATTGATGGGGAGCAGGGGTAGATATATGTTTGAAACGGGAATAATATATAAGATTATAGGTATTGCGATAGCCAGCATACTGATGATTTTCCTGGGAAGAGCTGATAAAAGACAAAGGCTTTCTACAGGAAATAAACTTATCTTCCAGATTTTAATTTCTCTAATTGTAATATATTCTGGAGTTAAAATAGAATTTCTACGAGATCCCTCCTCAACTGGCGAATATCTTTATCTTAACTTTTTTTCCATACCTTTGACCTTAATCTGGATAGTGAGTATCACCAATTCTATCGGTCAAGTAGATGAATTTGGAGATATTACCCCATATATTGTCTTTATTGCTTCTCTGACCTTTTTAGTTGTTTCTTTCCTCCAAAGGCAGGGATTAATTTTAGCAGAAATTTTATCTCTTATCCTGGCTGCTGTATCTTTCCTTTTTATCAAATATATACCCAAGGAAAAATTATCTTCTTATTATATGTCTTTTGGTTTTGTATTAGCTATTATCGCTATTGTGGGTGTATCAAAAAGCACAGCTGCTTTGACCCTATTTATACCTCTTTTGATATTGGGAGTTCCTATTATTGACTCTTCTTATTCTATTGTTGCAGCTTATGCACGTTCAGAAAATATAGGTGATCATTCCTCTTTTCCAGAGAGTAGATTACGTCAGAAGTTGCAATCTTATGGCTTTTCTCCTCAAGGAGCCAATATCATCATTATTTCTTCATCCCTTTATTTGAGTCTTTCTGCTTTGATTATTTCAGTATATCAGAACATCTATCTCTTAATGGCATTATTAGCAGGGGGCAGTTTAGTCTTTGAGTTAATAAAAAAGCAGGTTCAGTCAGGGGAAATTATTATTGGAGAGGATTCTTCTGCTAATCGAGTCAAACTTTTTCAGATAGGTATCGACCGGATAGATAATCAAAGTGTTATTAACAAGATTGAGGAGTTTATTTCTTCCCAAAGAACTCATCCTTATCTAATAGTTACACCAGATACTTTAGCCATACTACGAGCCAGGAAAGATTCAGAATATTATGAAATTTTAAAATCTGCTGATTTAGTTACACCTGATGGAGCGGGTATTTTATGGGCTGCCTTAACCTTAAGACAGCCTTTAATAGAACGCGTTACTGGAATTGATATAATAAACAAAGTATGTCAATTAGCCGTACAGAAAGGGTATTCTTTATATTTACTGGGGTCTTATCCTGGAATAGCAAAAGAAGCAGCTCTAAATCTAACCAGATGTTACCCCGGCTTAAAGATTGTAGGAAGTCATCATGGTTATTTTGATTCAAGAGTTAAAGAAAATATTGCTACAAACAAAGAAGAGGCGGAGATTATTAGAGAGATTAATGAGAAGCGTCCAGATATTTTATTAGTAGGGATGGGTGTACCCAAACAAGAAAAATGGATTGCTAATAACTTAGAAAAATTAAATGTATCAGTATGTATGGGGGTAGGCGGGAGTTTTGATGTCCTGTCGGGGAGGATACCACGTGCACCATTGTGGATGCAAAGACACGGAATGGAATGGGTTTACAGGTTGATAAAACAACCCAAGAGGATTTTTCGGGTTTTAGCCCTTTTTTACTTTATCTGGTTGGTAATTGTAGGAAAAATAATTATTACTTTAAAAAATAATTAAAAATATATTAGAATATATAGCAACATCAAGATTCTCAGGGGGACAAACTCCTCTGAAACCTCTATGTCATTTGTTATTTTTTATTGCCTCTAAACTTGCTTAAGGCAGCCCCGCTCTTTATTCAATAGCTGTTTTTATTTAATTTATTAATTGTAACTTAAAAAATGCACAAAATAGTAAAATAGGGGCACGATGCATCGTGCCCATAGAACTTTTTGGGAAATTGCTATTTAAGAGCATCGGAATTTTAAAAATTCCCCGATGCTCTTATAGGGATACTATTTAAAAAAACAATATATTCTAACAAGATTGTCAGGAAAAGTTTTATATAAAATTGAAATGAAGTAAAAAGGAGATAGAGGGGTTTTAGGGGAGTTCACTCCCCTGACATTCTTGTAAGTTTCAGGAGAAGATTAATGAAAATATACCTGAAAATTGCCATAGTTGCGGTTACTTTATTAATTCAACTAACCCTTATTAATTTATTTACCATTCAAGGGTTAAAACCTGATTTAATACTATTAGTTGTAATAATATTTTCGTTACTTCAGGGGGCAGAAGAGGGATGTGTTTCAGGATTTGCGGCCGGTCTTTTACAAGATATTTTTTCTTCTGGCTTGTTAGGCGTGAATGCTTTAGTCAAAACCATTGTCGGTTTTACCTGTGGAATTTTGAGAAATAAAATATTCCCTGAACATATCTTATTTCTTGTTCCTATAATAACCTTTGTAGCTTCGATTGGTCAGAGTATATTAATATTTTTTGTGCTCCGTGCTTTCGGGATAGAATATGGTTTAGCCTGGAGTTTGAAACAAATAGCTCTCCCCGAGGCATTAATTAACTGTCTATTGTCACCCTTTGTTTTTCTTATAGTAGTAAAGATATTAAAATAAAGGTGAATAGAATTAAAATTTTATGCCTGGCACAAAATTTTACATCCAAAAATAATAAAAAAAGATGATAAAATAAAAGATCAGATATATTCATAACAAATATTTTTAAATAAGGAATGGATTCTCACAAGATTGTCAGTAAAACTATTCTATAAAAGCGAAAAAAATAATAAAAGACATAGGGATTTCAGGGGAGTTTACTCCTCTGACAATCTTGAGTTATTTGTTATCATGATTATAGCGTTAATTTTTATGCTCCTCACAGGAGTTATGAACGTGGGGGCGGAAGTTGAAGAGTTATTACCCAAAGATAAAATTGGAGTAATAGTTACCATTTTACCTTTTGCTAATTTTGTTGAAAAGGTGGGAAAAGAAAGAGTAGAAGTTGGGGTTATGGTACCTCCCGGGGCTAGTCCACACACTTATGAACCAACACCGTTACAGTTAAAAGAGATTAGCCAGGCTCAATTGTATGTTAAGGTAGGATCAGGAATCGATTTTGAATTGGCCTGGATGGATAAGATTAGGAAAGTAAATAGAGATATGTTGATTTGTGATTCTTCCCAAGGTATTGAAATAATAAATCATGACCCCCATATCTGGTTATCTCCCAAAAATGCTAAAAAAATAGTGCAAAATATTTGTCAGGCATTAATACAAATTGACCCGCTTAGTCAAGAGTATTTTAAGGAAAATGCAAGAGAGTTTAATTCAAGATTAGATGAACTGGACAAAGAAATTAAAATTAAACTTAGTAAGATGAATAACAAAAGATTTTTATCTTACCATCCTTCCTGGACTTATTTTGCTAAAGAATATGACCTTGTCCAGGTGGCTATTGAAGAAGAAGGGAAGGAACCAAGTGCTACTTTTTTAGTCAGTATAATAGAGCAGGCAAGAGCTAGCCACATATCTATTATTTTGTGTTCCCCTCAATTTAATATTAAAAGTGCTGAAGTGATTGCTCAGGAGATAGGAGCTCAGATTATAACTGCTGACCCTTTAGCTCGGGATTATATTAAAAATCTCCAAAACTTAACTACAGTGTTGGGTGGTAATGAATAATGATAAATTCTAACCATAATACTAAATCTGAATGTAAAGTTGATAAAATTCCCAATAAAAAAAAACAAGAAATTATTAGTTTAAAAAATATTTGGGTAAGTTATGATGATATTAATGTTTTAGAGGATATTAATCTTTCCATTTATGAGCAAGAGTTTTTGGGTATAATAGGACCTAATGGTGGCGGTAAGACTACTTTACTTAAAGTAATATTGGGTTTGATTTTACCCAGTAAAGGGGAAGTAAAGGTTTTTGGAAGAAAACCAGAAGAGAATAGGGAATATATCGGCTATGTTCCTCAATACCCCCTTTTTGATAGAGAATTTCCCATAAGCGTTGAGGAAGTTGTTTTAATAGGAAGATGGGGTAAGAGTAAATATTTTAAATCCTATAACCAAATAGATAAACAGAAGGCACAGGAGGTACTTGATCTTGTTGGGATGTTAGAATTTAAGAATAAACAGATAGGGAGGCTTTCGGGTGGACAACAGCAAAGAGTTTTTATTGCTCGGGCCCTGGTGACTGACCCAAAAGTATTGTTGCTTGATGAACCTTTAGCTAGCATTGATACTCTTTTACAGACTGGATTCTATGAATTATTGGAAAGATTAAAGAAAAAAATGAGTATCGTTTTAGTTACTCACGACCTTACTGCAGTGTCGATTTACATGGATAAGGTTGCCTGTTTAAATCGCCGACTTTTTTATCATAATTCTAAAGAGATTAGATTAGAAGATTTAGAGGCAACTTATCGTTGTCCAGTAGACCTGATTGCCCACGGTATTCCTCATAGAGTACTCAGAAAGCATTAATTGGTATCAAGTATTGAGTATATCGAGGATTTGGGATTTAGGATTTAGGATTTAGGATTTGGGATTTGGGATTTAGGATTTGGGATTGAGAAGAGGTATATTGAGTAATAGAAGTCAATGAACTAATACTCAGATGAGGTCTCGTGAAGAGAAGAGAGAGGAAAAATTCGATATGATGGAATTACTACAATATGAATTTATGAAAAATGCTCTGTTAGCGATAATTTTGGCAAGTATTGCTTGCGGGATTATTGGAGTTTATATTGTAGTAAAGAAAATTGTTTTTATAAGTGGGGGGATTGCTCACGCCTCCTTTGGAGGTATAGGTTTGGGATATTTTTTGGGAATAAATCCTGTTTGGGGGATAATCCCATTTAGTATTATCTCTGCTCTGGTTATGGGGTTAGTAAGTAAACGCACTAAGATACCAGAGGATACTGCAATTGGAATAATATGGGCTCTTGGTATGTCTTTGGGGGTAATCTTTATTGGTTTGAGTCCAGGTTATGCCCCTGACCTTTTCAGTTACCTTTTTGGTAGTATATTAACAGTAACAACTACTGATTTGGTAGTAATGTTAATCCTGGATTTAGTGATAATCAAAGTGGTATTTCTGTTTTATAAAGAATTTTTAGCCCTTTCTTTTGATGATGAATTTGCCACTGTAATAGGAGTTCCCACCATGAAATTATACTTACTTCTTTTATGTTTGATTGCGCTGACTATTGTAGTGCTGGTAAGAGTGGTAGGGATTATTTTAGTAATTGCCCTATTAACTATTCCTGCAGCGATAAGTAAACAGATTAGTACAAATTTAAAAAAGATGATGTTTGTATCAATATTTGTTAGTGCGGTATTTGGGGTGATAGGATTAATCTTATCTTATCAGCTTAATTTGGCGTCCGGGGCGACGATAGTAATGGTGTCAGTGATTGGTTTTCTACTTTGTCAGTTTCTTAAGCTTTGTAAGAGATGACAATTTAGTTATTATGATAATATTATGATAATATGATTGAAACCCAAAAAGTAGATCAAATGGTAAGGTAGGGCACGATGCATCGTGCCCACAGGAGAAATTAGGCAATAATATGCGAAGGCACAATTCATTGTGCCCCTACAACATAATTATAACCAAAAAGTTGTAATTTATTACAAAATTATCTACAAAGTACTATCTATATAACGTGTTAAAAATATTTTTGGCTTTTTGTAAAATAACCATAATATTGAATTAAATTACGAAAATAAGAATAAGTTTAGAGGGTAAATATGAAGGAATCTTCTAATGTTCCAGAAGATGTAAAGCAACGAATAAATTGGTTGTTAATATTTATTATAATATGTTTTTCTTTTTTAGTTATCAATCTGTGGTATCTACAAATTATTAAAGGAGGAGAATTTAAAGAAAGGGCAGTAGAAAATTGTATCCGTTCCTTAGTTGAAGATGCTCCTCGAGGACATATTTATGACCGCCAAGGAGAAATTTTAGTGACCAATCGACCAGCCGTAGTAATTTCAATAATCCCGGCGGAAGTCGATAACTTAGAAGAATTAAGTAAAAGATTAGGTAAAATAATTGGTCTATCTGAAGATGTAATTGTGCAAAAGGTAAAAAAGCATACCGATAACCCTTTCAAGCCAGTACAGATTTTGGATGATTGTAAAAAAGATATAGTAATTGAGATTGAAGAGAAGAAAGAAGAACTAAAAGGAGTAATTTTAGAGGTTAAACCTAGAAGGAATTACCTTTATCAGGAATTAGCTGCACATTGTTTAGGATATGTCGGAGAAATAGACAAAGAAGAACTGCAAAAATTAGGGAATCCCAAATTCCAGGGAGGAGATATTATTGGCAAAGCTGGGTTAGAAAAATATTATGATGACATTTTAAGGGGAGAAAAAGGAGGGAAAGAAGTCGAGGTTGATGCCTTGGGCAGAGAAATAGCTACTTTATTGTTTCAAAAACCTGTACCAGGTAAGGATTTAGTTTTAACTATTGATAAAGATTTACAGATTTATGGGGAAAATTTACTTTACGGGAAAAAGGGTTCTATAATCCTGAGTAATCCTTATACTGGCGAGATATTGGCTTTAGTAAATAGACCTTCTTTTAATCCTAATTTATTTGCAGGTGGAATTTCCTATTCTGATTGGGAGAGACTTTCCTCAGATCCCGAGTATCCTTTAACTAATCGAAGTATCCAGAGTGCCTATCCCCCAGGTTCAGCATTTAAAATAGTTACTGCTATAGCTGCCTTAGAAGAAGGTATTACTGATAGGAAAAGGAAGGTATATTGTTCTGGTACTTTTAAGTTAGCTGATCAGATTTTTACTTGCTGGAAGGAATCAGGGCATGGTAGTTTAAGCATTATAGATGCTATTGCTCATTCCTGCAATATCTATTTTTATACCATGGGAAAAGAACTAGGTATTGAAAGATTCAGCAAATATATGCATAAATTTGGATTAGAGGAAAAAGTTGGTATTGATTTACCGGCAGAGGTGTTAGGAATAATACCTTCTACTGAATGGAAGCAGAGGGAGTTTAAACAGATATGGTTTCCAGGTGACGATATTAATCTTTCTATAGGTCAAGGGTATCTTCTATTAACTCCTTTGCAAATTCATAGTATTATCTGTGCAGTTACTACCGAAGGAGAGATTTATAGGTTACATTTGGTAAAAGAAATAATTTCCCCCGAAGGTAATGTAGTTAAGAGAATTAAACCAGAAATAAGCAGGAAAGTAAGTATATCAGCCAATACTTTTCAAATAGTTAAAGAAGGATTGCGGGCTACTATATTAAAAGGAACGGGTTGGCGGGCAAATTCTAAGGAGTTGTCGATAGCTGGTAAAACCGGAACAGCTCAGAATCCTCAAGGAGAAACCCACGCCTGGTTTGCGGGTTTTGCTCCTTATGAAAATCCTGAAGTGTGTATTACAGTTTTTGTAGAAAATGGGGGAGAGGGTGGAGAAATAGCTGCTCCCATCGCCCGTGCTATGTTAGAAAAATATTTTGAAGTAAAAATGTAAACAAAAGTGCCAGGCACCTTTGTTTACATTGATAAGGATAAAAAATGAAAGAAAAATTAGGGAAATTAACTGAAAATTTAGACTATACTCTTCTTCTTGCCGTAGTATTTCTTTGTTTTTACGGTATTTTGGTGTTGTATAGTTCTACTCGTATTAGTTCTAGTTCTATACCGGCAGACCCCTTTTTATATGTTAAACGGCAGTCTTTATGGATAGTATGGGGATTTATATTTTTAATTATAATAATTTTCATTGATTATCATAAGTTAGAAAGATATTCTCAACTTATCTATTTTGTGGCTATTATCTTGTTAGTGATGGTAATTATTTCGGGCAGGTCAACTTATGGAGCAAGACGTTGGTTGTCGATCGGACCTTTTGATTTTCAGCCTTCTGAGTTTGCTAAAATTGCTTTAATAATATTTTTAGCGGATTTTTTATCTAAAAATAAATTAAAACTGGATAATTTTTTCTATTTTCTATTACCTTTTGCCTATACTGGTATATTAATTTTCTTAGTATTTAAACAACCAGATTTAGGGACTTCTTTGGTATATTTAGTCATTCTTATAATGATGTTGTTTGTGGTTGGAGCCAAGATAAAGTATTTAATGACTGTTTTTTTGATTGCCCTATCTTCGGTTCCCGTTTTATGGTTTTGTTTAAAAGAATATCAAAAAAGGAGATTGATTCTATTTTTAAATCCTAATTTGGATCCCTTAGGGGGTGGCTACAATATTATTCAGTCGAAAATTGCCATTGGTTCTGGTAGCTTTCTGGGTAAGGGACTTTTTAATGGCTTACAAAGCCAATTAAACTTCCTGCCAGCTCAACATACCGATTTCATATTTTCGGTAGTGGGAGAAGAATTAGGTTTTGTGGGAGCTATATTGTTGTTAGGTCTCTATGTTATTGTTTTATGGAGAGGAATTAAAATTGCTCTGGAGGCAAGAGATTTATTGGGGACCTTATTGGCAACCGGGGCAGTATCTTTTCTGTTTTTTCATATAGTAGTAAATATTGGAATGGCAATGGGAATATTGCCTGCGACAGGATTACCTCTACCTTTTTTAAGTTATGGGGGAAGTTTTATGATTTCTAATTTAGTAGTTATAGGGATATTATTAAATGTAGAATTGCACAAGGTAAGGTGGTAAATATTAGTCGTTAGTTAGTGAATAGTCGTGAGCATTAAATACAAGTTTTCAGTTTATTATTTTTTATGTCATTGTGATTTATAAATTATATGTAGGGGTCGAATTTATTTTTATTCGATCCCTGCTATTCGAGTAATTTTCTAACGGGCTCGATGAATCGAGCCACTACAGCTGTAATATTCTGAATTCTGAGTTCTGGCTTCTATATTTTTCACGAAATACAAGATATGAATAGATTTCTCTGACTTTTCCCCATTTTCACTTTTCAAGAGGACAAGATTTATACAAAACTTATTAAAATTAAGGAGTAAAGAATTTGAATATAAAAAAAATATTGTTTGATGAATTATTAGATAAGGTAGAAAAACCAGGGAGATATACGGGTAAGGAATTCAATGAAATAATAAAAAAAGAAGATAACTCTATAATTAAAGTGGCCTTGGCTTTTCCTGATTTGTATGAAATTGGAATGAGCTATTTAGGGTTTAAAATACTATATGATATCATCAATAAAAGAGAAGATGCTTTCGCTGAAAGGGTTTTTTCGCCAGCAGTAGATATGGAAAAATTACTAAGGGAACGACAGATTCCCGTCTTTTCTTTAGAAACCTACCGACCTTTAAATTTTTTCGATATTGTAGGATTTACCATTCAACATGAATTATGTTTTTCCAACATCCTGAATCTTATCGAGCTTGGACAAATTCCTTTAAAGTCCAAAGACAGAAAAGAGGGAGATCCTCTGGTTATTGCCGGTGGGCCAGGGGCTTTTAATCCGGAACCCTTAGCTAATTTTATTGACTTATTTGTGATAGGAGAGGGGGAAGAGATTACTGCGGAAATTATAGAAATTTACAAAAAATGGAAAAATCAAAAACAAGACAGAGGTGAACTCTTAAAGAGATTAGCCCAATTAGAAGGAGTTTATATCCCTTCTTTTTATGAGGTAAATTATTATGAAGATGGGAAGGTCAAATCAATTACCCCCAAACAGGAAGGTATACCTTCTTTAGTTAAAAAACGTTTAATTTCTAATTTTGACCAAATATCCTTTCCCCTTTGTCCCATTGTTCCCAATATAGATGTGGTTCATGATAGAATAACATTGGAAATATTTCGAGGATGCACCAGGGGATGCCGTTTCTGCCAGGCGGGGATGATATATCGCCCAGTAAGAGAGAAATCAGTGGATAATTTAATCAAATTAGCTGAGGAAATTCTTGCTCATACTGGATATGAAGAGATATCTTTATCCTCTTTAAGCTCAAGCGACTATAGTCAGATAGAGGAATTAATTACTAAATTGGTAGACCGCTTTAAAGAAAAGGGCGTGGGTGTTTCTCTACCATCTTTAAGGATAGATGCCTTTTCTGTTAATTTAGCTCAACAGATTCAAAGAGTTAGAAAAACTGGTCTTACTTTTGCTCCTGAGGTAGCGACTCAACGACTAAGAGATGTAATAAACAAAAATGTTCAAGAAGAAGACTTGTATTCATCTATAAGAGCTGCGTTTAAGGGGGGATGGAGAAGGATAAAACTTTATTTTATGATAGGTTTACCTACCGAGACTAACGAGGATGTGGAAGAAATTGTTAGGCTGATAAATAAAGTTGAGCACATAGGTAGAGAAGTGACCGGCAGGAGAATAGGCATAAATGTTAGTGTGTCTGCTTTTGTGCCTAAGGCCCATACTCCTTTTCAATGGGAAGCTCAGGAGAAAAGAGATATTTTATCACAAAAATTAAGTTATTTGAGTAATAGATTAAGAAGAAAAAACATTTCTTTTAGTTATCCTGACATTAATCGAAGTTATTTGGAAGCAGTCTTTGCTCGCGGAGATAGGAGATTAGGTGAAGTATTAGAAAGAGCCCATTATTTAGGTTGTAAGTTTGATGCCTGGCGAGAACAGTTTGATTTTAATGCCTGGCAAAAGGTCTTTAGTGAGAGCGGACTTTCTATGGAATTTTATGCTAATAGAGAACGGGGAGATGATGAAGTTTTACCCTGGGATCATATTTCTTGTGGGGTAAAAAAAGAATTTTTACTAAGAGAGAAAGAGAAATCTCGAAAAGGAGAAACTACTCCTGATTGCCGATTTGATTCCTGTACTTTCTGTGGGGTATGTTGAATTAGTCGTTAGTTAGTCGTTAGTTGACAACTAGC
>DOTB01000020.1 GCA_003513845.1 Candidatus Atribacteria bacterium | reverse complement strand
CGGGGAGGGCAGCCAGACCTATTATCCACCTTAAGCATAATTTTTTGAGAAGAGATTCGCCAAGAAAAGAGGACCAAGGGAGAAGTATGCCCATTATTAGGGTAAATTAAGGAAAATAAATAAATCAATAAAAAAAAAGGTTATTAGTATATATAGACCTATTATAATTCCCTTTGGAAAAGGCTTTGCCAGTGGCTAAAAGCCAAAAAAGTCTTACAAAGCAAAAAGCTTTTATCCAAAATATTATTGATATAATTTATTTTTATGGTAAAATTAATAAAATAATAAACATTGTTTCACAATGAGAGACAAAATGATCCAAGAGGGATTGATTTCGAATAAAAAACAATCAGATTATTATATTGAATCTATAAAAAGAGCTATTAAACTTCTTAATTCATTTACATTGCAAGAAAAAGAATTAGGAAGTACTGAATTAAGCAAGAGATTAAACCTACATAAAAGTACAGTTCATCGCATTTTAGTTACCTTAGCTAGTGAAGGCATAGTGGTTAAAAATCAAGATAGTCAAAAATATCGTCAGGAAATTAAATGTTTTCAATTAGGTAGTATAGTACAACAGCAGTTAGAAATTCGGGAATTTTCTCTTCCTATTATGAAAGAACTAGTCCAGAAAACCCAAGAAAGTATTTATTTAAATGTTATTTCAGGTAGGGGAGAATAAGTGTTGAAAAAGTAGAAAGTTCCAATGATGTAAGACGAGTTATAAAATTGGGCGAAAGATTGCCTTTGTATACTGGTGGTTCTGGTAATGCTATATTAGCTTATTTACCAGATGAAGAAATAAAGAGATTTATAAAAGAGGAAAAGCTAATTTCTTATACTTCAAATACCATTACTGATCCAGAAAAGCTATTACAAAATTTAAAAGAAATTCGAAAAAAAGGTTATGCAATTGCAATTGGAGAAAGGGTCCCAGATGCTACGACCATAGGTGCTCCTATCTTTGATTTCACTAGCAAAGTTATTGCTTCTCTAACTATTTCTGGACCTTCTGAATGCATTACCGAAGAGAAAATAACAGAATTTGTATCTTTAATTAAAGAAGCGGCAATGAAAATATCGGTTTCACTTGGCTATGAATCTAAAAGTAAATTATATTAATAAATCTAGAAAGTAGCATATTAACTGTGGAGGCCTGGATTAATATTAATATAGTAGCTATCAATAAACGAGCAAAGTATATTACCAAATAGAGAAAGAAATAGATTTAGACCTTTTATCGTTTATTATTTGTACTAATTAAAATTATTATTTTTAGAAAGGGAAAATTTGAAATAAACAGTTATATATAGATTTTTAACACCAGCAACAATTTACTATGGTATAGGAGCACTAGAAACATCCTGTGATAAGTTACCTAGTATAGACAATAAACCATTAATAGTTACAGATAAGATTATGACTGATATAGGATATGTAGATAGATTAGTTAATAATTTAAAAAAACAACATGTTGAAATTTCTTTATTTAATGAAGTTGATACCGAACCTATAGATCAATATGTAGAAAAAGGAACACATATTTTTAACGAAAATCATTGTGATTTCTTAGTTGCTCTCGGTGGAGGCAGTCCTATAGATACAGCAAAAGCCATTAGCCTTATGGCTAGTAACCCAGGTGAGGTCCAGAATTATATGGGGTTTGGAAAAGTAAAACAAGAGGGCCCTCCCATAGTAGCGATTCCAACTACTGCTGGTACAGGCTCTGAGGTGACGCAGTTTACCATTATAACTGATACAAAAAATAATGTAAAAATGCTTATTGGGAGTGAGTATTTAATCCCACAGATTGCTATTGATGATCCAGCTCTTACTCTTTCAGTACCCCAAAATATTACTGCTGCTACAGGGATTAATGCATTAACACATTCTATTGAGGATTATATATCGAGGCGTCACCAACCTCTAGCTGATATTTTTGATTTGTCATCGATCAGAAGAATTACGAAATATTTAAGAAGGGCGTGGGCTAATGGTGATGATGAAGAAGCAAGAAGTGAGATGATGCTCGCAGCTCTGGAGGCAGGAATAGCTTTTAATAATTCTTCTGTTACTATAGTACATGGGATGTCGCGTCCCCTTGGTGCATTATTTCATGTATCACATGGAATATCAAATGCAGTGCTCTTGCCCACCTGTTTGGAATATGCCATTATGGGCATACCGGAAAGGTTTGTAATGGTAGCAGAAGCGATGGGAGCCAATACTATTGGCCTATCGCCTCTAGAATCTGCTAAAGAAGGTGTGAAACTAATCAAACAATTATGCGTAGATGTTGAAATACCTAATATTTTCGGTTTAGGCATAGATAAAAATGACTTTATGCAAAGTCTGGACAAAATGGCTTCTGATGCACTAGCAAATGGTAGTCCTAATAATACAGCAAGGAAACCCTCCAAAGAAGAAATTATAAAAATATATGAAAAATCTTTTTAATTTATCTATTGGAGAATTATCATAATGATAAATAGATTATTAGAAATAGATCTTACCAATCAAGATTTTCATGAACTCGAAGTTAAGGAAAATGAATTGAGAAAATACCTAGGAGGAAGTGGTATAGCCGTTCGTTATCTTTATCAACATCTCGATCCTGCAATTCCTCCTTTACATCCTGATAATCCTATTCTCTTTTTCCCAGGTCTCCTAACCGGTTTTCCCATTCCTACTGCTAGCAAAACCTCTATCTGTGGACGTTCTCCCCTGACCGGCATTTGGAATGAGGCAACTGTAGGTGGTCATTGGGGCGCAGCCTTAAAAAAGAATGGTTATGAAGGCATTATTATTAAAGGGAAATCCTCTCACCCTATTTATCTGTTAATTAATTCTAAAGAAGTTATCTTTAAAGATGCTTATAAACTGTGGGGATTAGATACCTATGAGACCTCAAAGAAGATCAAAGAGGCTTATCCTCAGGTTCAAATTGCTTCTATTGGACAAGCTGGTGAAAATCTTGTGCCCATCTCTGCCATTGTCATCGATGCTCCACATTGCCGCCTAGCTGGAAGAGGAGGAATGGGTGCTCTTATGGGTTCCAAAAACTTAAAAGCAATTGTTGTGCAAATTGAAAAGAAAACGCTTCCTATTACTGATCCAGAAAGTTTAAAGAAAAGTGTCCAGGAATTAACTCCTTCAATTAAGCTATATACCCAAGGTTTACATGAATTTGGTACTGGTGGTTCAGTAGAAGCCAGAGAATATACTGGGGATCTACCAATCAAAAATTTTGCCCAAAGCCGTTGGGATGGTGCAGCCAAGACTACCGGGCAGGTGATTGTAAATACTATTTTCAGAAAAAATTATGCCTGTTACTTCTGTCCCATTGCTTGTGGCAAGGAAGTGTTTTTGAAAGAAGAAATCGTGCATGGTCCTGAATATGAAACCTTAAGTGCTTTCGGTTCAAACCTTTTAAATGATGATCTAGATAGTATCGTTAAAATGAACGACCTGTGTAATCGTTATGGAATTGATACCATATCACTAGGAGTAATCCTGGGTTTTGCCATTGAAGCCTATGAAGAAGGGCTCATTAAAAAGGCAGATTTAGATGGAATTAACTTAAAATGGGGGAATTCAGATGCTTTTATTACCTTAATCCATCAGGTAGCTTATAAAGAAAAGTTTGGGAAGTTTCTAGGAAAAGGTGTAAAGAGCTTATCTAATCAATTAGGAGGTAAAAGTTCTGAATATGCCCTTCATACTAAGGGTCTGGAGTATCCTATGCACGATCCACGTGCTTATACTGGTATGGCCTTAAGCTATGCTACTGCCAACCGAGGAGCCTGCCATTTAGAATCACTAAGCTATATGATCGAGTCAGGTATTCCAGCACCAGAATTTGGCTATGATGATTTGCATAAACCAAATCCTCATAGTAGTGACGGGAAGACTGAACTGGTAGTTAAATTACAGGACTACATGAATGTGCTAAATGCCTTGGGTCTCTGTAAATTCTTACTTAGTGGAAGAATAGGGCCTACAATTGTCAGTGAATGGATCAATAAGGTTACTGGTTGGGATCTAAATCAAACGGAATTAATGCAGATTGGCCAGAGGCTACATAACTTGAAACGTTTGTATAATGTAAAATTAGGTATTACTCGACAAGATGACACACTTCCCCCACGCCTCTTAAATTTAGCTCGGACTGACGGTCTGGCTGCGGGTGTATTACCCGATATTGACTCCATGTTATCTGAATATTATCAGATTAGAGGGTGGGATGATAAAGGTATCCCGAAAAAAGAAAAAATTAAAGAATTAGAAATATTTTTCACTTAATTTACTTTAATAGAAAGGATATAGGAGAAAATGACTAAACCCTTAGAAGGAATTAGAGTTTTAGACTTAGGTCATGTTTTAGCTATGCCTACCTGTACCATGCAACTGGCAGATTTAGGAGCTGAAGTGATTAAAATTGAAAGGCCGGGCTCAGGGGACGACTCCCGCTATTTTGGTCCTTTCGTCCATGGTGAGAGTGCTTATTTTATGAGCATCAATCGTAATAAGAAGAGCTTGACCTTAGACTTAAAGCAGGAAGAGGGTAAAGAAATTTTTAAAGAACTGGTTAAAAAATCTGATGTAGTTACTGAGAATTTTCGACCTAATACAATGGAAAAGTTAGGCTTGGGTTATCATGATTTAAAGAAGATTAACCCAAAGATTATCTATGCTTCTATCTGTGGATTTGGTCATTATAGTGTTGACCAACAGAGACCTGGTTATGATATTATTGCTCAGGCGTCAGGAGGAATTATGGCTATTACTGGTTATCCAGATGGTCCTCCTACTCGGGTAGGATCATCTATTGGAGATATCTTTTCTGGCTCTTTTGCCACTATAGCTATCCTAGCAGCCCTCCGCTATCGGGATATAACTGGAGAAGGTCAGGAGATTGATATCAGTATGATGGATTCAGTACTATCAGTCCTAGAAAATGCGGTAGTTCGTTATACTGTAACTGGAGAGATTCCTACCCGCATCGGTAGTCGTCATCCCTCAATTGCCCCCTTTGATCTCTTTGAAGCCAAAGACGGTTGGGTGGTAATTGCAGTGGGTAATGATTCTCTCTGGGGAAAGTTCTGTAAAATAATCCACCAAGAGAAACTGATTAATGATCCACTTTATCAGACTAATGACCTGCGCAGTAAGAATTATGATCAGTTAAAACCACTTATCACTTCCTGGACTAAACAACAATTTTCAGAGAAGATGGTAGCATTATTAACTAAAGAAGGGGTTCCGGCTGCTGAGGTTAGTACCATGGATAAGATTGTCCGTGACCCCAATATTAAGATGAGAAATATGCTTATTCAGATGGACCATCCTAAAGCTGGTAAGGTTACGGTGGCTAATTCTCCCATTCGACTCTCCAAATGTCCGAATGATACCATTGATGCTTCTCCTATATTAGGGGAACATACTGAAAAAGTACTGGAAGGGGTTTTGGAAATGTCTCAAGAGGAGATTCGTAAGTTAAAAGATAAGAAGGTAGTTTGAGAAATATAAATAATTATATTGCATTAACGATATTTTTAATGTAAAATTTGATTCAGAAGCGATGTTAAAATTAAAGTGTTATAATATTGTACAATTATTATATTAATTTAGTAAAGATAAGAAGTTGCTGGGGGAGCTATGTGCTGAGAAAAAGCATTTTGCTTTGACCCCTGAACCTGACCTAGGTAATTCTAGCGGAGGGAAGTAACTGTTAACAGTTATTAATAGACCTTAAAAATTAATAGAGTTAATAGATGAAAAAATGCCATTACCTAGGATGAGGTAATGGCATTTTTTTTGGAGGTAAATATGGCTAAGATTACCTTGGGATTACAGGTATTACCCTATGTTCCTGAAGAGAGACTTTATGAGGTGGTGGATAAAGTAATAGCCTACCTTGATTCCTGTGGCATTAAATACGAGGTAGGAGCTATGGAAACAACCATGGAAGGAGAATTAGAAGAACTGTTGGAGATAGTCAAGAAGGCCCAGGAAATTTGTGTGGAAGAGGGAGCATCCCGGGTGGTATCAATAG
>DOTB01000029.1:9181-10927 GCA_003513845.1 Candidatus Atribacteria bacterium | reverse complement strand
TTCTCCGATTTAAAAAGCTTTTAAAGATAAGAACATTTTTTTAAAAATATAAAAAATATTTAGAATTTTATATTTATTCTTTAGGTTGCTTTAGCCTCTTTAGTTTTCTTTTCTGGAATAATCTTCTCTCCATTATAGTAACCACAGGAAGGACAAACATGATGAGGAAGTTTATATTCATGACACCTGGAACATTCCACCAGTTTAATTTCCTTTTCAATCCAGTGTGTCCTTCTTTTATTTTTTCTTGATTTAGATGTTTTTCTTTTTGGATTAGCCAATTTATTTCCTCCTTCTAAGCAGATAAAGGTTATTTATAATCACAATTAGAAATTATAATAAAATAACAAATATTTTGCAAATATATTCTGGGCGTTGTTCAATATATATTGTATAATTTCTAAATTACAGTTTTCATTATATCAAAAATAAAAAATTACTTTGCATTTTTTATATGATTATAAATTTTTCATTTTCACTTATTTTTCCTTTACCAATTACTTTTATTTTTCTCTGGCAATTAGAGCATAGTGAATAAATACGTATGCTATCTGTATGGTTTTCACATTGTTTTTTCAACCTTAGTATCATTTTACTTGTTAAAACATCATCCAAAATACATTCAAAAACGCTGTATTGAACTCTGGTTCCATAGTCTTTTAGTATATTACAAATTTTATTTCTTCTTTTATCAGAAGGAATATCATATGTTACTATTAAAAAATTCACTTACATATCCTATAGGGCAAATAGTCTTCATTTCTAAGTATAGTATTAGTAAAGCATTTTACCTGTCTGTGAAATATATTTCTAAAAGCATACTTTTGGTTGTTCATATACTTCTCATAATTTGTAAAATATTTTTTCTTACCATTTTCGTTAAGATAATACCCTTTCTCCTCTATATTTAAGAAATCTTGTACATCTATTATCTGATTATTTATCAAATATAAAGTTAGTCTATCAATCACAGGAGAACGGAATTCTTCAATCAAATCCAAGGCTAATGAAGGTCTACCATAATCTGCTCCATGCAAATATCCTAAATAAGGGTCAAAACCATTGGCAGATAATATTGACATCATTTCCGTAGTAATCAAAGTATATCCCAAACTTAACAAAGAGTTTACCGGATTAGAAGGTGGCCTACGAATTCTTGTTTGGAAATTCATATTATTTCTTAACATTCTTCTAAATGCTTTAAAAAAAATTGATGCTTCCTGTCCTTCTACTCCAAGAATAGTAGATATTTTATTTTTTCTTACTAAATTATCTTTACTTTTATTTAATTCAACCGTTAAGTCATCCAAAACTATGTCTGGATGGTTCCTGGCGAATCTTTTAATCATACTTATATGATTTTTGATCTTTATTCCTACCAATTTTTTTGCAATTGCGATTCTAAATTGATTATCAAAATACTTTTTATACTGTTCTATTCTGAGATAAATATTTTTAGATTCGACGGAAGTTAATTTCCCTTTGAAATTTCCAGTTAAAGAAAAAAAATTAGTATCTATACCATTATTCAAAAAGAAAGTTAGGGCTTGAGTAGTAATTTGAATATTGCCAAATATAAATATTTTATCAACTTTAAACTCCGGAATATCTAAAAGTATTTTACCATCTTTCTCTACAATTAATCTTCTATAACTTTTTTTAATTTTTGCACCTTGTTCTGTCAAATATATATTACTCATAATATACTCATATAATATATTTTATCCCCTATTTATCGGGTCCTTC
>DOTB01000029.1:0-9027 GCA_003513845.1 Candidatus Atribacteria bacterium | reverse complement strand
TTATCGGGTCCTTCATTCTTACTCTATGAAAGATTTCACTTCTGGAAATAGCGGAGCAACTGACCGTCCTAATCCCCTATTTATCGGGTCCTTCATTCTTACGAAATCAAACCTATCCTATTAGAAACCCCGTTGGTAAGTGAGTCCTAATCCCCTATTTATCGGGTCCTTCATTCTTACTTAAAGAAAATGTTAGGTAAAACAATAAAAGTAGGAGGAAAAGTCCTAATCCCCTATTTATCGGGTCCTTCATTCTTACTATGACCCAGAGTATGGCTATTGCACCAAAGATCCAGAGTGTCCTAATCCCCTATTTATCGGGTCCTTCATTCTTACTTACACTTTGCTGAACGGTGGGGAATCCCCAGACCAAAGAAAGTCCTAATCCCCTATTTATCGGGTCCTTCATTCTTACTGTAGCTATATAAAAAGCTTGTCTTCTTTCTTTTTTCTGAGACCTTTCCGCTAATCTAAAGTCTTTATACCATTTTTCCATTACCTTTACCAACTTTTTATCTATCTATCCGGTAAAAAACCCTTTATTTCTCCCTTTTGCTTCATCTATATTTTCCGCTAACCCATAATAGTGTTTAAATTATATAACTTTGGAAATTGCTTAATTTTGGGAAAGCCATGCTGCCCTGCAACTGTTCAAAAAGATGTTTATCAGTTTCTATCAAAAATTTCTCTGTGAGAGAAAGTATAAAATCACATTTCTTATCATCAATTGCCTGGAAACCATGGGCTAGGATGGAATGATTACGAATTTCCAGAGCTTTTTTTAAGTTCTTTCCTTCATTATTAAATTGATCTATAAAATATTTTCCTAATGAGTCACCCAATGCGTTTAACAGCTGATAAGAATGGTATAAGCTCAAATCAACTTTTCCTTTATTTTTTATCCATATTCTATTTTCTACAATAAAAGTCTTAGGTAATTTTTCCACGTTAATATTTTCCGTCTCTAACTGATATTTCTGGTAAAGTTGATACTGGGCGAGATATTCTAATAAACGGTAGCACCTGGCAACCGCATCATCAAACTTCCCTTCTTCTTTTCGACGACGGGCATTATGATATAGGTCAACCGCTTTTTCAAAGCAATAATTAGCTGCTTGTTCTTTATACAAAAATTGTTTATGATTGTTTATTATTCTCTTTAGTTGAAATTTTAGCAACAAATTATTATTGTTATTATCTTTCTCTATTTTATTTAATATTTCAAACGCTTCTCGGTGGAAAAAACGGTCCCAATTCATATAAATACGGCAAAGGCTTCCAATAAAATCGGCTACTAAGAAATATTTTTCCTCTGATACTAATAAACCTTTTGCTTCCTCAACTAATTGGATACCTCCTTCATATTGATAGCGATTGAATAAATCAATAGCTTCAGAAAGCAGATCTTTAAAGAAAATTAAATTAGGCTCTAAGCTAATCATCCTTTCCCGGCCAGATATTACTCTACCGTAGCCATTTCTTTCTCCTGTTATATAACTAATCTTCTTAATTTTATGGTAAAAGGAGGCTAAGATTAATCCTGCTGACATGGCCTTAGTTCCAGAAGTAAAATCTACGGTAATGTCTTTATTTGAAAATCCTTTTTCCTTTAGTTGAAAGATATATTTACTACACTCCTCTTCAATCAGTTCTATATCATTTTCATCTTTGATTGTTTCTAAATGATATTCCTTACCTTGTAAGATATTATCACTTTCAATATAAGGCATAGTTGTTTCTATACTTTTCTTAGTAGTTATAAATAATAGAAAATCGGGATTTTGGGAGCTAATGGAAAAACATATGCCATGAGCAATATCCTTACCATTTGCTCCGGTACCTACTGATATAATCATAGCTTTTTTAGACATTTTTTACTTCCTCCAATTGTATTTTCAACCAGCCCAGAGGCAGTTTACCATCCACCAAACGTCTAGTCTTAACTTTAGAAGTAGTATATTTTTGATGTAGGGTCATAAAATCCTTTCCACAACCCCAGCCTACACGAATTAGAAAAGTATGGTCATTTTGCTCTAACAGGGAAAGTAGGCCCTGGTAAATTTGACGGACATAATTATTATTCTTGAAATACCCGTTTATTTCATCCTGTAATAATGGCTTATAATAATTTCGACAGGAATTGATAATAATTTCAGGATCAATTTTTATTTTGAATCCGTTATACTTTTGCAAGACTTGCTCTTCAATTAATAAAGGAACATTTATCTTCAAGTCATTTCCTGCATAAAAACTATCTGTTACTTCTCTTAAGGCTGGGATATTCCCCCTATTTGTTAAAATATCTATTTTTTTAATGATGGTAGAGTTATTCGGCAAAAGTACATCTGATATTTTTAGACAGCGGAAAGGATCATTCTCCAGATGAATTTTTGGTCTATTCCCATAATCTGAGCTAACTGCATATCCCAGAATCGTTCCTTCTAATAACTTTGGCTTAATATGATATAGGTCTAGGTTTCTTCCTCTTATTATTTCATTTAAGACGGCAGTTCGTATGGCTCCCTTAAGGGAACTTCCCGGGAGGTAAGGGCGATTTCTGGTACGAATAAAGGGATAAATCAGAAGCTGATTCTGGAAGTCTTCAATGTTGTTGTTATACAGGTCCTTTACCTCAGGAGATAGTCGGATACAATACAGTTGATATTTTTCCGGCTGGATGTTTTTCCTTAAAAAATTTCGTAATAAGAACAAGTCTTTTTCCATTAGCTGAAGCATCTCGTTTTGCTTCTCAGCAGGAAGAGCAGATAGAACTTTTTCTAAAGAAAGCCGATAGAAACTATCGCTAATAAGATATTCATAAGGTGGTAATTCTTCTCCCGAGCCTATGTGGACGGGAGTTAATACTTCACACTTTAAATTATACTGTCTCATTAATTCTCACCCCCAAAGGAAAGGCATAGGCATAATGCTTAACCTGCTTATCAAGATGGATGTTTTCTATTAAACTACCGTAATATTCATTAAGGCTGTTGCTGAAAAAGAGAGAGCCTGGTTCAAACATCAACAATGGTTTTTTAAAAGGTTGATGTCCATTTTGAGATAGGATGGATTTAGTTAAACTACCTCCTAATTTCCCATATTTCACCATAGACTGATAATACCCTTGCGCCGGATCTTCCTCAGTTGGAACAAACAGGGAAAGGGTAATAAAGGCATTAGGAATGATGGCATTAGGAAGAGTAAGTTCATCAACATCTACAATTTTTAGTCTTCCTTTACCTGTTGACTTATTTTTTCCAAATCCACTAAAGGAAATAAATTGAAACAATGATAGGAGTTCCTTTTGGGAGAAATAATCCCCTTTTAAAAACAACTGTATCTTATTATTATTGGTATCAGTGGTTATGGATAAATCCTTATCGGGGTTATGTAAAATATATTCTTCCTGAAAAAAGAAACCCCCTTCCTCCACTGGTTTCCCAGTAAGGCGATTTATGGAATTATGGTAGTATAATTCTGATTGCCAGTAGGGATAATTTTCCATTTTTCCGTTGAGATATTCTTTGATAACATCCTCCTGTGAAAAACCATCTTGATGATTTCGATAAAATATTTCTGGTATAAATTTAATTTTTTTTAGCCTCTTGATAAGGTTACTAATTTCAATTTCGGTTAAATCCTCTATAGATTTATGAGCTAATACATTTCTAAACTGCACTAAGTTTAATTCTGGTAGAATAGGCCTGGGTAAAAATCCCAAAGGGAAACCGTTTGATACCAGTAAAGGAGGTTCGCTGTTTTGATATTCAGTCAAAAAGGAGAGCAAGCTGTCCTCTCCTTTTAGATATCTCAAAGCCCAGCAAAGAGAACCAAAGATGGTGTCAGAATGGAAAGGCGTGATAAAGGAAGATTGTATTTTTATAACCACTCTAAAAGTCTTCATAAGTCTTTATCTTTTCTTGAATGATTTTTAAATTCTCACCTTCAGTAATTAATTTTTGTTCACCATCTTGAAAATCTTCAATCCTGATATCCTTAAATTTAACCTTTCCATAACCCCTGCTACCGGAACCACCCAGTACATCTTTTTCCAGTAAAGACATGGCTTCAATAACATAATTAAACATCTTATTATCCTTTTCAACTTGATTAAGTTGATCTCCCTCTTCAAACTCAAAAATACGGTAGACCATTTCAAAATCAAATTCCACACCAGCCGGTACCCTTTCCATGGTTCTAGGACCTGCTTTCGCAGCTGTTCCTCTTAAACGATCAATTGATACCTCCTCTTTTATCTCAAAGTAATTCTTTTCCATACTTTCCAGTATTAAGCTCTTTTCTTTTTTATCTTTCTCTACTATAAAGGCATCTCTTACGATTAACCTGGTTGGACCAAAAGCAGCATTCTCATCAGTTGTGCCAAAAATTCGGCATATTGGACAGTTGGCATCTGAACAGTTATGGATATTACCATTTTTACTCTTAATATCAGTATACTTCCATTCAACTAAGGAACGTAATTTCCCCTTCAAAGAAGAACCGGGAATATAGGGTAGATTATCCAGGGAATTACGGATAACAGGATTATCAATTCCCCCTATTTGGATATTATCCCGGGAAACGCCTATATGCAAGCCTGTTTCACAATGGATTTTCCCACTAATTTTCCTATATTTTAATAATTTCATTAGTATTATTTCCTCCTTTGTTCTTTTTGCCTTTCGCTTTCTTTATCAGCTTTTTCTCCATAATAATATCCTAATACTGACTCAAAAAATAAACAAAAAGCAAAAAAGTCTTTATAATCATTGATACTATCAATCATTTCATCCATAAATTTTTTAAAAGAATTCCATTTCACCCGATTTCCCTTTTCTTTCCCATAACTATAGGAGACTTTTGATTTAATCATTCTAATTAATGGTAAGAACTGCTTAAAATTTTCAACATTACTACTTTCAATTTTTTGTTTTAGACTAACTACTTCACTATAGTACTTCCTTAACTGATTAACAGTTAAATCGTCCCGAACTATTTCTTTTGCCCATTTTAGTGCCTCATTGGTAAATAATTCTTGTCTTATGGTGGTCTTTCCTTCATCTTCATAAAACTTAATAGTTGGCTTAATCATGTTTGGGATGTCCTTGAATTCAGAGCGCTGAGTAAACTGGCTCATGGTTAATCCTCCTTTCTTTTCTTTACATTTTTTCTAAATTTATAAATAGTCCAAAAAAGCGGAATTTTCAAATTCTTCATTAATTCCTCATCAAATTTGACAATAGAATAAAGTTTTTCCAATTCTTGCCTGAAATTTTGATTAGCTGATTTAGAATCGATATTTCTTGCTACATCAGAAGCTAAATGAGAATGAAATTTAAGACCTTCTACTTTCTGTTCATGGTAAAATGAGAGGTACATTTCATGATACCTAAAAAGCCGGTATAGAAAAGATAAATTGAGTTTTGACTGTTTATTATCCAATTCCTGACAAAGGGTATCCTTGAAAGACTTTAATTTTTCAAATTCCTGCCAGGTAATCGTGGTATCAAACAGGGTTATTCTGTTCTTACCAAATTCTTTTGACTTTTCCAAATATTTATTGGCTATTGCTACAGCACGATACAAAGGAAATCTCGGCTTGGTGATTGCTATGCCGGCTGAAAGGGTAATGTTGTCATTTTGACCGGTATACTCTCGAAAATTGCGATAGAGATGATAAGCAAAAAGAATAATGGTCTCCCAGGGCCCTATTAAGAGAAGATCGTCTCCACCAGAATATACCCCGTATATTTTAGTGAAATCAGCATTTCTATGATGGTCTTGGAAAGATGTATTACCATTTTTTAATTTAGTCAGTTCATTTTTTATCCAGCCTAAAAAGAAGTAATTTAACATTCTACTCAAGGTAGCATAGCGAGAGACGGTCAGTTTTACCATTTGATTCTTTAAACCTGTTCTAAAAATCAATCCCAGCCAATCAAGGTCTGCCTTTAAAACTCCTATGAGCTGCTCTCCTCTTTGAACTCCTTGCTCATCAAGCCAAGAGGAAGTTGCCGCCAGACAGGAAAAGGTGTAAGGAATATTATTTGCAGTAACTTTTTTATTTTCTTCTTCGCATTGATTTTTTTGGTTACAGCCCTGGCAAATATACTCTTTTGCCTTATTATCGGAAAAATAAGGGACAGTATTTAAAAGGTAATCATCTACAAAACCAGGATTGTCCAAGTCTTCTTTAGTTTTTTCTGAAACAGGAATAATTCTTTTTATGAGATATACATCTCTATCAGCTGATATATCTGGAATCGAGTTCTTACTTTTTACCATTTCTACCGAATAAGAGTCGTCTTTTAAAAAAGATAATGTATAGTTTCGGCAAGGTCCCTTTCTGAATAGCAGATAATTGGAGCCAGGCAAATCGCTTCCAATTTGGGAATCTTTCTGGCAATACCTGCATAATTTATTATTATCCTTAGCAGGGAACATATGACAACTGTTACATTCACCAAACTGACTGTAGTGACCGTAGTCAGAATCAAAAATAAAATTTTTTGGTTCCCATTTCTTTTGAGAATTAGAATAAATTACTTCATAATATTTATGTTTTTTCTTATTTTCCAGGGCATCGTTTAATTGCTCAAGAAGATTACTCAGATCCTGAAAATCTTCACCAGACATCTCGCAATCCCAGGTAAGATTCAGGCTTAATTCACCCCTGAATTCCTTAATAAACCATTGATTAAATTCCAGAGAAAGAGTATGCAGGCTTTCTTTCACATGTTCTAAGTTGGGAGCCAAGAGAATAAAGCGCCCGCCCGCCGCCATTAAAATACAGCTCAAGGGCAAATTAAGATAGTGTAATATTCTATGGATACCTACTTCAACAAGTAAATTCAAATAGAAGGAACGTGCCCGCAATCTTTTGCTGACTCCTTTACCTGTGGAGTCGCTCCCAGTAATTCGATAAATGTAATTCTGTATTCCAGAAAGGTCACCTCCGATTAAGAGAAATTTCTTTTGATAGTTATTTTTTATTTCTTTCTCATTTAATTGGTCTTTATGGTATTGATAGAGACAGGTAGAAATAGCACTGGTTGTTTTTAAATGATCATATAGTGAAATATCTCTCATTTGGGAGGTGGTATCACTTGGTATACACCAAGTATATTTTTCCAACAAGGACATGAGACCCTGGTAAAAATGGGGAAAGTTTGTCGTTTTTAATCTGGAAACCTCTCTTCCAAAAGCATTAACCAGAGCATCAATTTCATTTTCTGATAAATGGTCAAACTCTTGCGGAAAAATTGATTGAACTGATAACGGTTTTGCCCGGTAACGTAAAGGTAACTTTCTAATTATTCTGTTCTCGTCAATAATAATAGAGGGAAAAATGGAATCAAGGGGAACTGTTTTATAGTATTGATGGATATCTTTCTCTTGAGATATTCTTTCACTTGAAGAATAATTATCTGCCCTGCTAACAATATAGGCAAGAGCTCTGGTTCTTTCATCTGAAATAGCTTCAACCAAAAAATCACTACCTATTCTGGGGTCCTCATGGTGACATCTCACCAAATTTGCTACAAGTTCTATATCAACCCAATCATCTTTTAAAAGTGATTTAAATTGGTCACTTAGAACAAAAATTTCCGAATGTTTTGGATGCCTACCTTTCTCAAGTTTCATTCGATTGGTAAATTTACCAATATCATGGAGAAGCCCTGCCAACATAACACTTTGATACTCTTTCATGTCGACCTCCTTTCCTCAGTAATATTGATATTTTTATGTTAAACTATTTAATAGCAATTTACGATACTTCCAGTAATTTATATTGTCCTAAACCAAAACTTGCTCCTTTGCCAACATGAATTAATTCACCTATTCTTATATATGCTAATAATTGTCGAGTGATATCAGAATCTATTAATTCATAGGAAACAATTCCTTTAAATCCACCAAGTTTCATTTTAGTTTTCTGCCGTGTAGAAAAACGCTCCCAGTCATACCAGTGTAAGTCTGAATAGATTGTCTTAAAGTTACGGGCAAAATTGATAATATCTGTAAAATCTAAGTTCATTACTTGATGGCAATGAAAATAAGACAGCGCTGAAATTCTACGCAGTAAGTTTTTGACAAGAATATGAAAAGTTAAATGGTCACTTAGGAATTTCCCCTCATATTTTATACGGGTAGGAGAAAGAAAGTTGATGCTGATTATTTTCGGCAAATTATTATGATTTAAATCGTAAAAGAAATCCTCACCGCATATAATTTTAGGTTGTTTTATCATTTTTTCGGTAGACCTTTCATAAATTATAGTCATAGCATTGAATTCATCTAAAGAAAAGACATCTTCTACCTTTTCTAAAGAATATTTTATTTTATTTCTACCAAGACCTACTTTTCCCAGTTCTATAAATGCCAGAATGAAATAGGGTAAATATTTTATAGCTTCACCAATTAATATCAAATCAAAATAAATATTATCGGTAGGTTTAAATACTTTTCGACTATCAAGAGGTAATTCGATAACAAAGGGATGGGGGGCAAAATTATTTTTTTGCTGAAGCAAGGAATCTTCAGAAACTGGGGTTTCGAAGACATAACAATACAAACACTCACTTCTTATGGAACAGTTGGAACAATCATATTTCTTGGTTTGGCAGCTTACTCTTTTAAAAACATAGCCAAAACCACCACGCAAAGTGGATCCTTTGTATTCTGGCAAAATCAGTTCTGCTAAAGGATTTATAATTAACCTAACCTTACAAATTCTAAAATTAATAAAATCTTTTTTAGCCATTAACTGATTAATTCTTAATACTAATATATATTAGAAAAATACCAAGTAAGCTTATAAGACTTATAAGATATGATATTAATAATATCAAAATTTACTGGAAATTACGATACTATAAAATTATAAAATAGGTCTACTTTTGTTAAATACTTCTTAGCGAAATCTTTTTTATTAATTAATTAAGTAAACATAATGTCCTTATAATACTATAATTAAAATTAATCTCCTTGAGCCTGAAGAGCGGTAATAGCAACCACATTAACAAT
>DOTB01000070.1 GCA_003513845.1 Candidatus Atribacteria bacterium | reverse complement strand
AGGTAACTCGTACTGCCCCCCAAGAAGAGACTAAAAAGTGGGGTTACTTTTTAGGGGATGAAAAGACCAAAGCCACACCCAGAGCAGGAATATTTGCTGGGGGAGATATTGTTCGAGGTTCAGTTACATTAATTTCTGCGGTAGGTTATGGTAAGTTAGCCGCTCGGGCAATTGATAAATTCTTGTCTTTAGGTAAAAGTTTGAGAAAAAAATAGAAAATATTTAAGATATATTAAAAAAGGAAAATTGCTTACCATGGATCGATCATCATCAACAAAGGCAGCTGAAAGCGGTCTAAGGGTACAGGGAATTTTGATGATGCTTATTGCGGCATTTTGTTTTGCTGTTATGGCTATGTTGATAAAATTTGTATCAGATATCCCCTTAATGGAAATAATATTATTCCGCAATATCCCTATAATGTTAGTAATTCCTTTAATGATACTAGAAAAAGGAATACCTATTTTAGGGAATAACCGGTCTTTATTGTTATTACGAAGCGTCCTTATTATTTTTGCTATGGCCTCTTATTTTTATACTGTTAAAGTTATGCCCTTAACCGATGCTATCACCATTAAAGAATTGGCCCCCTTTTTATCAGTATTTTTTGCAGCTATATTTTTAAAGGAAAAGATAAGTTTAAAATCGGTTTCTATATTTGTTTTTGGTTTTTTGGGGATGTTATTAGTAGTGAAACCGGGAATTCGCGTAGATATTTTCCCGGTATTCATTGGTTTAGGGGGAGCAATACTGACTGCAGTGGGTTATATAATGATACGTTATTTACGTTCAGATGACCATCCCTTAGTAATAGTTAATTACTTTGGATACATTATAGGTTTGACGGCTTTGGGGGTATTATTGTGGCAAAAAAATTTCATCATCCCGGACCTAAAAAGCTTAATTATTTTAATTTTGATAGGAATAGCAGGATTAGGTGGGCAATATTTTCTAACCTTATCATATTATATAGCGCCCCCAAAATTGGTGTCTCTTTATTTATATTCACAAATTATATTTGGTGCTATTTTTGACATTTTTATTTTTAAAAAAGCTCCTGATTTATTTAGCTTATTCGGTGCCTCTTTTATAATTTTAAGCGGATATTTAAATTATAAATTGAAAGCGGAGTAATGCATACTTTGTTTTGTAGTTTTCAGCAAAGTTGTTAAAGAATCCTATTATGATGGTATTTTTTAAAAAAAGGTGAATAGATGATGTCTGACTATCGAGGTGATGATTTTACTAATAAGGATGAGAGATTTATTGGTGGAGAGATTGGTTTTCTCCAGAAATCACTACAGCTCTTTGGTGGATGTCCTTTTCTTATTGATGATAAACATACTTACTCGTTTCTCGAGACCGATAGAATTTCTACTCAGCTTAGCCGTGGACTAAGTCGTCTTGGGATAAGACAGGGAAACAGGATAATCCTATACCTGGAGGGTGGAGCGGAATTTGTTTTCTCTCGCTTAGCATTGCGAAAACTTGGCGCTGTGATAATTCCTTTAAATACTGATTTTAGTGCTCCGAAGATTGAAAAAATTATTGGCGATATTAAGGCAGATTGGATGATAGTTAGTAAAAGACTCCTATGTGTTTTGCAAAAAACAACCCTTCCTGGCTTGTCTGGACGGGTGATTGTTGTTGGCGAAATTCCGTGGGATTTTAAAGGTTTTAAAGTAAAAAGTTTCAAGCAGTTACTCGAAGAAAGGGAATCAGATATACATTTTATAACTACTGACCTTAATAGCGATGCTACAATTTGTTATACTTCAGGTACTACTGGCCCTCCAAAAGGCATAGTATATACACACCGAAATACCCTGGCTGCTGGTAGGTGGATGGCAAAGGCGACAGGGATGCAACCTGGTGATGTGTTGCTTACTGCTATCCCTATGTATGTTTCTTCGAATTTTAATGGCCACTTTCTTGCCAGCTTAATGCAGGGGGTGTCGATAGTCTTATTAAAAAGATTCGATCCGGAAGATGTGCTGGCAAAGATAGAAGCCCACAAGGTAACAATTTTTCATGCCACAGGAAATATGTATGTCAATATCTTAAATAATAAAAATTTCTCTAATTACAATCTCTCTTCTCTGAAAATGGTGACCTGGTCCAATATCTTGCCGAAAGCACTGCAGTTGCAACTGCGTAGGGCTTTTCCCAGCGCGGAAATAATGCAGTTTTACGGTTTTGCTGAGGGGGGACCTGTGGGAACATATATAAAACTTCAAGATCTTTTTCAGAAACCTGGTTCATGTGGCAAGATTGATCCAGGGTTTGCCTGCTTTCGGGTTGTTGATGAAAAGGGGAGCGATGTGTCCCCAGGAGAGATTGGTGAGATTATCTACCAGAGTCCAGGTCTTATGCGAGCATACTATCAGAATCCGCAGGCAACAGAGAAAGCCATTAGAAATGGCTGGTATTATACCGGGGATTTGGGAAGACTTGATCAAGATGGTTTTTTATATATTGTCGGCCGCAACAAGGACATTATCAATTGTGGTGGTGAGAGAGTTTATCCTGTAGAAGTAGAAGAAGTATTATTTAAACATCCCGCAATATTGGACGTAGCCGTACTAGGTGTGACGCATCCTACACTCGGACAGGAGATTAAAGCCTTTGTAGTGCTAAAAGAAGGGTTTCAAGTTACCGTAGAAGAACTTATTGTCCATTGCCAAAAGATGAATTTATCTCCATATAAAATACCTGGTAAAATTGAATTTAGAAAAGCATTACCTAAAAATAGTATGGGGAAGACATTGAAGGGCGAATTAATTTAGACTACTATTAATAGAAGCAGTAGCATTGCGGATTTAAGCCTCCGAGGCATTTATTTAGAAAAATGCTATTAAATTTTATTGAAAAATTTAATGGTGAAGTTAAGAAAGAACAAGAAAAAATAATTTATTGGCAAAATTTGACAAATTTTATAAATAATGATAAAATTTCAAAAAAATTGAATATATTTACAGAAGTGTGCCTAGGGTTCCGTCTAAATTAATTATTAGAGTCTGGACCAAGCGGCGCAAGGTATCAACTTGATACTACACTTTTAGGATAAAAGCCTGAGAGATAGGTTCTGTTAATACAACCATTACCTATTTTTCAGGCTTTTTTTATAAATAAAAGCATTTAATGCTTTAATTAAATGAAGAAAAAATTTATTAATTTTAAAAAAATAATAAGGAATATTGTATGGCTGACTTGGATTATAAAGATTATTTAAAGACATTAAATAAAATAAGCAGAGCTATAGTTTCTGATCTTTATCTTGAGGACATCTTAAAGCTCATCGTGACTCTAACTGCCAACGTGATGAAAGCAAAGGTCTGTAATGTGTGGTTAATAGATGAAAAAAAACAAGAATTTAATATTAAAGCAACACAATCAATGCATCAGGAATATTTAGATAAAAGAACCATAAAATTAAACGAAGGTATTGTAGGGCTAGTAGCCAGAGAAAAAAAACCAAAGATAATTTATGATGTATTAAAAGAGGAACAATATAAAGAAAAAAAACTTGCCAGAAAAGAAGGTTTAGTTTCTATGGCAAGTATCCCTATGATGGTTAGAAATAAAGTTATAGGAGTACTTAATGTATATACCAATAAGCCTTATGAATTTAGTAAAGCGGAAGTTACGCTTTTGAGCACTATTGCCAATCAGGCAGCAGTGGCTATAGAAAAAACTGAGCTAATAGTTAAAACGAAAATAATTCAAGAAGAGTTAGATACGAGAAAAAGAGTAGAAAGGGCAAAAGGTATATTAATGGAAGAAAGGAATCTAAACGAAAGTGAGGCTTTTTCTTTAATTAGAAGAACTAGTATGGATAAACGAATTTCTATGAGAGAGGTCGCTGAAGCTATAATTCTTTCTTATGAAATACGTCAAGTAAAATAATATAAATAAAATACGATATTAACGGTTCGAATTTCTACAAGGGAGTAGAATATACGGCAAAGAAGCCTAATTATTTCCACAAGGCCAAAGAAGTCCTTTTATGACAATGTTTGTCTTAAGAGGGCTTCTTTTTTTTGAACAGGCCTTTGCACTTAAGATAAACAGAAGAAAACAGGAGGTGGTGCGTCTTATTCGGTTCTAAATATTAAATAGAAAAGATAAAAAACATTTTTTATAATTCAAGAAATTTTACTATTATTTAGATAGAAAGGGGATTAACAATGGCGAATCAAATGGATACTCTTGAAATGTTACAAATGAAGTTAGAAAAGGATGCTGATAAAATAGATGCTTTTAAAATGGCACAAATACAGTTAGAAAAAGCTGCCCATAAGATGAATTTGGACTTTAATATTTTATCTCAACTGAAAGAACCAGAAAGAGTATTAATGGTTTCTATTCCAGTAAAGATGGATGATGGAACGGTGAAAGTATTTACTGGTTTTAGATCACAATATAATACTGCTCGAGGACCAGCAAAAGGTGGAGTAAGATACCATCCTGATGTTACTTTAGATGAAGTGAAAGCTCTTTCTGCCTGGATGACCTGGAAATGCGCGGTGGCGGGGATACCCTATGGTGGAGCCAAAGGAGGAGTAATTTGCAATCCAAAAGAAATGTCAGAAGGGGAATTAGAGAGACTTTCCCGGAGATATATCTATGAAATTTCATCTATTATTGGTCCTGAAAAAGATATTCCCGCACCTGATGTATATACAACTCCCCAGGTTATGGGTTGGTATATAGACACCTATAATAAACTTACTGGTAAAGCAAATTATTCCACCATAACTGGGAAACCTTTAGAATTATGGGGTTCGGAAGGAAGAGGAGAAGCAACTGCTCGTGGTTTATCTTATACAGTAGAAGTAGCTGTCAAACAACTAAATATCAACCCTTCAGAGGCAAAAGTAGTAATTCAAGGATATGGTAATGCTGGTTCAATTGCTGCAAAATTACTACACGATCAAGGATATAAAATTATTGCGGTTAGTGATTCAAAAGGTGGGGCTTACAATCCTCAAGGGATCGATCCCTTGCAAATTTTAAGTTATAAGGCTACAACTGGTTCTGTAAGGGGATTTCCAAATACGAAGTTCATCTCTAATGAGGATTTACTGGAATTAGAATGCGATGTTTTAGTACCGGCAGCCTTAGAAGGGGTAATTACCGAGAAGAATGCAAATAATATAAGAGCGAAGATTGTAGCTGAAGCTGCTAATGGGCCTACTACTCCTGAAGCGGATGAAATACTGTTCCATAAAGGAGTTTTTGTAATACCTGATATTTTAGCTAATTCTGGGGGAGTTACTGTATCTTACTTTGAGTGGGTACAAGGTCTTTATGGTTATTTCTGGGACGAAGAAAGAGTAAATAGAAGGTTAAAAAAATTAATGGTAAAGGCCTTTAGTGAAGTATTGAGAGTTGCTCAAAAGGAAAAGACAGACAATCGAACTGCTGCCTACATATATGCTATATCACAAGTAGCGAAAGCAATGAAAGCACGAGGGATTTGGCCCTAATTTATTTATTATTTATTGGTGATTTGGTAAAAAACAATGAAAAACTCAATTAGCGAAGTGGGTGAGGAAAGATGGCAAAAATAGAATTTAGTAATCGAACAAATCTTATAGAACAGGCAGTTTATAAATTTAACCTTCAGGATGTAGCGGAACCAAACCTTTATCGGGAAATATTCCCCTACACAGAGATACCCAGAGTAACCTTTAACCATAGACTTGTTCCGATGTTTGTCCCTGAGGAGATCTGGATTACGGATACTACTTTTAGGGATGGCCAGCAATCCAGGTCTCCCTATAAAGCAGATCAGATAGTAAGAATTTACGATTATTTACATAAACTTGATAATGATTCAGGGCTTATAAGGCAAACGGAATTTTTTATTTATTCTAAAAGTGATAGGGAAGCTGTAGAAAAATGTCTAAGCAAAGGATACAAGTACCCAGAAGTAACCACCTGGATAAGGGCGAAAGAAGAGGATTTTAAATTAGCAAAAAAGATGGGGATAAAAGAGACCGGCATATTAGTCCCTTGTTCTGATTATCATATATTTAAAAAGCTTAACCTTACTCGGGCAAAGGCCGTAGAATTATATATTTCTGTTGTCAAATTAGCTTTGGAAAACGGAGTGATCCCCCGATGTCATTTTGAAGATATTACTCGGGCTGATTTTTATGGGTTTGTAGTTCCCTTTGCCAATGAGCTTATGAAACTTTCCCAACAGGCGAAAATTCCTATCAAAATTAGAGCTTGTGATACTTTAGGTTTAGGTGTTTCTTATCCAGGAGCTGCTTTGCCTCGATGTGTGCAAGGTATTATATATGGGCTTAGGCATTATGCTGAAGTGCCTTCAGAATGGCTCGAGTGGCACGGACACAATGATTTTTATAAAGTTGTAACCAATTCTACTACGGCTTGGCTTTATGGAGCTTCTTCAGTAAATACGTCTCTTTTAGGAATAGGTGAAAGAACGGGAAACTGTCCTCTGGAAGCAATGGTTATTGAATATGCTCAACTTAGAGGAACTTTAAAAAATGTAAAATTGGAAGTAATAACTGATATAGCTAATTATTTCGAAAAAGAAGTCAAATATAAAATTCCATCTCGAACTCCTTTCGTAGGGAAAAATTTTAATAAAACCCGGGCAGGGATTCATGCTGATGGGGTACTAAAATATGAAGAAGTTTATAATATTTTCGATACAGAAAAATTTTTAAAAAGACCGTTGAAAGTATCAGTTGGTGCGCATTCAGGTCTGGCAGGAATTGCTTTTTGGGTAAATAATTATTTTAAGCTTGAAGGTGACAGAAAAATAGATAAAAGAGACTCAAGAATTTCAAAGATAAAAGAATACATAGATAGAGAATATGCCAAAGGCAGGGTGACAAGTTTTAGCGATGAAGAATTAGAATCTCTAGTAACCTTATTTTTTGAAAGAGGAGTATGGGGCGAAGGAGAAGTACCTGGTTTTGATTCGGCGGAACCATAAGGAAAGAGGAGGTTTTTTAATTATGCAATTAACAGTTACACAAAAGATAATAAATAAGCATTTGATAAATGGGGAGATGATTCCAGGGAGAGAGATTGCAATAAGTATTGACCAGACACTCACTCAGGATTCAACCGGAACTATGACCTATCTTGAACTTGAGGCTTTAGGCATTGATAAGATAAAGACTAAAAAATCAATAGCTTATATTGATCACAATATGCTGCAAACAGGGGCTGAAAACGCTGATGATCATATTTATATTCAAACAGTAACCAGTAAGTACGGAATATTTTTTTCAAAACCAGGTAATGGGATATGCCATCAAGTTCATTTAGAGAGATTTGCTGTTCCAGGGCAGACCCTTTTAGGTTCGGATAGCCATACGCCGACAGCTGGGGCGGTAGGGATGTTAGCTATAGGTGCAGGAGGGATGGATGTTGCTGTAGCTATGGGTAGTGGAGAATATTATATGACTTTGCCAAAAATTGTAAAAGTAGAACTCAAAGGGCAATTAAAACCTTGGGTATCTGCAAAGGATATCATACTTGAACTTTTAAAAAGACTGACTGTTAAAGGTGGAATAGGAAAGATATTTGAATATTCTGGTGAGGGTATCAAAGAGCTGTCTGTCCCTCAGAGGGCAACAATTGCTAATATGGGAGCAGAATCGGGGGCGTTAACTTCTATATTTCCGAGTGACGAAATAACCTTAAATTTTTTAAAGGCCCAAGGCAGAGAAAATGAATTTTCAAAAATAGAAGCAGATAAAGGAGCAATTTATGATGAGGAGATAGAAATAAACCTTTATCAATTAGAGCCCTTAGTAGCCTGTCCTCATAGCCCAGATAGGGTAGTACCAGTATCTTCTTTAAGAGGGCTTAGAGTTGATCAAGTGGTTATAGGCAGTTGCACAAATTCTTCATATAGTGATTTAATGAAAGTAGCGAAAATTCTTAAGGATAAAACCATTGCTAAACACGTTTCTTTGGCCATAGCACCAGGGTCAAAACAAGTTTTGTCTATGCTTGCTAAAAATGGAGCTCTAGCAACACTAATTGAGTCAGGTGCAAGGATTCTTGAATGTGCTTGTGGTCCCTGTATTGGTATGGGTCAATCACCTTCCACAAATGGTGTGTCTTTAAGGACCTTTAATCGCAATTTTGAAGGGAGGTCTGGTACATTTTCAGCAAAAATCTATTTGGTTAGTCCCGAGGTTGCTGCAGTATCAGCCATTAACGGCTATTTGAGTGATCCAAGGGAATTAGGGAAGCCTCCTTTAGTTAAAGAACCAGAGCTATTCTTAGTAAATGATAATTTAATTATACCACCAACTAATAATCTTGATGAAATAAAAATAATAAAGGGGCCTAATATAAAACCGTTTCCATTAGGCAAGCCTTTAAGCTCAAAGATTCAGGGGAAAGTTTTAATAAAGCTGGGGGATAATATTACAACTGACCATATTATGCCATCGAATGCTAAATTACTCCCTTATAGATCAAACATTCCTTATCTTTCTAATTATTGTCTGACTCCTTGTGATAAAGATTTCCCCGAGAAGGCTAAGAAAAATAGAGGAGGTTTTATAGTTGGGGGTATTAATTATGGACAAGGTTCAAGTAGAGAACATGCCGCCCTTGTTCCTTTGTATCTTGGGATAAAAGTAGTTTTAGCAAAGTCATTTGCCAGGATACATAAGGCAAATCTTATTAATAGTGGGATAATCCCCTTAGCTTTTAAAAATTTAGAAGATTATGACTATGTTGAGGAAGGAGATGAACTTTTGATTGAAGATGTCATTTCCCAGGTCAAGGGTAAAACAATTAATGTTATAAATATGACTAAGGACAAAGAATATAAGATGATTTTAGATATTACTCCCCGACAGAGAGAGATAATAATTCAAGGAGGTCTTTTGAATTTAATAAGATTGAAAAAATAAAAGAGTAATTTAATTGTAGTTGAAATATTAAAAAAGAAAAAGGAAAAACTTAAAGTTAAATTCGTATCTAATAACTCGTATATCGTTAAGATAGTTAACAAGTTTACCCGTTACCTGGTTCAAGAATATAAAACTTTTACTTAACTGATTAATTCTTATTATTCAACCGAGAACTTGTTTTTGAAATTAACGATTAGAATTAACTGACTAACTGGCAAACGGGGTAACTAGGAAACTATACGCATACTATATACTATGACTGATTAACTAATTTAATGGCAGGAGGTGACTTAATTGACTTATAATATCACCTTAATTCCGGGGGATGGGATTGGTCCGCAAGTTACCGAAGCGGCTAAAATGGTTTTGGAGGTAAGCGGAGTAAATATTAACTGGGAAGTTGTAGAAGCTGGACAAAAGGCCATTCAAAAATATGGCACACCTCTTCCTGATTTTGTGATAGATAGTATCAAAAGAAATAGAGTGGCATTAAAAGGACCGGTTACAACACCTATAGGGACAGGTTTCAGAAGTATTAATGTAGCATTAAGACAAGCGTTAAACTTATATGCAAATGTTAGACCTGTAAAGTCATATAAAGGTATATCATCAAGATATGATGGTATTGATTTGATAATAGTTAGAGAAAATACAGAAGATCTTTATGCTGGAATAGAGCATAAAATAGGAGAAGATGCAGCTGAGAGTATAAAAATAATAACTAGAAAGGCGAGCGAAAGGATTGCAAAGTTTGCTTTTGAACTGGCCAAGAAAGGAGAGAGGAGAAAAGTTACAGCAGTTCACAAGGCAAATATAATGAAATATACAGACGGACTTTTTTTAGATTGTGTTAGAAAAGTGTCTCAAGAATACCCTAAGATAATTTTTGAAAATGTGATAGTTGATGCAATGAGTATGAAGCTGGTTCAAACACCTCAAGATTATGAGGTTTTGGTTATGCCAAATCTTTATGGAGATATACTCTCCGATTTAGCTGCAGGGTTGGTTGGTGGATTAGGGATAGTGCCGGGAGCTAATATAGGGGAGATGGAAGCTGTATTCGAGCCCGTACATGGATCTGCTCCTGAGTTAGACCCAAATATGGGTAATCCGACAGCGGCAATTTTGTCAGGAGTTATGATGTTAAGATATTTAGGCGAAAGTAAGGCAGCAGATAAGGTAGAAAAAGCTGTAGAAAAAGTGTTAGAAGAAGGAAGATATTTAACTTGTGATATCGGTGGTAATACCAGGACATTAGAATATGCTGAAGCCATTATAGATGCTTTAGAATGAGGGTAAAATGGTTGTTCAGTTATTTTTCTTGACATACAATATGTTTTAATATATTATAATCTTCAAATTACGGGAGTATGCCTAAGATTCTGTCTTATCAAGTTAAGATTAAAGCCTGGACCAAGTGGTATAAAACGCTAATAGTAGTATTGGTGTTACACCTTGGGTATAAAAGACCCCAGCGGATAGGCCCCTTTTGTTTTAATTAACGAAATGGATTTATTTGTTGGGGGTTTTTATAAACGTGAAATAAAAAATTAAAAGTAGGTGAAAAATATGCGGAGTGATGTAATAAAAAAGGGTTTGGCGAGAGCCCCTCATCGTTCTCTGCTTAAAGCATTAGGAATAACCGATGAGGAGATGAAGAAACCCTTCATTGGAGTTGCTCAGGCAGCTAATGAAGTAATTCCGGGACATCTTCATCTGAAGAATATTGCTCAGGCAGTAAAAGATGGGATAAGAATGGCTGGAGGTGTGCCCTTTGAATTTTCCACTATCGGAATTTGTGATGGTCTGGCTATGAATCACGAAGGGATGAAGTATTCCTTGCCTAGTAGAGAATTAATTGCTGATTCTATTGAGGTTATGGCTAAGGCACATGCCTTTGACGCATTGGTATTAGTTCCTAATTGTGACAAGATTGTCCCTGGGATGATTATGGGGGCCTTAAGAGTTAATATACCTACTATCTTAGTAAGCGGTGGTCCTATGCTGGCTGGATTTCACCAGGGAAAGAACATTGCCTTGAGTAATGTCTTTGAAGCAGTAGGAAAGTTTCAGACAAATTCTATAAGTGAGCAAGAATTAAAAGAAGTAGAAGATTGTGCTTGTCCGGGAATTGGTTCTTGTGCTGGTCTATATACCGCCAATTCTATGAATATCTGGGCTGAGGCGGCAGGGATAGCTCTTCCTGGTAATGGTACTATTCCTGCTGTTGATGCCCGCAGAATAAGGTTAGCCAAACATGCAGGAATGAAAATTATGGAATTGTTTAAAAAAGATGTTAAATTTTTGGATATCCTTACCAAAGAGGCTATAGAAAATGCGATTACAGTAGAGATGGCTTTAGGTGGTTCATCTAATACTATGCTCCATTCTTTAGCTATTGCCTTTGAAGCAGGTATCCCTTTGACTATAGATGATTGCAACAGGATTAGTGAAAAAGTACCTCAACTTTGTAGTTTATCTCCTGCTGGGAGATATCATATTCAAGATTTAGATAGAGCCGGAGGAGTTTTTGCTTTAATTAAAGAATTAAGTAAAAAGAGGATAATTAATTTACAGGCAATTAGCGTAAATGGTAAAAATATTAGGGAAAATATTACTGACGCCAAAATATTAGATAATGAGGTAATACGTAATCTGGAAAATCCTTATAATTCAGAAGGCGGTATTATCTTCTTAAAAGGTAATTTGGCTCCCCAGGGGGCAGTAGTGAAGAAATCAGCAGTTCACCCAGATATGCTAAGACACGAGGGTCCAGCCAGAGTATTTGAATCAGAAGAGGAAAGTACTAAAGCCATTTTAGAAGGCAAAATTAAGAAAGGAGATGTCATAGTAATCCGTTATGAAGGGCCGAAAGGCGGTCCTGGGATGAGGGAGATGTTAACTCCCACATCGGCTATTGCTGGTATGGGGTTAGATAAAGATGTGGCTTTGATTACCGATGGTCGTTTTTCCGGTGCTACCCGGGGAGCTTCTATTGGGCACATATCTCCAGAAGCAGCGGTGGGAGGACCTATAGCCATTGTAGAAAACGGAGATTTTATCAAAATTGATATCCCGCAAAAGAGATTAGACCTAAAGTTAGAAGAAAAAGAGATAAAGAAGAGATTAAGTGAATTGAAATTGCCTTCTTCTAAAATAAAATCAGGGTATTTAAAATATTATACTAATTTTGTGGGACCTGCAGATAAAGGAGCAGTGAGGAGTATTTAATAATGACAGAAAAGAGGAAGCTCCGATGGCAGAAGAAAATGTAAAGGTATTTAGAAAACGAACTAATATATACTTGACACTTATTTTTTTCTTGACATTTAGAATTAATTGTAGTATAGTTTTTTACAATAAATAAAAAATAAAACTTTGGAAGGAAAAGTAGGCTAACTGAATTGCTAAAGAGAGCCAATGGGTGGTGTGAATTGGCAGCATAAGTTTGTCGAAGATCTCGCCTTCAATATTTTAGGCACAGGTGAACTTTTAATGGAGTAACTTGTGACGTTTGTAAAAGCGTTATCTATTATAGCCAACGAGGATAAGGATAATAAGAAGTAAATATTATCTTTGTCGAAGTAGGGTGGTACCACGAACAACTTTCGTCCCTATTTTAGTCTTTATGGACTAAGGTAAAGACGAAAGTTTTTTGTTTTTTTTGGGAGTATGCCTAGGGTTCCGTCTAATTAATCAGGATTGGAGTCTGGACCAAGTGGCATAAAACACCAATATTAGAAGTATCGGTGTTACACCGTGGGTATAAAAGACCCCAGCGGATAGGTCCCTTTTGTTTTAATTAACAAGATGGATTTATTTGTTGGGGTCTTCTTATATATAAAAGTAAAATAGAATATGAAAAATGGATAGACAATTTATTAAATTATAAAAGAAAGGAGATGAATAAAATGAAGTTGAGTGGAGCAAAAATTGTGATTGAATGTCTTAAAAAAGAGGGAGTAAAGATAATTTTTGGCTATCCCGGTGGGGCTATAATGCCTGTATATGATGTTCTTTATAGTGAACCTTCTATCAGACATATTCTAACCAGACATGAGCAAGGAGCAGCTCATGCTGCTGATGGATATGCTCGGGCTACTGGTAGAGTGGGAGTGTGTATTGCTACTTCTGGACCTGGAGCTACTAATCTGGTAACTGGTTTGGCTAATGCTTATCTTGATTCTGTTCCTTTGGTTGCCTTTACTGGACAAGTTCCTACTCACTTAATCGGAACAGATGCCTTCCAAGAAGTATATAGCAGTGGAATTACCTCTTCCATTACCAAAAACAATTATGTAGTAAGAAAGGTAGAAGACTTAGCTGATATTATAAAACAGGCTTTTTATATTGCTAAAACAGGTAGACCGGGACCAGTCTTAGTAGATTTACCCAAAGATATTCAATTAGCTCAGACCAATTTTGAGTATCCTAAGAAAGTTAATGTTATAGGTTACAACCCTACCTATAATGGACATATCAAACAGATCAAGGTGGCGGCGCAAAACATAGCTGAGGCAAAGAGACCGATTATCCTTGCAGGGGGAGGAGTAATTATTTCTGATGCCTCTTCTGAGTTGAGAGATTTAGCTCTTAAGACTAATATCCCAGTTACTACTACTTTAATGGGATTAGGTTCTTTTCCGGAAACCCATCCCCTTTCTTTAGGAATGTTGGGTATGCATGGTACACCTTATGCAAATTATGCTATCAGTGTTGCGGATCTGATTATCGCTTTAGGAGCAAGGTTTGATGATAGGATTACTGGAAAATTAGCTGATTTTGGTTCACAGGCTAAAGTGATTCATATAGATATTGACCCGGCTGAAATCGGGAAGAATGTCTCGGCTGATATCCCCATTGTAGGAGATCTTAAAAAAGTGTTAAAAAGGTTAAATGAGGTTGTTGATAAAAAAGAAAATATGGAATGGTTAGAAACAATAGAAGATTGGAAAAGAAAGTATCCCCTGAAATATGATAATAACGAAGAATTAAAACCGCAATTTGTTATAGAAAAGGTTTATGAAATTACCAAGGGTAAGGCAGTGATAGTTACTGATGTAGGGCAACATCAGATGTGGGCTGCCCAGTATTATCAATATACTACACCCCGCACCTTTATCTCTTCAGCGGGGTTAGGAACAATGGGTTATGGTCTTCCGGCAGCTATTGGAGCAAAAATTGGTTGTCCTGAGAAAAAAGTAGTTTGTATTTCGGGAGATGGTAGTTTTCAGATGAATCTGCAAGAGTTAGCTACCGCGATTGGCCATAATCTTAATATTATTGTAATTATTATAAATAATAGTTATCTCGGGATGGTACGACAGTGGCAAGAATTATTTTTTGATAAGAGATATGCTGCGACCAATTTGGTTGGTAACCCAGATTTTGTAAAATTAGTGGAGGCCTATGGGGGAACCGCAATTAGGGTAAGCAAGAAACAAGAGCTGTATCCTGCATTAACCGAAGCTCTCTCTTTAAATAAATTTGTTTTAATTGATTGCCTTGTTCCTGGGGAGGAGAATGTCTTTCCTATGGTGCCTCCTGGCTCATCTGTATCTGAAATGTTAGGAGTTGATTAATTATGAGACATACTATTGCGGTATTGGTAAAGGACTATCCAGGTATCCTGGCGAAAGTAGCAAGTTTATTTACTCGACGAGGTTTTAATATTGAAAGTCTTGCTGTTGGGCATACAGAGAAGACCGGTATTTCCAGAATGACTATTGTAGTCGAAGGGGATGAAAGAGTTTTGGAGCAGATAACCAAGCAACTTAATAAATTAATCGATGTTATTAAAGTTAGAGATCTTCAGTTCCAAAATTCAGTTGAAAGGGAATTGGCTTTAATTAAGGTAAATACTAATTCTTTACCCATTCGTTCAGAGATAATACAAATGGTAGACATCTTTAGAGCTAAGATAATCGATGTAAACAATCAAATTATGACTATTGAAACTACCGGTACAGAGGATAAAGTGAATGCTCTAATAGAATTGTTAAGGCCTTTCGGTTTAAAAGAGGTGGTTCGGACTGGGAAAATTGCTCTTTCCAGAGGGAGTAGAGACATATCTACTTCGAAGAAACAAGATGAATAGAAATTTTTTATTAAAATATAAAGAATAGTATAATTAAGAGTATGATTCCATAATAATTTTTAAGTTTTAACAAAATAATGCCAAAATAAAAAGGAGGATTAGAAAGATGGCAAAGATTTATTATGACCAGGATGTAAAGAAAGAATACTTAGAAGGAAAGACTGTGGCAGTTATTGGCTATGGAAGTCAAGGAAGAGCACAAGCTCTTAACTTGCATAATAGCGGAATAAAAGTAGTAGTAGGTCTGCGTGAAGGGAGTAAATCATTTAATTTGGTAGAAAAAGATGGATTAAAGGTAATGAGCATTTCTGAAGCGGCTAAGGTTGGTGATATTGTTCAAATATTGATTCCAGATGAAGTTCAAGCTAAGGTCTATTGCCAAAAAGGAATTGAAGAGAATTTAAAAGAAGGCAATGTCTTAATGTTTTCTCATGGGTTTAATATCCATTTTGGTCAGATAGTTCCTCCTCAGAATGTGGATGTAATTATGGTGGCTCCCAAGGGCCCTGGTCGCCTGGTAAGAGAGATGTATCTTCAAGGTAAAGGTGTCCCTAATTTAATAGCCATATATCAGGATTACTCAGGTAAGGCGAAAGAGATTGGTTTAGCCTATTCGCAAGCCATTGGAGGAACCAGGGCAGGGACCATTGAAACCACATTCAAAGAAGAGACTGAAACTGATCTATTTGGTGAACAAACAGTACTTTGTGGTGGCGTTACTGCTTTAATCCAGGCAGGTTTTGATATCTTAGTAGAAGCAGGGTATCAACCAGAAATTGCCTATTTTGAATGTCTTAATGAATTAAAATTAATAGTTGATTTAATCTATAAGGGTGGAATTACTTATATGCGCGATAATGTTAGTAATACTGCCGAATACGGGGATTTAAAGGTGGGAAAAAGAATAATCAATGAAGAAACCCGTAAAGAAATGAAGAAAGTATTAACAGAAATACAGAATGGAGAATTTGCTAAAGATTGGATTCTGGAGAATCAAGCAGGAAGGCCTTATTATAGGGCAATGCGGAACAAAGAGGCAAATTATTTAATTGAAAAAGTAGGAAAAGAGTTACGCAGTATGATGCCCTGGATAGAAGAATAGTATTGCGTATTGAGTATCGAGTATTGCGTTAAGATGGCTAGCCAGCTAGCCAGTTTATCGGTTGCCCGGTTTAAGAATTAAAAATATTTTGGTTAAATGTATCAGTTATTAACTCTCATAATTTAAATTTAGAATTTGTATTTAAAATTAATTATTAGAATTAACTGGTTAACTGGCAAACAGGGCAACTGGGTGACTATTTACGCAATACGATATGCTGACTACTAATTTAATTGGTGGATTGGCAATTGGCCGATTGATAAATTAACAAACGAGGTAAGGAAATTGAAAAATAGAGTTGCATTTCAGGGAGAAAGAGGAGCTTTTAGTGAGATTGCGGCGATTAAATATTTTGGACCTTTTATTAAACCTGTACTTTGCAAGACTTTTGGGGAAATATTCTGGAAGGTAAATAACAAAGAGGCTGATTACGGTATTTTACCAATAGAAAATTCTCAGACCGGTGGGATAAATGAAGCGCATGACCTTCTATTACACGAGAAATTATTTGCTGTGGGAGAAGTAAAGTTAAAGGTCGAGCATTGTTTAATAACCAAAGATGAGATTGATTTTAAATTAATTGAGAAAGTGTATTCTCATCCCCAGGCCCTGGCTCAATGTGAAGGTTTTTTATCAAAAAATTTACCCCATTGTCAGATAATCCCGGTATATGATACAGCTGGAAGTGTAAAAATGATTAAAGGTTTAAAGGAAAGTAATGTTGCTGCTATTGCTAGTAATTGGGCAGCAGAACTTTATGTCTTAAAAATAATAAAAAAGGGGATACAGGATAATAAACATAACTATACTCGTTTTTTAGTGTTATCTCCTGAAGTATCTACTGATCCTAAGTGTAATAAGACTTCTATTATTTTTGCAGTAGTAAGTAGACCAGGGGCACTTTATAAATGTCTTAAAGAGTTTGCACTACGAGATATTAACTTAACTCGATTAGAATCACGACCCAGTAAACAGAAACCCTGGGAATATATTTTTTATACAGATTTTGAAAAAGGTTTATTTGAACAGAGCGCTCAGGAAACTTTAGAGCAATTAAAGAAACATACTACCTTTGTTAAAGTAATTGGGACCTACTATTCTGAAATGGAATAAAATATTTAAAAGAAGGATTATGAAAAAACTTTGGGTAATTAGTCACTTTTTCTTTAGACTTCTTCTTAGAAAATTAGAAAAGATTAGTAAAAAATTAAATTTATTAAAAAGAAGGAGAGAGAATGATGGAAGATAGAATAATAATTTTTGATACCACTCTTCGAGATGGGGAACAATGTCCTGGGGCATCTCTTAATACCTATGAAAAGTTAGAAGTAGCTAAACATTTAGAAAAACTTAATGTAGATGTGATCGAAGCTGGATTTCCCATTGCTTCCCCTGGTGACTTTGAAGGAGTAAAATTAATAGCTCAAACCATTAGAGGATGTACGATTGCAGGTTTAGCTCGTGCGGTGAAAAAAGATATTGAACAAGCCTGGGAGGCGGTAAAATATTCTGAGAGACCACGAATCCATACCTTTATAGCGACTTCTCCCATTCATATGAAAAGTAAACTACAACTTACTCCAGAACAAGTTTTAGAGCAAGCAGTGGAAGCAGTTAAATATGCTAGCAAACTTTGTCCAGAAGTTGAGTTCTCAGCAGAAGATGCAAGCAGGAGTGAAAAAGAATTTTTGTACAGAATTTTTGAAGAAGTAATCAAAGTTGGTGCTACTATAATAAATATACCTGATACAGTGGGATATGCCCAACCGGAAGAATTTGGTAGACTGATAAAAGATATTAAAGGAAATGTTCCTAATATTGAAAAAGCAATTATTAGCGTGCATTGCCATAATGATTTAGGGTTGGCAGTGGCTAATTCTTTAGAGGCTATAAAAAATGGGGCTACTCAGGTAGAGTGCACTATAAATGGGATTGGAGAGAGGGCAGGTAATGCTTCTTTAGAAGAAATTGTGATGGCTTTAAAGACCAGAAATGATGTCTATCAAAAGGTTACCCAAATCAATACTACTCAGATATATCCTATTAGTAGATTAGTGAGCAAATTAACTGGGTTTACAGTTCAGCCTAATAAAGCAATAGTGGGGAAGAATGCCTTTGCCCATGAAGCAGGAATTCACCAGGATGGGATTTTAAAAGAACGCACTACTTATGAAATTATGACTCCTCAGTCAATAGGTCTGGAGAAAAGTAGTTTAGTCCTGGGAAAACACTCAGGAAGGAATGCCCTTAAAAATAGATTGGAAGAAATGGGCTATGATTTAGACAAAGAGAAATTAAATGAAGTGTTTGAAAGATTTAAAATAGTAGCGGATAAAAAGAAGGAAATTTTTATTGAAGATTTGGAAGCTATTGTTTCCGAAGAGGTAATGGGTCAAATTCCTGAGGTCTTTAAATTAGAGTATTTTCATGTTAATACTGGCAATAGAACTTTGCCAACCGCCACAATTAGATTATTATATCAAAATAAACAACATTTAGAAGATGCAGCCTGTGGAGATGGTCCGGTAGATGCATCGTTTAGGGCAATAGATCGAATTACTAAATTGAAATTAAAATTGATAGATTACAATGTGCAGGCTTTAACCAGAGGAAAGGATGCCCAGGGAGAGGCTATTGTGAAGATAAAGGACGAAAAAGGGAATGTCTTTACAGGTAGGAGTACAAGTACTGATACTTTAGAGGCAAGCATCCAGGCTTATCTTAATGCTATAAATAGAATGGTTAGTAATTCAGTTTCAACTGCTCATTGTTAGTTGGTTAGTATAGTCGATAGTGAATAGTCGTTAGTCGTTAATAGGGGATAGGTTAAGCAAAAACAGGGGAAACTTATCGCTGAATTAATGTAGGGGTTCGATTTATTGAACCGTTTTGGATCGAATAAATTCGATTCCTATACTAGATTCGTGGCAATAACGTAAGATAACATAAACTGTAGACTTAAAACCGATTTTTACCTAAAAACCACTTTAGTATTTTGTATTTAAAACTAACGAATAAATAAAGGGTGTGATTTAAAAAGTGACTAAAAGAATAGAAATAATGGATACTACTCTAAGGGATGGAGAGCAGATGAAGGGGGTAAGTTATTCCCCTTCAGAAAAATTAGCTCTTGCCCAAATTTTATTAGGAGATGTAAAAGTAGATCGGATTGAAATTGCTAGTACTAAAGTAAGTAAAGGTGAAGAACATTCAGTAGCTAAGATACTTGAGTGGGCTGAAAAGGCTAACTGTGCTGGAAGAATAGAGGTTTTAGGCTTTGTAGATAAGACTGAATCGGTCGATTGGATTTACAATTTGGGTGGGAAAGTAATAAATATTCTTGCCAAAGGCTCGATTAATCACTTAACTAAACAGTTGAGAAAAACTAAAGAACAACATCTTCAGGACATAAAGAAGACCGTTAAGTATGCTAATCAAAAAGGGATTACCTGTAATATTTATTTTGAAGATTGGTCAAATGGGATGCTTTATTCTAAAGATTATTTTTATTATCTATTAGATAATCTTAAAAATGAACAAATAAAACGATTCATGTTGCCGGATACGCTCGGAATTCTTTATCCGTCTCAAGTTTTTCAATTTATTAAAGAAATAATATCAGTATATCCTAGACTTCATTTTGATTTTCACGCTCACAATGATTACGGCTTAGCTACTGCAAATACTTTAGCGGCAGTAGAAGCGGGGGTAAAAGGAATACATTGTACAGTTAATGGAATGGGAGAACGAGCCGGTAACTCTTCTTTGGATGAGGTAATTGTGGGGCTTCATGATTTTTTAAAAATAAAAACAGGAATAAAAGAAAAACAATTAGTTTATGCTAGCAAAACAGTTGAATCCTTTACTGGTTATCGAATAGCTTTTAATAAACCTATATGTGGTTCTAATGTCTTCACTCAAACAGCAGGGATTCATGCAGATGGTGATAGAAAGGGGAATCTTTACAATAGTAAACTATCACCTGATCGATTTAGGCGTAAAAGACAATATTCTTTAGGTAAATTAAGTGGAAAATCTAATTTAGAATATAACTTAGAAGAAATTGGGATTAAGCTAAACAAGAAGCAAAAGAAACTTGTTCTAGAAAGGATTATTGAACTTGCTGATAGAAAAGAAATTATTTCAGCAGGAGATTTACCTTATATTATTTCAGATGTTCTAGAAACACCACAAAAAAAATATTTTGAACTAAAATCATGTAATATAATTACCAGTACAGAATTGAAATCTACTGCTATAATTAAATTGCTTTACCGAAAGGGTGAACAAAATAAAAAGTTGGAATTAGAGGAAATTGCTCAAGGGGATGGAGGATACGATGCCTTTATGAATACTATTAGGAAGATTGCCAAAAAAATAGATTATCCCCTACCAAGTCTTTTAGATTATACTGTTAGCATACCTCCAGGAGGGAAGACAGATGCTTTGGTACAATGTGTTATTACTTGGGAGATGGCAAACAAAAAAATATTTATTACCAAAGGAATTAATCCTGATCAGGTATTAGCTGCCATAGAAGCAACTGAGAAAATGTTAAATCTAATTGCTTTACAGAAAGAATATAATGGTAATTCGAATGTAAAAAAAGAACTGTAAAGATAGTAAAATATGTAGAGGGGGGGGTTAAGAGGAAGTTTACTCCCCTGACAATCTTGTTCATTATTCAACATTATAATTGTTTGGGGGACTATTTTTATGACTATAAAGAAAACTTATGAGGAAATAAATAAAAAAATTAAAAAAGGCGAAGCTGTAGTGGTAACTGCAGAAGAAATTATTCCTATAGTTGAAGAAAAGGGTGTAGAAAAAGCTGCAGAAGAAATTGATGTGGTTACTACTGGTACTTTTGGACCAATGTGTTCTTCGGGAGCAATAATAAATTTTGGGCATAGCGATCCTCCCATTAGAATGCAAAAGGTATGGTTAAATGATGTGGAGGCTTATGCAGGATTAGCAGCAGTAGATGCTTATATAGGAGCTACTCAAATTTCTGAGAGTAGGGGGATGGAATATGGGGGAGCTCACGTAATTGAAGATTTGATTTCTGGGAGAGAGATTAAATTAAGAGCTCTATCTAACGGTACTGATTGTTATCCGCGACGGGAAATAGAGACTCATATTACTAAAGAGAGTATAAATCAGGCAGTTTTATTTAATCCTCGTAATAGTTATCAAAATTATAATGTTGCGATTAATACTTCTGACCGAAAAATATATACTTATATGGGAATATTACTCCCCAAAATGGGTAATGCAAATTACTGCACTAGTGGTCAATTGAGCCCTTTACTTAATGACCCGAAATTTATAACTATTGGCGTTGGAACTCGTATCTTTTTAGGGGGAGCACAAGGTTATGTTGTTTGGGAAGGGACACAGTTTTGTCCTATGTCTTTGAAAACAGATGATGGAAAAACAGTTTACAGAGGAGGCACTTTAGCGGTAATTGGGGATTTAAAAGAGATGAGCCCAGACTATATTCGGGCAGCAATTTTTAAAGGATATGGAGTGAGTTTATTAGTGGGCATAGGTGTTCCCATCCCTATCTTAAATAGTGAGGTGATGAAATATGTTGCAGTGAAAGATGAGGATATATATACTGAGATAGTTGATTATAGTTTTCCTCGTTTAAATAGACCTTCTTTAGGCTGGGTTAATTATAAACAATTGAGAGAGGGGAGGATTAGAGTTCGAGGGAAAGATGTCCCTACCTCTCCTCTTTCCAGTTATGCAAAAGCCCGGGAAATTGCCCAGAAATTAAAGGAAAAGATATTAAAAGGTGAGTTTTTATTACAAGAACCCATCCAAAAATTTCCTAAAGAAAGAGAATTTAAGCCTTTATTAGAAATTCGATAGAAATAGTTAAGTGATTACAACCCCAAAAGTAAATAAATTTGTTAATTTGGATTCCCTCTTTCGCGGGAATGACAAAGCAGTAATGTAGGGGCACGATGTATCGTGCCCACACATTATAACTATAACCAAAAAGTCATAATTTACTGTAACATTATCTGCAAGGCACTATATGTATAATTTGTTAAAAATATTTTTTGGCTTTTTAGGAAATAACCATAGTATATTTGGAAATTAAAATCTCTAAAATAATAAGTTTAAAGGGATGATTTAAATGTTGAAAAAGAAAGTGATATTTACTTTCTCTTCTGAAAACGTAGAAAGACCAGTAACCTATCAACTGATAAAAAAGTACGACCTATGGGTAAATATTTTGCAGGCAAAATTTAAGCCAAGTTTAGGGGGAAAGTTAGTTTTAGAACTTAAAGGGGATGAAAAGCAGATAAAAGAAGGGTTAGACTTTGTCAGACAAATAGGTGTGCAAGTTGAACTTTTGGAGCAAGAGGTATTATGGGATGAGAAGAAATGTGTTGATTGTGGGGCTTGTGTTTCTATCTGCTCGACCGGAGTGTTGTCCTTAGATAAAGTAACTTATAAATTGAAATTCGATTATGAGAAATGCATAGTCTGTGGTAACTGTGTAGAGGCTTGTCCATTAGGGGCAATCAAAGTTACCTTTTGAAGTAACCCCTACCCAAACTCTCCCCTTCAAGGGGGATGGCAGGGAGGGGGTAGTAACTTGAATAAGAATGGTAGAAAGGGGAAGCAATGATTTTTCCACTGACTAATAAAATAGAATATAAAGAAAGGGTTTATCGTAATTTAATTAAAGACAAAGACCTAGTCTCTTTTCAAGTAAAAGAAGCAGAAAGTGATTTGTATATAAGGGTAAATCAAGATTTAAGTTTCTATGCCCAACAAGTTTTGGTAAAATTTAGAAGGCAGATAGAAAATTATATTAATAGTTACCCTTTATTTAAAAATACTCTTTTACCATATCCGCAAGATGCTAATGCCCCTAAAATAATTAAATCTATGATTGAAGCCGCAAGCCAGTGCGGAGTTGGACCTATGGCTGTAGTGGCAGGAGCAATAGCTGAATTTGTAGGGAAGGAACTTTTAAATTACTCTACCGAAGTCATTATAGAAAATGGTGGGGATATCTTTATAAAGAGTAATCAGATAAGAAAAGTAAGTATCTTTGCCGGAGAGTCCCCTTTAAGCCAGAGAATTATTTTAAAGATACAGACGCAAAAGAATTATAGGGGAATCTGCACTTCTTCTGGAACAGTAGGGCCCTCTCTAAGTTTTGGTAAAGCAGATGCAGTTACGGTGATTTCTGACTCTGTTTTACTATCTGATGCTGCTGCTACTGCAATAGGTAATATAATAAAAACTAAAAAAGATATAGATAAGGGATTAATTTATGCTCAAACAATAAAAGGAATAAAGGGCGTAGTAATTATAAAAGATGATAAAATAGGTATCTGGGGAGATGTTGATTTTATCACAATATAATAAAATAAAAGAGGAGTGAGTGGAATGTTTACCAATAAAAAAGTTGCTATAATAGGTGTGGGTAAGATGGGGGAGACTCTGCTTAATAGTATGATTAAAAATAATTTAGTAAAGAAAGAAAATTTAAGCGGTAGTACTGCTCAAGAAGAACATGCAAAAGAGATAAGTAAAAAATATGATATTAGGACTTATATTGATAATAAAGAAATGGTTTTAGGAAAAGATATAATTATTCTGGCTATTAAACCTCAAATGATAAAGAGGGTAATTACTGAAATTAAAGAGGTGGTTACAGAAAGACAGTTAATAATATCTATTGCTGCAGCTACTAGTACCAAATTTATAGAAGAATGTTTGGAAAAGAATATTTCGGTAATCAGGGCTATGCCCAATACCCCAGCTTTAATTAATGAGGGGATGACTGTTCTTTGCCCCGGAAGATATGTTGATAAAAGTCATATTCATATGGCTTTAGATATCTTTGGAGCAGTAGGGTTGGTAGAAGTCATTCAACGAGAAGAGTTAATGGATGTAGTTACCGCTTTATCAGGTAGTGGTCCAGCTTATACTTATATAATTATTGAGTCTCTAACTGAAGGAGGAGTTAGAATGGGTTTACCCCGAGAATTAGCTCAAAAATTAAGTGCCCAAACTTTGTTAGGTGCGGCAAAAATGGTATTAGAAACTGGGATGCATCCTGCCTTATTAAAGGATGCGGTAACTACTCCGGCGGGGGTTACGGTAGATGGATTGATGGAATTAGAAGATGGGGGAATAAGAGTAACTCTTATTAAAGCAGTCAGTCGAGCTACTGAAAAATCTAAGGAAATTTCTCGATAAAAAAGAGATTTAGTTTGATTTTATAGCAATTTACTTTTTTCGTAGAGTTTAAATTTATCTAACTCGCAACAAAAATAGACCAGATAAATTAAAAAACTTCTACTTCAAAAGAAATACTTTATACAAAACGTTTTAAGTTTTAAACTAGCGACTAACGACTATTCACTATCGACTAATAAGAGAATAAGGAGACGATTTATGGTAGAGTTAAAGGAATTATCAGAGGCTTTATTCCACGGCGATGTTTTAAAAGTAAAAGAACTTACCCAGATGGCCTTAAGAGAAGAGGTAGAGCCCAGGGAAATTTTGGAACAAGGTTTAATTAAAGGGATGGATGTTGTCGGGGAAAAATTCAAAAATAATGAAATTTTCCTTCCCGAAGTGTTATTAGCTTCTCAGGCTATGTATGGAGGTTTAGAATTACTTCAACCCACGTTAGTTAAAAGTGGAGTAAAGGCGAGGGGTAAAGTAATAATCGGAACTGTTAAGGGTGATTTGCATGATATCGGTAAAAATTTAGTAGCTATGATGCTAAAAGGAGGGGGATTTGAAGTTGTAGATTTAGGGATTGATGTTTCCCCTGAAAAATTTTTAAGGGCTACACAAGAACATAAACCTGATATCGTAGGTATATCTGCTTTATTAACTACTACGATGGTGGGGATGGCAGAGGTGATAAATACGTTAAAAAGAGAAGGTTTTAGAGACAGGGTTAAAGTAATGATAGGAGGGGCTCCAGTTACTCAAGAATTTGCCGATGAAATTGGAGCAGAGGGATATGCTCCCGATGCTGCCTCGGCAGTAGATAAAGCCAGAGAGCTAATAAATAATACATAGTTTAAGGAGAAAATGAAAATGTTGATTATTGGAGAGAAGATAAATTCCAGCCGAAAAAGTATTAAAGAGATGGTGGAAAACAAAAATACAGAATTTATTCGAGAACTGGCTCGAAAACAGGTAGAATGTGGAGCCCAAATGTTGGATTTAAATATTGGAACAATTAGGAAAAATGAACCAGAAAATATGCAATGGCTAGTAAGGACGGTTCAAGAAGCAGTGGATGTCCCTTTATGTATTGATAGTCCTAACTATGAAGCGATAAAGGCTGGGTTAGAAGTTTATAATTGGGACAAGGGGAAAGCTTTAATTAACTCGGTAACCGCGGAGAGAGAAAGGCTGGAATTAATTTTACCTTTAGTTAAAAAATATCAATGTTCAGTAGTAGCCCTTACTATGAGAGAAGAGGGCATCTCTCACGATTCTAAAGAGAGATTTAAAATTGCTGATGAATTAGTCAAGAAACTTACCGACGAAGGAATCTTTATCGAAGAAATATATATTGATCCTTTGACTTTGCCAGTTAGTACAAATATTCAAAATGCCAATATTGTTCTGGAAACTTTGAAGAGAGTTAAGGATTCCTATCCTCAAGTTAAAACAATTATAGGGTTAAGTAATATTTCTTATGGTTTACCAGAAAGAAGGTTACTTAATCAAAGTTTTGTGGTTTTGGCTATGGTTTTTGGTCTTGATGCAGTAATTCTAGATTCTACAGATAAAAATTTAATGGCCTTAATTAAAGCAACTGACCTTTTATTAGGTAAAGACAAATTTTGCAAACAATATCTTAAAGCCTTCCGAGAAGGTAGATTATAATGAAATGAAACAGAGGAAGGTTCTCTGTTTCATTTTACCAAGAAAGGTATACATAAAAAAATGAATTTAAGAGAAAAATTAGCAGCAAATAAATTTGTAGTAACGGTGGAGTTAGATCCCCCTCAGACTTTAAACATAGATAAAATTTTAAGAGAAGTAAATGGTACTGATTTTAGAAAAATAGTAGATGCGGTAAATGTTACTGATTGTCCTTTAGCTAAGTTAAGAATGAGTCCTATTGCTCTTTCTCATATTATTCAGGAAAAAATCGGGTTAGAAACAATCTTTCATATAACTTGTCGGGATAGAAATTTATTAGGCTTGCAGGCAGAGCTTTTAGGGGCAGCGGCTTTAGGGGTAAGGAATATTTTAGCTTTAACTGGAGACCCTCCTGATATGGGTGACTATGTTAAGATAACCGGTGTTTACGATGTAGATTCTATAGGATTGATAAAGATGGTAAATAGTTTAAATAATGGATATAAGTACTTGGGTGGAGAGCTTAAGGATAGAACAGATTTTTTCGTGGGGGCAGCGGTTAATCCTACTGCTTCAAATCTAAAGAAGGAGATAGAGAAATTCGAGGAAAAAGTATCTTCAGGGATTAACTTTATTCAAACCCAACCTATTTATGATGTAGAACTATTAAAGAAATTTTTAAAACTTACCTCTCATATTAATATCCCTAAAATCATTGGAATTATGCCCCTGAAGAGTTATAAAATGGTTGAATATATAAATAATAATTTACCCGGAATTTTTATCCCTTATAAACTGCAGGAGAGGATGAAGGGGAAGGATGTAAAAGAAGGGATAAAGATAGCTCGAGAAATTATTAATAAGATATGCAAACTAAAGGAAGTAGCAGGAATTCATATTTTCCCTTTACGAGATATGGAATTAGTCTGCAGTTTATTAAATCAGTCGTTAGTGAATAGTAAATAGTCGTTAGTATTTGTTATATAACCCCTAACTAATCAAGATAAAGAAGATAATAGATATGAAGATAATAAAAGATATAAAATTAAATATAGACAGAGAAAAAGTATTACAATACCAGGGATATAGTACAAAGAAGGTTAAAATCCCTAACCAAAATATTTTGCAAATTACTGAAGAGGAAATTAATCGAGGATATACCCTTTTCAAACCTCAAGGAATTTATTGTTGGCATAAAATTAATAGTTTTTTATCAGAAGAAGAGATTAAATTAGATGGTAGTCATATTTTTAGATTTAGTAAATCTATAATTAAACAATTAAATGGTGCAACTTATTTGCTTGTAGGAGTAGTTACTATAGGAAGTTCATTGGAGGAGAAGGTTTCGGAATTGTTCTCTCAGGGAGAGTATCCTCGGGCATTGGCTCTGGATGCAGTAGGGACTGTAGCGGTCGAAGATTTTAGTCGGAAAGTTAGAAGTTTGGCGTGTCAGGAAGCAATAGAGCAAGGTTCCAAAACAAGTAGGCATTTTTCTCCCGGTTATAGTGGGTGGAATATATCTCAACAAAAAATTATTTTTGAAATTATACCTGCAGATGAAATTGGAGTAATATTAACTAAAAGATATATGATGTTACCTCAAAAATCTTTATCCTGGGTGATTGGAGTAGGTAAAAAAATAGATAAATCTTTTAGGGATGATAATGATTGTAAAAACTGTCAGTTTAAGTCCTGTAAATATAGATTTTAAATTTAATTAAGAAAGGAGTTA
>DOTB01000014.1 GCA_003513845.1 Candidatus Atribacteria bacterium | reverse complement strand
ATCTTATGCTATATAACAACTAAGAATTACCTGGTCAACTGGTAAACAGGGTAACTGGGTAACTTAAATTAACTTGCAACTTGTATTTAATACTTAAGAACGACTATTTATAAAAACTAATTAAGAGGTGATGCTGGGAACTAATTAAACAAATTTATTTTAAAGATTTTAAGTATAAAATAAAAATAATAACACAAAGGGAGGAAAAACAAAATGGCAAATAAAGTTATTGAGAATTTATATTATACTAAAAGTGATGAATGGTTAAAAGTAGAAGATGAAATTGGAACAATAGGAATTACTGATTATGCCCAAGACCAACTGGGAGATATTGTTTTTCTTGAAAAAATAGAAAAGGGTAAAAAATTAAAGCAAGGTGAAACACTTACTACCATTGAATCAGTTAAGGCTGTATCTGATGTATATGCACCAGTTAGTGGAGAGGTAACTGAAGTAAACGAAAAATTATTAGATGATACTTCTATTATAAATAAAGACCCTTACGGAGAGGGTTGGATTGCCAAAATTAAAATAGCTAATAAAGACGAATTAAAAAATCTTATGGGTGCCAAAGAATATTCTGAATATAGAAAAGAATAATATAAAAGAATAGAGGTATAATAAAATGAGATACATCCCAAATACCGATGAACAAAAAAGGGAGATGTTAAAAGAGATTGGAGTTTCTTCCTTTGAAGAATTAATTAAAATTATTCCTCAAAACCTCAGGCTAAAAGAAAGATTAAATATCCCAGAAGCAATAACAGAAAGCGAATTGGAAGATAAAATTTATCATATTGCTCAAAAAAATTCCAACTTCTTTTTAATGAAACCTTTGGTGGGTGCCGGTGCCTACCGACATTATATCCCAGAAGCAGAGAAATTTCTTTTACAAAGAGAAGAATTTTGGACTTGCTATACCCCTTATCAACCTGAACTGAGCCAGGGTACACTGCAATCAATATTTGAGTATCAAAGTTATATTTCTCGACTTACCAAGACGGAGGTGGTAATTCCTTCTATCTACGATGGTGCCTCGGCAACAGGCGAAGCAGCTTTAATGTCCCTAAGATTAACCCATAAAAATAAAATAATTGTATCAAATTTACTACATCCACATTACCGAGAAACACTCAAAACCTATGTAGCACCTCATAAGCCAGAAATTATTGAATTACCTTATAATAATGGCTTGGTTGATATAAAAAAATTACAGAATTTGATTGGAGAAGATGTAGCGGCAGTTATTATTCAAAGCCCTAATTTCTTTGGAGGTATAGAAAGACTATCTGAAATTTCTGAAATAGTTCATTCTAAAGATGCACTGTTAATTGATGTGATTGTGGAAAGTATGTCTTTGGGAATTTTAAAAGCTCCTGGTGAAATGAATGTGGACATTGTAGTGGGAAATGCTCAGTCTTTCGGAATGGATTTAAATTTCGGGGGCCCCTACAATGCTTATTTGGCAACCAAAAAACAGTTTATCAGGCAACTTCCTGGAAGAATCGTAGGAGAAACAGTTGATGTGGACGGAAAACGAGTTTTCGTAATGACTATGCGTGCTCGAGAACAAGATATAAGGAGAGAAAGGGCAACTTCTAACATTTGTACTAACCATAATTTAAATGTAACAGCTTCTAATATTTACCTTTCTTTATTGGGTACCGAAGGTCTTTATCAAATTTCTCTTATAAATACTAAATCTGCCCATTATTTAGAAAATCTACTGATAAAATCTGGGAAATTTGAAAAAGTGTTTGATTATCCCTTCTATAATGAATTTCTCCTGAAGAGTAAAGAAGATATAGATACTGTCAACAAAAAATTATTAGAGAATAATTATATTCCTCCCCTTAAAATTTGCCAATTTTATAAAGAGGAAAGTTTAAAGAATGTTTTACTCTTTGCGGTAACTGAGATATTAAGTAGGGATGATTTAAATAAAGTCGCGAATATTCTTTTGGAATAAGGAGTGATAAATATGAAATTAATATTCGAAAAAAGTGTAAAAGGAAGAGATGGTTATTCGCTGCCTCAAGATTTATTCGAGGATATTAAAATTGAAGAATGTTTACCTGTATATGGTATTAGTAGAGATAAAAAAATACTCAGTGAAGTCTCTGAAGTAGATGTTATTCGGCACTTTACTAAACTTTCTAAATTAAACTATGGTCTTGATGACGGGTTTTATCCTTTGGGATCGTGCACGATGAAATACAACCCCAAAATTAACGAAAAATTAGCTTCATTAAGTAATTTTGTTTATGCTCATCCCCTGGCACCTGAAGAGACAGTGCAGGGTTGTTTAGAAATTGCCTATGACCTAAATAAATTACTCTGCGAAATAACTGGAATGGACGAATACACTATGGTTCCTGCTGCAGGAGCACATGGGGAATTAACTGGTGTGCTCATTATGAGAAAATATTTTATTGACCGCGGAGACATACGGCGTAAAATGCTAATTCCTGATTCTGCTCACGGCACCAACCCTGCTTCCGCAGCTATGGCTGGTTTTCAGGTAGTAGAAGTAAAATCAAACGAAAGGGGAACAATTGATTTAAAAGAATTAGCTGAATTAATGGATGAAGATACTGTTGGATTAATGCTAACCAACCCCAATACGGTAGGATTATACGATGAAGGGATAGAAGAAATTGAAAAGATCGTCCACGGTAAAGGTGGTTTGCTCTATTATGATGGAGCTAATCTTAATGCTTCCCTGGGTATTATCAGGCCTGGGGACGCCGGTTTTGATGTTGTTCATCTTAATCTACACAAAACTTTTTCTACCCCTCATGGAGGTGGTGGACCTGGCGCAGGAGTAATTGGAGTAAAGAAAAATCTCACCCCTTACCTCCCCACTCCAATCGTTGCTTTAGATTCAGTCAAGAAAAAATATTACTGGAAAGACGTAGGAGAAAAAAGTATTGGTATGGTGAGAGCATTCTGGGCTAATTTCCCAGTATTAGTTAAAACTTATGCCTGGATTCTAAGTATGGGACCAGATGGTCTTTATAATGCTTCGGAAACAAGCATAATAAATGCCAATTATGTGTTAACGAAATTAAAAGAATATTATAAACCGGTTTATGACCGTTATTGTGGACATGAATGTACACTTACTGGAAAAGAATATAAAAAATATGGAGTGAAGACTTTAGATATTGCTAAGAGATTAATGGATTATAGAATGCATCCACCCACTATTTATTTCCCTCATTTTGAACCATATGCTGAAGAAACTATAATGGTAGAACCACCGGAATCAGAAAGTAAAGAAATGCTCGATAAATTTATAGATACTATGATAAAAATTTCTAATGAGGTCAAGACCAACCCTGAATTATTAACTACTGCCCCCCATATTACTCCCATCAGAAGGGTTAATGATGCTTTAGCTGTAAAAAGAGCAATTTTAACTTATGATGATGAATTAAAACTTAAGGGGGAATTAAAATATCAAGACAAAGATATAAATTTTTAATCGGGAGGAAATTTTGAAATGGAAGAATTATTATTAACTCCTCTACACGAGGAACATTTAAAATTAAAAGCCAGAATGATACCCTTTGATGGTTTTGATATGCCGGTACAATATACCAGTATCATTGAAGAACATTTTGCTGTTAGGGAACGTGTAGGCATCTTTGATGTGTCACATATGGGAGAGATTGAATTACGTGGCAAAGATGCCCTTCCCTTTACCGATTATCTGGTAACCAATTCGATAATAAATATGAAGGATGGAGATATAAAATATTCCCCTTTATGTTACCCCCATGGTGGTCAGGTTGATGACCTCTTTGTTTATAAGGTAAAAGATGACTTTGTACTTTTGGTAGTAAACGCCTCACCCAATTATTCAATTAAAGATTATGACTGGATCGTAAAAAATAAAGGTGATTTTGATGTAGAAATATTTAACAAAAGCAAGGATTATGGCGAAGTAGCAGTTCAAGGTCCTGATTCAGAAAAATTGTTAGAACCTCTGGTAACAGGGGATATTTCTCTTAAAGAATTGAAGCGTTTTAAGTTTATTTTTGGTCAACTGTTTGGGAAGAAAATTCTTATTTCAAGAACTGGTTATACCGGTGAAGATGGTTTCGAAATTTATACCTTTAAACCCGAAGATATAATAGATATCTGGCGGGGCATTTTAGAAGAAGGTAAAAAATATAACCTAAAGCCCTGTGGATTAGGAGCTAGAGATACCACCAGATTTGAAGTTTGCTATTGGTTATATGGCAATGATATTGACGAAACTGTAAATCCATTAGAGAGCGGACAAGGTTGGACAGTAAAATTTGATAAAGGAAACTTTATAGGAAAAGATGCTTTACTTAAAATAAAAGAAAAAGGAATTAACCGAAAACTGGTTGGTCTTTTTGTTCCTCAAGGTGGTATTCCACGGCACGGAATGGAAGTAAAAAAGAATAATAAAAAGATTGGATATATCACTTCTGGAAATTATTGTCCATCCTTAAAAAAGGTATATGCTATGGCTATCTTAGATCTTCCCTATACTGAAAAGGGTACTGAGGTAGATATAATTATAAGAAACAGAGAGATAGAAGCGGAAGTTGTGGATATGCCCTTTGTTGCACCATTTAATAAAAGATGAGTTAATTGGCCGATTTTCCAATTTTTCAATTCACCAATTAAAAAAGGAAGGAGGTGGTTAAAACAAACTAACAAATAAAATCATTATTAACTTTATCAGAAGGAGGTGATATTAGAACAATTTTATTAAAAAAATTTGTTTGATATTAGTATTTTAAATCATTTTTTCAATACAAAGAAGTACTTTTCAACCCCCATTTATGTAAATCAAATTTGTCTTAAGATAATTAATAAAATTTGAGTAAGGAGGTTTTTTTTATGACTGCTATAATGAATTTTTTAACTATTCTTGATGATTTTGTCTGGGGACCCCCTATGATGGTGATACTGGTTGGTACAGGAATATTTTTAACCATCAGATTGGGTTTTCCTCAATTTTTACATTCCTCTTATGCCTGGAAATTAATCTTCAAGGGTGCTTTTAAGAAAGATGTGGCTCAACGCGGAGAGGGAGAAATTACTCCCTTCCAGGCTTTAACTGCTACTTTAGCCGCTACTGTGGGAAATGGTAATATTGCCGGGGTAGCTACTGCCTTAGCGGCCGGTGGTCCAGGTGCAGCAGTTTGGATGTGGATTACTGCTCTTTTCGGAATGTGTACTAAAATGTGTGAAGCAACCTTAGGTGTAAAATATAGAATAAAAGATAAAGATGGAGCCTATGCCGGTGGCTCAATGTACTTTATCGAAAAGGGTTTGGGACAAAAATGGTTGGGTTGGTTATTCGCCTTCTTTGGGGCAATTTGCGCCTTTGGAATTGGAGATGCAGTCCAAACTAACTCAATGGCAGCAGTTGGCCATAGTGTATTTAATATACCCGTTGCATTAACAGGAATAGTAATAACTTTTTTAGTCTGGATAGTAGTAGTTGGAGGAATTAAGCGTATAGGTGAAGTAACTGAAAAGTTAGTTCCTTTTATGGCTATATTCTATATTGCCGGGGCATTAATTATAATTATAGCTAAAATCAACTTACTCCCCTGGGCAATTGGAGAAATATTTAGATCAGCCTTTACCGGAAGAGCGGCATTTGGTGGATTTGCCGGGGCTACTGTAGCTCAAGCTATGAGATTCGGAGTTGCCAGAGGTATATTCTCTAATGAAGCTGGCTTGGGAAGTGCCAGTATAGCTCACAGTGTTGCCCAAACCAAACATCCAGTACGTCAGGGTACTATTGCTATGATAGGAGTTATGATTGATACTTTGATTATTTGTTCGATGACCGCCATTGTTATTGTTATTACCCAATCTTTAGGTACCGGACTTACCAGCACACCACTTACAGCTCACGCTTTTACCTCTGTTTTAGGTGGATTAGGAGGACCTATTGTTGCCCTCGGTTCCTTACTGTTCGGATACTCTACCATTATTACCTGGTGTTACTATGGCCAGCAATGTGCCCGTTATATCTTTGGTCCAATAGTAATTAGACCTTATGCCTGGCTTTTTGTCATTGTAGCTTTTTTAGGTTCGATAGTAGAAATTCCTTTTGTCTGGTTACTTACCGATGCCCTTAATGGAGCAATGGCTATTCCTAATTTAATCGGTCTAATCTTCTTAAGTGGTATAATGGCTAAAGAAGTAAGGGAATACTTCTCTACTCCAGAACTCTTAGGCTAAAACTTAGAGGGGGGATTAACCCCCCTCTTCTTTTTCTATTAACTAATAAGGAGGAAATTAAAAAAATAATGTTAATTGGTATCCCTAAAGAAATTAAAAATAATGAAAATAGGGCAGCAATTACTCCAGCCGGGGTAAAAGCTTTCTATCAAGCAGGACATCAAGTACTGGTCCAAAAATCAGCTGGCATAGGAAGTGGGATTGAAGATATAGAATACAGTCAAGCTGGAGCCTCTATAATCGAAACTGCTAAAGAATTATTTGATAGAGCAGATATGATTATGAAGGTAAAAGAGCCTCTACCTTCTGAATATGACCTCTTAAGGGCTGGTCAGATACTATTTACTTACTTTCATTTTGCCTCTTCTTTAGAATTAACTAAAGCTATGATAGATAGAAAAGTTATTTGCATTGCTTATGAAACTGTTCAAACTGAAGACGGTTATTTACCACTGTTAGCACCAATGAGTGAAGTGGCAGGAAAAATGGCTGCTCATATTGCAGCTTATTATCTTGCCCTACCCTATGGTGGAAGAGGAGTATTGATGGGCGGTGTATCCGGAGTCAGCCCAGCCAAAATTGTAGTAATCGGGGGAGGAACCGTGGGGACTTGTGCTGCAAAAGTAGCAGCTGGCATAGGTGCAAATGTCACTTTACTTGATATAAATATTAGAAGGTTAAGATATTTAGATGATGTCTTACCAAAAAATATTAAGCTGATAGTTTCTAATCAACACAATATTGAGGAAGAAACTAAAGATGCTGATGCGGTAATTGGAGCAGTATTAGTCCCTGGGGCAGAAGCTCCAAAATTAATGACAGAAGAAATGGTAAAGAAGATGAAACCAAATTCTGTCATAGTAGATGTAGCCATCGATCAAGGAGGATGCATAGCTACAAGTAGACCTACTTCTCATAGTGAACCAGTCTATAAGGTTCACAATGTATTACATTATTGTGTTACCAATATGCCTGGTGCCTTTGCCAGAACTTCTACCTTTGCCTTAACTAATGCTACCCTTCCCTATGGTTTAGAAATTGCCAATAAAGGCTATATAAAAGCAATAAAGGAAAATAAAGCCCTCGCTAAAGGATTAAATATCATTGATGGTAAAATTACCTACGAACCCGTAGCAAAGGTTTTTAATTTAAAATACTATCCGATAGAAGAGATAATTAATTAATCCCCTAATTTACTAATTTATTTTAAATTGGTGAAACTTAAAAAGCCTCTATACTGTTAAGTGTAGAGGCTTTTTAAGTTTATATTTCTATTTAACTTAGTACATTCCACCTGGAGGCATTCCTCCTGGAGGCATTGCGCCTTCTTTCTTTTCTTCAGGTTTATCGGTAACTAAACATTCTGTAGTAAGAATCATTCCTCCAATGCTGGCTGCATTTTGTAAAGCTGATCGAGTAACCTTAGCGGGATCTACAATTCCTCTTTTTACCATATCGGTAAATTCCCCTGTTGTAACATCAAAACCGATACCTTTCTCTTTGGATTTTAATTTCTCTACAATTACTGAACCTTCATAGCCACCATTAAGGGAAATTTGCTTTGCTGGTTTTTCTAAAGCTTTCTTAATAATTTCTACTCCGATTTTTTCATCTCCTTCTAATTGTAACTCCTCTAATGCCGGAATAATATTTAATAAGACTGTGCCGCCACCAGCAACAATACCTTCTTCTACCGCTGCCTTAGTGGCAGATAGAGCATCTTCAACTCGATGTTTCTTTTCTTTGAGTTCGGTTTCAGTAGCGGCTCCTACCTTGATAACTGCTACTCCTCCTACTAATTTCCCTAATCTTTCCTGCAATTTTTCTCGATCATAATCAGAGGTAGTTTCTTCAATTTGGGTTCGAATTTGCGCCTCTCGTTTCTTTATCTCCTTAGTATCTCCTTTTCCACCGACTATTATAGTATCTTCTTTGGTTACTTTTACTTGATGAGCATTTCCCAACATATTTATTTCGGCATTCTCTAATTTGAGACCTAATTCTTCGGAAATTACCTGCCCACCAGTAACTACAGCAATATCAGCTAACATTTCCTTTCTTCTATCACCAAAACCAGGGGCTTTTACTGCAACACAATTTAGAGTTCCTCGTATTTTATTTACTACTAAAGTAGCTAAAGCTTCTCCTTCAACATCTTCAGCAATAATAAGCAAAGGTTTACCTGTCTGAGCGATTTTCTCTAAGATAGGTAATAATCCTTTCATATTACTTATCTTAGAATCAGTTATTAATATGTAAGGATCATCAAGAACAGCTTCCATTCTTTCAGCATCAGTTACCATATAAGGAGAAATATAACCTTTATCAAATTGCATCCCTTCTACTACTTCTAAAGTAGTACCTAAAGTTTTGGATTCTTCAACTGTTATAACTCCATCTTTTCCCACTTTTTCCATGGCATCTGCTATTATATCTCCAATTTCTCTATCAGCAGCTGAAATGGATGCTACATTTGCCACAGATTCTTTATCATTAACTTCAATACTTAATTTTTTAATCTCCTTAACTGCTTGCTCTACTGCTTTATCAATTCCTCTCTTTACCATAATAGGGTTTGCTCCTGCTGCCACATTTCTCAAACCTTCGTGAATAATATCCTGAGCTAAAACTGTAGCAGTAGTTGTTCCATCTCCAGCTATATCATTAGTTTTGGTTGCTACCTCTTTAACAAACTGTGCACCCATATTTTCAAAGGGATCTTCAACCTCAATTTCTCGAGCAATGGTAACCCCGTCATTGGTAATAGTAGGTGAACCAAATTTTTTATCTAAAACCACATTTCGTCCTTTTGGTCCTAAAGTAATCTTTACACTATCAGCTAATATGTTTGCTCCTCTTTCCAAGGCTCTTCTTGATTCTTCCTCAAATAAAAATTGTTTCGCCATTTTTCTATCCTCCATTCTATATTTATTTTGATTTTTTAATAAATGCGAAAAATGTCTTTACTTTTTTAATTTAAGATATTTTATAATCTTACTCTTCGAAAATAGCTAAAATATCCTTTTCGCTTAAAATAAGGTACTCTTCTTCATCATCTCCTTTAATATCAGTCCCTGAATACTTCGCGTAAACTACTTTATCTCCCACTTTAACAGTCATAGGAACCACTTTACCTTCCTTATCAGTACCACCAGGGCCTACTGCTAACACCTCTCCCATCTGGGGTTTTTCTTTGGAGACGGTATCAGGAAGAAGAATTCCTCCCTTACTTTTCTCTTCTTCGAAAATAGGTTTTATTAATACCCTGTCTCCTAGTGGTTTTAAGCCTTTGATCTTCATTTTTTTAGAACCTCCCTTAATATATTAACATTTTTTAAATTAATTAGCACTCTCTTATTAAGAGTGCTAAAACACTTTATATATTATCCAAACTCTTTTTGAAAAGCAAATCTTATTATTCTTGATATTTAGCTATTTACTGCTAAATATACCAATTAATAGCTATTTTAATTCATTTTTCTTCTATTTAATAATTTTTTCTCTCTAATGGTAACCGTGAAATAGCATCCAAACTTAAAGACGATTTTTTGTTATCTTTTAGTTTAAAATAACCAACAGATGCTACCATAGCTGCATTGTCAGTACATAAATAAAGTGATGGGTAAAAAACCTCAATATTTAAAATTTTAGCTCTTTCTTTAATATCTTTTCTTAATAGATTATTAGCAGCAACTCCTCCTGCTAAAACAATATGTTTAGTTTTAAATTCTTGCGCTGCATTTACAGTCTTTTCTACCAGTACATCGACTACAGCTTGCTGGAAGGAAGCTAAAATATCTTCAACTTGTAAAATCTTATTTTCTTTTTTTGATTTTTTTATATGATAAATTACTGCAGTTTTAAGTCCACTAAAACTAAAATCATAATCTTTATTATTCATAAGAGGACGGGGAAATTTTACTGCTGAAGGATTACCTCTTTTGGCTAATTCCTCAATTATTGGTCCACCAGGGTAACCTAAATTTAGCACTTTAGAAATTTTATCAAAGACCTCTCCTACTGCATCATCTTTGGTCTGTCCTAATAATTTGTATTCCCCAAAATCTTTCATATATATTAAAGATGTATGTCCTCCTGAAACAATTAGGCAAATGCAGGGGGGCTTTAATTCTTTATGTTCTAAAAAATTAGCATATATATGAGCTTCAAGGTGATTTACTCCGATAAATGGAATATCTCGAGCATAGGCTATCGCCTTAGCAACAGATAATCCCACTAAAAGAGAACCTATTAGTCCTGGGCCATAAGTTACGGCTATACCTGATAAATCATCTAACTTTTTTTCAGCAGTACATAATGCCCTATCAATTACGGGAATTATATATTCCATATGTTTACGAGAAGCAATTTCGGGAACCACTCCTCCATATTTTTGATGAACCGTAATTTGAGAAGCTATTACATTAGAAATTATTTCGTTTCCATCTTCTACTATGGCAGCTGCGGTCTCATCGCAAGAAGTTTCAATTCCCAGTATTAAATCTGACATATAATTTTCCTTTTCTCCATAAAATTTATCAATTAACTGATTGATCGATAAACAAATTCACCAATCCACCGATTAACTGATTCTCCAATTAATTTAGTTGCCCAGTTACCTGGTTTACCAGTTGGCTTAGTTAGTCATAGTCATTAATTTTATATACAACTTCTCAATTGTAATATGAGAATTGGCTGATATAGTTAATCAGTTTAATTTTAATTCTTCAACCAGATAACTGGTAAACTAGCCAACCGGCTAACCACCTTCACGAGATATTAGATATAATATATATTTGCTATATACTGACTATATACTGAATACTGATTCTTCTAATTCAATTTCTTTTCCATAACCAAGGCATCTTCTTTTTCAGCTTGATAATAATTCTTTCTAATCTTTATTAACTTATATCCACATTTTCTGTACATATTCTGAGCAATAAGATTTGACCTTCTTACTTCTAAAGATATTTTTTCTACCTTATGTTTAGTTGCCATTTTTTCGATAAACCTTAAAAGGATTCCACCATATCCCCTATTACGCCATCTCTCTTTGATGGCAATATTGGTAATATGAAAGCTTCTACCTCTGAGCCAAAGTCCGAGATAACCGATAATCTCTTTATTTTTTTCTAATACAAAATATTTAGCATATCTATTTTGGATTAACTCATAATAGAAAATATTATAAGTCCAGGGATTGGAAAATGATTTTTTTTCTATATTCAGTACTTCTTCTAAATCATCCAACTCCATTGATCTAATAATAATTTTTGATATATCGTAATTAACATTAATCATTATTTGTTACTTGTATTTTTTCTCCCAAATAATCTCCGCCTGAGATTTTCTAAGATATAAGGGTGAAAGAGTATAAATATTATCTTCCTCCCCTTTTTTAAGTTTTTCTAAACCCAAAAAAGCAACATTCACACCTCGAGGCGGGGCCAAATGCGATCCTACAAATAAGGCGTTTCTGCCTAATTTTTCTTCTATAGTCTTTCGATATTTTATTATACCTTCACCAATAAAAATTATCTTTTCTTTTAAAAAAGATAATTTTGCCAGAAGACTATTAATACCTTCGCAATTATAATCTACAACCTTATCTAAACCATCTACTTCCCGAAATACAGCACTGTATATTTCACCCCTTTTAGATTCTAAAATAGGACAAACTAAAAAAGGCATCCCCATCAAAGAAAATGCTAAAGCATCTAACGTGGGAATTGCCAATAATGGTAAGGAGGTGGCATAAGATAAACCCTTTGCCACTCCTAAGCCTATCCTAAGCCCGGTAAAAGAACCAGGGCCTATAGATACCGCAATACCGTCAAGGTCAGATAATTTTAAACCCACCCCTTCTAATACATCTTTTATAGCGAACACTAAGATAGAAGAGGTTTTTTGGTAATAACTACTAAGATTATATTCGGCAAGAATATCCATTTCTTCAACTAAACCTAAACTACAAATCTTGGTAGAAGTATCAATCCCTAAAATTTTCAATTTTAATTAACTCCTTTAAAAATATTTCAAATCTGTCACCTTGAGGGAAAAAGGAAATTGTTCTTTTATCATAATTGCTGAATTTAATATTAATTTTCAAATGATTGTTAGGCAAAAAATCTTCAATCTTTTCTGCCCATTCAATAGCTGTTAAGCCCTCTCCGTAAAAATATTCTTCATACCCTAAATCCAAAAACTCCTCAGAACTATTGAGACGAAAAAGGTCAAAATGATAAACTGGAATTTTGCCTGTATACTCATTTATAATGGTAAAAGAAGGACTGGTTACATAATCTTGCACCTCAAGCCCCTGAGATATCCCTTGAATAAGACAAGTCTTTCCTGCTCCTAATTCGCCATAGAAAGCAATTAAGTCTCCTGGTATAATTAATTTGCTTATTCTTTTTCCCAATTTTTTTGTCTCTTCCGGACTTTCGGTAATAATATTTAAATTCATTTTAAAAATAATTTACACCTTTCTAACTATAGCGTATAGTTTAAGTATTCTATTTATGTAAGTTACTAATAGTTTCAGATTAAATTAAAAACTTAAAGCAAAAAGATTAATTGTTACTTAAGAATTCAGGAGCCAGTAGTCAGGAGTCAGAAGAATACAAGATTATATAACCTTATATTCTAAAATAATTCTGAATACTGGATTCTGTCTTCTGGCTTCTATGTTATCTGCGAGATACAATTCACGATACACAAATTAGTCTTCTAGCTTTTTTTGTCTCAATTTTAAGTTTTGAGTTATGGTTTTACGTTTTGCGCCTTTAATTTTTTGCTTTCTTGTTATCCGCTAAAGAAATCTTTCCTCTAACATAGTTTTAACCTTCCAGGGTTTTCCATTTTTAATAAATAATTTAGGAACTCGTTTTTTGTCGGGCATATGAACTATTTCATAATTAATTGTCCCAATTTTCTGGGCAATTTCTTCCACTGAAATTACTTCATCCCCCTGCTTTCCCCATAACACCACTTCATCTCCTGCTTCTACTTGAGGAAGTTTAGTAACATCTATCATACATTGATCCATACATATTCGACCAATTATTGGCACACGGTTCCCTCTTACAAGTACTTCTCCTTGATTAGATAGGAGCCGATTATAACCATCAGCATAACCTACGGGGAGAGAGGCAACCAATGTTCTTCTTTTAGTAATGTAAGTTCGCCCATAACCAATGCTTTCTCCAGCTGGTAGTTCTTTTAAAAAGATTATCCTGGTTTTAAATTCTTGAGCTGGTATCAAGTCTATAGTTTTTTTTACTTCAGGGGAGGGATATAGCCCGTATATAGAGATTCCTGGCCTTAGCATATCTAACCACATATGAGGTAAATCAAGGAGAGTAGCACTATTACCTACATGCTTTATGGAAATATTTATTCCTTCTCTTTTTATATCAATTAAAACTTTATTAAATTTTTTAAATTGATTTTCGGTATAAGCCTTATCCTTTTCATCTGCAACAGAAAAATGAGTAAAAATACCTTCTATTTCCACATTTTTCAACGATTTTACCTTTTTAATAAAACCCAAAACTTCTTGAGGGAAAATTCCTATCCTTCCCATACCAGTATCTACTTTGAGATGTATTTTGGCAATTTTATTCATTTTGATTGCCGACTTAGAAAGTTTTTCTAACATTTCGTATTCACTAACTGCAGGGGTAATATCATATAATACTAATAATTCTGCCTGTTCCTTCAAGGTCAGCCCAAGAACTAAAATTGGGACAGTAATCCCAGCCTCGCGAAGTAAGATACCTTCTTCTAAACGAGCAACTGCTAATCTATTAGCTCCATTATCTAAAACTACTGAAGAAACTTCTAAAACATCGTGGCCATACGCATTCCCTTTCACCACTGCCATTAGTTCTTTTTTCTCGCCGATTAATTTTTTAATATTTCTTACATTTTTTGCAATTGCATCAAGATTTATTTCTACCCACGTAGGGCCTAACAGCTCTTTCATTTTTGAGTTTCCTTCTTTTTTTTCGTATCGTGCACCGCTTTCAGACTTATAATAGAGTTATCCATCTAAAATATCACTACAATTTTTATGATTTTGCCCTTTGTATACTTTGGGCACGATGCATCGTTCCCTACCTTTAAATCCTGATTTTCTTCACACGATACTCAATACGCAATACTCGATACGGTTTTTATTCTAAACTTAAAAAGGCTTGAGGGACTTGAGAAAGGATATCACCGGCTATCATTCCTCTTTCACCTTTAATATTACGGGCTAAGTCACCGGCCAGGCTATGAATATATACTCCGGCAATAGCTGCTGAAAAATTATCAGCACCTTGAGCTATTAAGCTACAAATTATTCCAGTTAAAACATCTCCCGAGCCTCCTGTAGCCATTCCTGAATTATCACCAATATTAATATATACCTCGCCTTTATCTCCTGCAATAATCGTTCTAGCCCCCTTTAATACCACCACTACTCCAAAGTCCTGGGCAACTTCTCTGGTAATTTCCAATTGGTTATCCAAAACATATTTTACATCTTTGTTTATTAAATATGCCATTTCTCCAGGATGGGGAGTAATAACTACTGGCGATTTGGTCTTTTTTAATAATGCAGGATCTTCTTTTAATGCATATATTGCGTCTGCATCAATAACTATAGGAATAGTAGTTTTTTCAATAATCTTTCTTGCTAACCTCTGGGTTTCTAATTGTCTGGAAATCCCCGGGCCTATCCCTATAACTGAAAAATCATCCAGAAACTTAAAAATCTCAATTTCTGCTTCATCACTTAAAGATTGATTTTTAGTTTCGGCTAGAGGAAAAGTTATTACTTCAGTCAATTTTACTTCCATTATAGAGTTTAAAGTCTTTGGTATCCCTAAAAAGACTAAACCCGCACCGCTTCTAATTGCAGCTTCACTGGTTAAATACGCTGCACCAGTCATTCCTCTTGAACCAGCAAGTATTAAAACTTTACCAAAGGACCCCTTATGTCCATAAGATAAACGAGTAGGTAAAAGCGATTTAACAATTTCTTTATTTATCATATTAAACTTTAATTTTTTACACTCTAAAAGATTTTTAGGAATACCGATATCTTCAACAATTATCTTTCCAGTATAATCCGCTCCTGGATAGAGTAATAAACCTATCTTTGGCAAACCTAAAGTGATAGTATAAGTAGCTTTGACACAGGAGCCTACAATTTTTCCTGTATCGGAATTTAAACCAGAAGGAACATCAACTGCAATTACATCTTTATTAGCGTAATTAATTAAATCTATAATCTTTGCCTTTAATCCGGTCACCTTACCTTGTAATCCAGTTCCTAATATTGCATCTATAATCAAATCAGTATCCAGTATAATCCTTCGCACTTCTTCAATTTTCATAGATTCAATTTCTATTAACTCAATCCCTATTTTACTAATTATTTCTAAGTTTATTTTCGCTTCACCTTTAATTTTATCTAACGAAGATAAAACAAAAACTCTTACTTTCACTCCATAATTATATAGATGACGTGCAACTACAAATCCGTCTCCTCCATTATTGCCTGACCCTGAAAAAATAATTACTTTTCTTGATTTTAAATCTGAATAAATATTTTTTATATTTTGAAATATACTTAAACCAGCATTCTCCATTAAAATTAAACCAGGTATTCCATACTCATCTATAGCTTTTCTATCTATCTCTTTAATCTCTTGACTGGTTACTACTTTCATAACTACCTCCTTGACTTAGTCATTAGGGAATAGTCGTCAGTTTTAAATATAAGTTGCAAGGTGCGAGAGGCAAATTTATTTAGTTACTCGGTTACCTAGTTTACCAGTTAAAATCAAAATTCCTAACCAGGAAACCATATAACGGTAACCAGCAAACCAGCTAACCGGCTAACTATACTGATTTTTACTTATCCAGTTGGCTTTCCAGAATTACTTGGGCAATAGCATAATCATTGGTGTGAGAAATAGTTATAAAATACTTATGCATTCCCATTTTTAAAGCAATTTTTTTTAATTTCCCGCTTATCTTTATAATAGGTTGGCCAAGTCCATCATTTTTTACTTCAATCTCCTTCCAATTAACCCCCCTAAGCCCTAAGCCTAAAGCTTTCAAAAGGGCTTCTTTGGCAGCAAACTTCCCCGCATAAGACTGATATTTATTATTTCTTTTTTCACAATAATTTTTTTCCCAAGAAGTAAATATTCTGGAAGTAAAACTATCTTCCCATCTTTTAATTATTTTTTCTATTCTATTTACTTCAACCAAATCTATTCCGCATCCTATAATCAATGAAATCATTCCTTTTTAAATACCATTCCCCCTTTTTATGGGGACATACTTTTATCTTTTTTAGTTATTAGTAAACAGCTATTTTAAAATTCTCTATAATAAAAATTCCCCTCTTTTATCTTGCCTTTTAACCATTTCAATAAATATTTTTTAACCACCATTCTGCTAAAAGGTATTAAAAAAATAAACCCTATAATATCAGTAATAAAACCAGGGGTAAGAAGTAATATTCCTCCAGCCAGAATAATAACTCCCTGAATTAAACTATCTCCTGGCAAGATTCCTTCATTTAAATCATTTTGGATTTTCTTTAAAATCATAAAGCCCTGACCTTTTACCAAATAAGCTCCTAATATCCCAGTTAAGATAATTATGCCAATTATGGGTAGACTTCCTATCCTCTTTCCCACTTCAATCAAGATATATAGCTCTACTACTGGAACTATTATGAATGTCATTAGTAGTTTAGTAAAAAACATTTTTCTCCTCAAATCTTTATTTTCCTCTCGTTACCAATTCCCCCATTTTCACTTAGCCTGACTTCGCGAAAGCAAGGGACAAGCTTATAATTATAACTAATCACATAAATATCCTTCTACTTCCTTTTGCATTTCTGGAGAAAGAACAATAAATCTTCCCCTTGCCTCTGTTAATAAGGTCCCATCTTCTAAATGGGCTTGAGCTTGGGCTTCAATCATTCTACCCAAATCTTTTATCAACTGAGCAGTAAAGATAATCTTTTTGCCTATCGGAGCTTTTTTTCGGTATTTTATATTAATTTCTACAGTTAAAGTCATTACTCCTTTATTTACTATTGCAGTTCTTCCCATTATTTCATCTAAAATAGAAAATAATATTCCGCCATGAACAATTCCCTTGAAACCTTGGTGTTTTGGTTCAGGAATAAATTCTGCTTTTACTTCTTTTCCATCTTTAAAAAAAGTAATTTTTAAACCAAAAGGATTTTCTTTCCCACATACAAAGCATTCTTTATATCCTGGTAAAGCTTCCAAAAATTAAAACCTCCCTGCTTTAATTAGTCATTAGGTGATAGTGAATAGTCGTTAGTTTTAAATATAAGTTGTAAGTTTATAGTTGGTTACCCAGTTACCCGGTTTACCAGTTGACCAATTAATTCTAGTTGTTAATTTCAAATCAAATATAAGTTCTCAGTTGTAAGATAATGGTGATTTGATACATTTAACCAACTTGATTTTAATTCTTCAACCGGATAATCGGTGAACTGGCTAACTGGCTAACCTGCTTCATTATATACTATATACTCGATACTATACACTAATTTTTCACTATTTCTTTTATTACCTTTATAGTAGTAAAAATATCTTCTTCACTAATTCCATAATGAGTAACTAAACGAACTTTGGTAGGTGGTCGGGGTGAACCTAAGATATTATATTTAGCTAATTCTTGTAAAAATTGATAAGTGTCCATACCTGCTTCTTGAACATCTAAGTATACCATATTTGTCTGGACTGTTTTTAAGTCTAACTTTATTCCTTTTATTTCATTTAAGCCTTCGCCTAAAATACGGGCATTTTTATGGTCTTCTTTTAATCTTTCAACCATCTTTTCTAAGGCAATTATCCCTGCTGCTGCTAAAATACCTGCCTGTCTCATTCCCCCACCTAACATCTTCCGATTTTTACGAGCTTTTTCAATAAATTCTTCTGACCCGGCCAAGATTGACCCCACCGGTGCACTTAACCCTTTAGAAAGACAAAACATTACTGAATCAACATCTTTTGTAAGGGTAGCTGGATCAAGATTTAATGCTACAGCAGCATTAAATATTCGGGCTCCGTCTAAATGAATCAGAATATTTCGCTGATGACCTAATTGGCAAATTTCTTCGATTATCTCAGGAGGAATAATTGTTCCTCCGGCCCTATTATGAGTATTCTCTAAGCAAATTAGCCTGGTCTCGGGATAGTGAATATTTTTATCTCTTAATGCTTTTTTAATATCCCGTGGATCTGGAATACCTTTATCACCCGAAATCAACCGAGGAATCACCCCTGCGATAGCTGATATACCTCCTACCTCATAATAATACATATGGCAGTCCGATTCTAAAATTACTTCGTCTCCTTTTTGGCAATGGGTTAAAACTGCAAGCAAATTACCCATAGTTCCACTAGCTACAAACAATGCTGCCTCTTTTCCCATCTTTTTTGCGGCTAATTCTTCTAATCTATTCACTGTGGGATCTTCTTGGTAAACATCATCTCCAACTTCCGCGTTTTTCATTGCTTCTCTCATCTCATTTGTTGGTAAGGTAACTGTATCACTTCTTAAATCAATTTTTTTGAGGTCACTATTTTTATTAAAAGTACTCATATTATTTACCTCCAAATTATATAAAGTATTCAGGAACCAGAAGCCAGTAGTCAGAATTAATTCGTTATTCGTATCTTGTATCTTGTATCTTGTATCTCTTTCAAGAAATTATTTTGTTCATATTATCATTCATTATTAAATTAAAAATTTAAAGCGAAAAGTGTAAAATCATAATTCAAAACTTAAAACTTTTTGAATTAATTTTGAATTTTAAGTTTTAGTTTTACGCTTTGCACTTTGCGTTTTTCGCTACTTCACTACTTGCTATAATTCGAGATACGATTCACGAGATACGAGATACATTTTATGCTTGGCATTTTGTCATCTTCTCTATCAGATATATGCAAAATATCATTTATCAATAAATTGTTAGATACCTATCTAATTCCCACTGGTGAACTTGAATGCGATAAGCTTCCCACTCCTCTTTTTTAGCTTCGATATAATTTTCTAAAATGTGAGGAGTTAAAGCAGATTTTACTACATCGTCTTTTTCTAACTCTATTAAAGCATCGTTTAAAGTAGTGGGCAAATTTTCAATACCTAAAGATTTTCTTTCTTCTTTACTCATTGTATAAATATTTTTGTTAATTGGCTCACCAGGATCAATTTGATTTTTTATACCATCTATTCCTGCCTTTAGTATCACCGCAAAAGCTAAATAAGGGTTGCAGGATGGGTCAGGACTTCTCAATTCCGTCCTAGTGCCCTCTTTTCTTGCAATTGGGACCCTGACTAAAGGGCTACGATTTCTCTCCGACCAGGCGATATAAACTGGTGCTTCATAACCAGGAGTCAATCTCTTATAAGAATTTACTAAAGGGTTTGTAATGGCAGTAAAACCTTTAGCATGTTTTAATAATCCTCCAATGAAATACAGGGCTTCTTTACTCAATTGATATTTTTCTTCTGGATTGTAAAAGATATTTTTTCCATCTCTAAATAATGAAATATGAGTATGCATTCCCGAGCCAGGTGCCCCAAAAATGGGCTTAGGCATAAAGGTAACATGTAAATTATGTTTTAAGGCTATGGTTTTACTAGTAAGTTTTAAAGTCATTATCCTATCTGCTGCTGTAAGGGCATCTGAATATTTAAAATCAATCTCGTGTTGGCCGGGTGCAACTTCATGATGAGATGCTTCGATTTCAAAACCTAATTTTTCCAAAGCTATTACCATATCCCTTCTTGCCTCTTCTCCTAAATCAACTGGTAAAAGGTCGAAATATCCACCCTGGTCATGAGTCTTGGTAGTGGCTTTCCCTTCTTGGTCTTTAAAAAACAGAAAAAATTCTACCTCTGGTCCCAAGTTAGGGGAATATCCCATTTCTTCAACTTCTTTTAATATTCTTTTTAAATTATTTCTGGGGCAGCCTTCAAATGGTGAACCATTGGGGTTATAAACATCACAAGTGATTCGAGCTACATCTTTTTCTTCTTCCCAAGGATTTATCGTAAAAGTTGAATAATCTGGTCTTAAATACATATCAGATTCTTCAATCCGCACAAAGCCCTGGATAGAAGAACCATCAAACATAATCTTTCCATCGAGAGCCTTTTCAAATTCTCTTATTGGAATTTCCACATTTTTGGGCATACCTAAAATATCAGTAAATCGTAGTCTTACAAACTTTACCTTTAATTCTTTAGCCTTTTTTAAAATCTCTTCTTTGGTTACCTTCCTCATCAATAATCGCCCCCTTAAAATCTCTCTTAATTTTGTTTTTAATTTATTATACTCTTACAATTTCTTTTCACAAAATTTTTTTCTAACAAATACCCTTTCATTCAACAGTAACACTTTTAGCTAAATTTCTTGGTTTGTCAACATCACAACCTAATCTATCAGCAATATGATAAGCAAACAATTGTAAAGGTATAACTGTTAATACAGGATATAATATATCTAAAGTTTTGGGAATATAGAACACTCGATCTACTACATTTTTAATTTCTTGATCGCCCTCAGTAGCAATACCTAATACCAGAGTATTTCGTGCTTTAACCTCTTTTATATTGTTAACTACTTTAGTGTAAACCCTATCACGGGGTACTATTACTACAGCTGGAAAATCTTTATCCAAGAGAGCAATGGGACCATGTTTCATCTCTCCTGCTGGATAACCTTCAGCATGGATATAAGAAATCTCCTTGAGTTTTAAAGCTCCTTCTAAAGCAATGGGGTAATTGATTCCTCTCCCCAGGTAAAGAAAATTATGAAATTTATAAAATTCTTCACTTAATTTAGCAATTTCTAGGTCTTTAAATAAAATAATCTCAACCAATTGAGGAATCTTTATTAATTCAGAAATTATTTTCTTAATCTCTGCCAAATTAAGAGCTTCCCTAACTTTAGCAAAATAAAGAGACAATATGTAAAGACACATTAATTGCCCAATAAAAGCTTTCGTAGTAGCCACACCTATTTCTGGACCTGCATTAATATACATTATACTATCTGCTTCCCTACTGATAGTGCTTCCTCTTACATTAGTAAGAGCTAAAACGTGGGAACCAAGTTCCTTGCAAGCCCTTAAAGCGGCAATAGTATCAGCTGTCTCTCCTGATTGAGATATTACCACAGTTAAATCTTTATCGCTTAATAATATTTTTCTGTACCTGAATTCAGAACCGTAATCCACTTCTACCGGGATACCAGTTAATTCCTCAAAAACATACTTACCTGCTAAAGCTGTATAATAAGAAGACCCACAAGCTAAAATAAATATCCTTTTTATTTCATTGATTTTATCTAAAGAAAGAAATAAGTTGTTAAGTTCTGGTTCATTTGTAGATAGATTAATTCTACCCTCTAAATTATTGCGAATAACCATAGTTTCTTGAAAAATTTCTTTTAACATAAAATGTTTATAACCACTCTTTTCTGTCATTTCCTCATCCCACTCAATATTTACTATTTCCTTTTGTAATATTTTTCCTTCGAAATCGATAATCTTCACTCCACCTTTAGTTATAGTAGCAATCTCTTTTTCTCCTAAAAAAATAACTCTATTGGTATACCCAAGTAAAGCAGGAATATCAGAAGCCAAAAACATCTCTCCTTCACCTATTCCAATAATTAGAGGACTTGCGTAACGTGAAGCTACGATTTTCCCAGGCTCGCGAGATGAAATCACTCCAATAGCATAAGAACCTTCTATTTCTTTTAGAGATTCTTTTACTGCGGAGGTTAAATCACCATTATAATTGCTTTCTATTAAATGCGGGAGAACCTCTGTATCTGTTTCAGATGTAAATTTATGCCCTTCTGAAATTAATCTTTCTCTTAAAGATGAATAATTCTCTATAATACCATTATGTACTACCGCAATCTCTGAGTTGCAGCCATTATGTGGATGCGCATTTATATTATTTGGTTTTCCATGGGTAGCCCACCTCGTATGTCCTAATCCTATATTACCTTTTGGAACACCCCTTTCCAATAATTTTTCTAATTTGACTATCTTCCCTTTACACTTTTTTATCTGTATTTTATTATCTTTTAATACTGTAATACCAGCAGAATCATATCCTCTATATTCTAACTTCTTTAAACCATTTAGTAAAATCGGTACAGCTTCTTTTGGACCAATATATCCAATTATTCCACACATTTTTTAATCCTTTCTTTCTGTTAAATATTAAAATTAATTCCAAAAAATAAATACCCTATTACCAATCCATCAAGAAAGATAATAGGGTTTTCCATTGTCTCTACTTCTACAACAAATACCCTGATATCTACTAACTTTTTAACAATTGCACTATATATACAGAGCTAAAATTTAAAATTTAAAGTGAGAAACTAAAAACTTTTTCTCTAGTATTGCACATTGCCTGTTACAGGTGGTATCTCTTTTTCCATTCCGACTTCTGAAACCTAAATTTTAACTATTCTCTTTATGAGATACCATTGCTAAGTTAACTAAGATAGTTTTGAGATTGCTTCGCTAACGCTCGCAATGACAAAATACATCGTTTCATTGCAAAGCAAAGTTAGCCTGTTCCCGCGAAAACAGGGGAAGCAATCTCAAGAAATATAACATTCTTTATTTAATAGAGCACTATCTACTAGATGCGAACATAATATTATACTTTGCACTTTTAGCTTTGCGTTATCTTTTAAAAAAACCCATCTGTGCTGAAATAGAAAAACCTTTGTAAGAATACTTAAGAATGGATATGCTCTGCCATAAAAACCACTTTGTCCTTGCAATTGCTCACAAGTTTTGTAGGCTTTCTAAGGATTTGGCTAATCCAGGAGCATCCGCCGAATTTTCGATAAACTCCTCCCTCGTCAACTTACCTTATTCGAAACACTCAGTACACTAAAATTTAGTAAGTTCTGGCGCTTGTATTCAATTTTTTTAATTTATCATCCTTTTATCACCTCCCTTTACAGTTAGCTGGTTAATTTAGTCGTTGTAAATAGTCGTAAGTATATTAGTTTATCGGTTACCTAGTTACCCAGTCTTCTATTCTACCAATCTACCAATTGCCCAATCGGACAATCTGCCGATTAAGAAAGCATAAAAGATAGGTTCTTAACTGTTATTATAGATTATGGTTCCTGTTATCTTAACTAATTAACCAGGTAACCAGCTAATTAGCTAACTAAATGCGAGATACAATTTTAATTTTGCTCTTTTCATTTTTCGTTCTACTAATAAATACTATTCACTATTCACTAACGACTATTCACTATTTATATATCTTCTTTCTCAAACACCTCTTTTAATTCTTGAGATATTTTTTCCAATTTCTCTTTATCTTGTCCTTCTAATAATATTCTAATTAAAGGTTCAGTTCCAGAAGGTCGAATAAAAATTCTTCCCTCTCCAGCAAGTTCTTTTTCAATTTTTTTAATTGTTCGGTTAATGTTAATACATTCATAAAATAATTTTTTATCTTTTACTCTAAAGTTAAGAATAATCTGGGGATATTTTTTCATTATAGAAGCTAAATGAGATAAAGATTTTTCTTCCTCCCAAATTACTCTTAGAAGTTGTAAGGAAGTCAATAACCCATCTCCGGTAGTACCATATTTTAAAAATATAATATGGCCTGACTGTTCTCCGCCTAATACAGCATTTGCTTTTTGCATAGTCTCTAATACATATCGGTCACCCACATTAGTTCTGATAACTTTGCCATACGCCTTTTTTATGGCCTGGTCAAAACCTAAATTGCTCATTACAGTTGTTACTACCTTCTTATTAAGTAATTGATTTTTCTTAATAAGATTTAAAGCACAAATTGCCATAATCTGATCTCCATCCACAATATTCCCCTTTTCATCAACAGCAATAACTCTATCCGCATCTCCATCAAAAGCTAATCCTATATCTGCTTGTTGTTTCAGAACTTCTTTTTGTAGTGATGCTGGATGGGTGGAACCACAATTATGATTTATATTTATTCCATTGGGCTTATTGTTAATAGTAATTGTTTTGATTCCTAATTCATTAAATAATTGGGGAGCAATACTAAATGAAGCCCCATTGGCGCAATCTAATATAACCTTAATTCCTTTTAAATTAAAATCATGTGGGATAGTGGTCTTAAGATATTCAATATATTTTCTTGTCGCTATAGAAGATAAATATTCTATTTTACCGATATCTTTCCCTGTTGGCCACTCATCTTTAGTACGATTTTCAAAATATATTCCTTCTATCTCTTCTTCTTCAGAATCAGAAAATTTATATCCCGAACCTTGAAAGTATTTAATTCCATTATTATCAAATGGATTATGCGAAGCAGAGATAACTACTCCACAATTAGCTTGGTAAGCTCTGGTAAGATAGGCAACGGCAGGTGTGGGTACAATACCAACTTTTAATACATTTACTCCCATTGAACATATACCTGCTGCTAAGGCAGATTCTATCATATCACCCGAAATCCGAGTATCTTTACCAACTAATATTTTAGGGCTAACTTTATCTTTAAATAAATATGCACCTGCTCTACCTATTTGGAATGCTGTTTTGGCAGTCATTGGTTCTCTATTGGCTACGCCTCTTATTCCATCTGTTCCAAATAATCTCTTCATAAAATACCTCGATTAGATTAGTCGTTAGTGAATCTTTATTTAATATTTAGTTAGTTGGTTAGCCGGTTTGTCAGTTAATTAGTTTAATATTAATTCTTCAATATATTTATTCCTCAACCAATTAACCAGGTAACTAACTAACTATCTAACCGAATCTATACACTAAACGCTACTTACTATACGCTAATATTCATTAATGACTATTTATTGATCGATACTGTTACTTCTTCTGGTTCGATCTTTACCAAAGATATTCCCTCGGGAAGACGCACTTGAACCTTTGCTTTTTGTTCTATTTGAAAACTGTCAGATAATTTTACAAAGGCTTTTACATCTTCCCCCTTAATTTCATCAATTAGAATATTCTGTCCTTCTACAATAATATCTACCACTTTTGGTTCTATCTCACAGGAGATAAAAGGTGATAAATCTTGAGGAATTACTGTAATACCTTCCAATGTCTTCTGTATTATGCTTTCCTTAACTTGAATAGTTACCTCTATTAATGAGTTTTCTCCCTCAACAATATTTAATCCTTCTTCCAATGCAGGTGGCACTTTTACGGTTAATGTTTTGGTAATTCCATTTACATCAATAGGAATAGTTTCTAACGACTCTATACTATTTATTTTAGAATAATTACCAAATATTTTTATTTTATCTGGATTAGCTAATATTTGGGATATATAATATCCTGGAGCCGGTTTTCCAGTTATTCTCGGCTTCACTTGTAATATTTTTTCAGGATATCCAAGAGTTAAAGAAATGGATACTTCTACAAAATCGGGCTCAATCTTTACTTCTTTAATTTCATTTCCATTTGCATCCAATGCTTTTAACTTTATCTTCTTATTTAAATCATCCTTAATTCCAGAGATATCAATAGGACATACGATTTGTTTAATCTTTTCTAATATACTTTGGGCACCAGTTATTTTAACCTTAGGAGGATTCAATTTTGGTTCATTTGATAAAGAATATCCTTTTTCAGGTATACCTATTAAACTATATTCCACTTCTACCGTTTCTGTTAAAATCCTTTCTACTTCAACATTGACCTCAGGAGGAATGACTCTGATAATCTCTGTTCTCTTGGGGGGAATGACCTCTACTTTCAATTTATAAATACCTTGTTTGTCAATTTCTGCAAAATCAACAATTCCAACAATTTGATCTGATGTAATATTAGTAATTATATTCTTAGGTCCTTTTATCCCCACGCTTATATTTTTAGGAAATTCCTTAACAACCAAATCTTCTTGAAGATTTTTGGTAGCAAGAGATACGTCGATAAAATTTTCTATTAGTTGATTTTCTCCACTAGCTACGTACAACCACAAAATGATAGCCAAAAATATAGAAATTATTTTAATATCAATATTTTCTAATAACCAACTTTTTAACTCTTTCATTTATTATTTTCCTCTGTTGCTAAAAATTATATTCAGAAATTATTTTGGGCTTATATAAATGAACTAATAATTTTTTAAGTCCTTGAGGTTCTAGTGGACGGGTAATCTTTCCGTCCAAGGCAACTGAAACATTTCCTGTTTCTTCTGAGACGACAACCACTAATGCATCTGTCTGTTCACTTAAACCTAAAGCTGCTCTATGCCGGGTACCTAAAGATTTATTGATATCTTTTCTCTCACTCAAAGGTAAAATACAATTTGCGGCAATTATTTTATTCCCTCTAATAATTACTGCTCCATCATGTAATGGTGAATCAGGCATAAAGATAGAATAGAGTAACTCAGGAGAAAACTCGCTGTTTAAAATTATACCAGTTTCTAAAATCTCTTTTAAACCAACTTCCCTCTCTAAAACCACTAAAGCTCCTTTGCGTTTGGCAGAAAGCATAGGAATAACCATAACTAAACCATTTATCAATTGTTCAATCTTTTTATCATCTTCTCTATGTAAAAAGGAAGTGTTTATAAAAAAACTTCTCCTCCCCATCTTTAATAATCCTCTTCTTATTTCTGGTTGGAATATTATTGGTAGAGCTACAACCATCATAGCCATAGCCCCTTTTAAAAGCCATCCAATAGTGCGAAGGCCAAGTTGTTCAGCAATAAAAGAAGAAATAAAGAGGATAACCAAACCTTTAATTAATTGTACAGCTGGAGTATCTTTAATCAATAATATTATATGATATAACAAAAATGCGATAACCAATATATCTACAATATCTAAAAAACGAAATGAGATAGACACCCGATCCTCCTTCTTTCATCAATTACAAGATTGTCCCTTTTTATTTGACATTAAGGTAAGATTGTCAGGGGAGTAAACTCCCCTGAAACCCTTCTATTCCCCTTTTTACTTCATTTCGATTTTATATAAAACTTTTCCTGACCATCTTGTTAGAATATATTGTTTTTTAAACTTGTGCCCGTGAAAACGGGTAAAAGTATCCTTGTAAGAGCATCGGAATTTTTGAAATTCCGATGCTCAAATATTATCTTTTAATATCTTGCCATTTTTAAATTTTAAAAGTTTATACATAGTTCTCTATTAACAATTATAAAATTATTTTCCCTTATAATCAATTATATTTTACAAAAGTAGAGCTAATACAGCCTTTTGCGCATGTAACCTATTTTCTGCTTGATCAATTACTACAGAATTTGGTCCATCTATAACTTCATTTGTTATCTCCTCCCCACGATGAGCAGGAAGGCAATGTAGAATTATTACATCATCTTTTGCTTTGCTTAATAAATCTTGATTTATTTGATAAGGTTTAAAAATATTTTTTCTAATTTCTTTTTCTTTTTCAAATCCCATACTAGTCCAAACATCGGTATAGATTATATCAGCTCCATCGACAGCTTTTTCTGGCTCATAAATAATTTCTATCCTGCTGCCTATTTTTTTTGCATCAACTTGGGCTTTCTCTATAATCTCAGATCGAGGTTCATAACCCGAAGGAGTAGCTAAAACAATATTCATTCCTACCTTAACTGAACCGAATATTAGAGAATGGGCTACATTATTACCATCTCCAATATATGCTAATTTAAGGCCTGACAATCGACCTTTCTTTTCCTTAATGGTCAATAAATCACCTAATATCTGACAAGGGTGTAAGAGATCAGATAAACCATTGATTACTGGAACTGATGCATATTTTGCCAAATCTAATATTATATCATGACTAAAAGTTCGGGCCATAATCCCATCTACATAACGAGACAAGACTCGGGCAATATCTTTAGTAGCTTCTCTCTGGCCTAATTTTATATCATCAGGTCCCAAATAAATAGCTTCTCCTCCTAACTGAATCATTCCTGTTTCAAAAGAAACCCTGGTTCTTAAAGAGGGTTTTTGAAATATCATTCCTAAAATCTTCCCCTTTAAAACAGGTTGACTTTCCTTAGAATAATGTCTTAATTTAATAATCTCCGCAGTTTCTAATATTTGAGCAACTTCCTCTCTACTTAGATCATCAATAGATACCAAATTTTTTCCTTTCATATCAATCGCCATATTTATAATTCTCCTCCTTATAAAAATATTTGTTTATATATTTTGAAGTGGATGCAGAAAGCAAAGCAGGATAGTTTAATTTAAACTCTAATTCATCACCCACTTTTATCTCTTCTTCAACGTCAGTAACATCAATTATTAAATGATCACTACTTGCTCCCACTACTTTTATTCCTTTTTTAATAGGAATAATGCTGTTAATATATATATCTTGCTTCCCTAAAGCTAAAATAGCTCTTTTTCTTAAGCCTAAATCTTGAAATACAGGAATTTCTCCAAAAGCATCACGGCCAATCTCTCCCTGAGGCAAAGAAGGTTTTACCTTAAGCTCTATAACCTCCGCAGTTAGAATAAATGTATCCTGATATGTTCCATCTAAATTACGAGACCTGGCGTCATCCTGACCAAGAAGAATACCTACTCCCACCCTCAACTGATTTATTCTTTCCGGTATTATACCATCTTCTACCAATTTTAAAACACTGGTATTCCCTCCTGATATCACTTCTAATTCAATACTAAAATTACGCTCTATTTCTTCTGCCAATTTAACCAGTTTAGTTAGATTTTTCTGAGAAGGCATTACTCCACTTATACAACAAAAGTTAGTTCCTATGCCAATTAATTTCACCCCTGGTAAATTAATAATCCTATCCACTATCATTAATACATCATCGGGCATTACTCCTTCTCTTAAATCACCTAAATCTATCATCAGAATTATCCTATGTATAGTATTATTCTTTACAGCTTCTTGTGATAATGATTTAATTATGGATATTTCGGAATTCAGACTTATATCAACCCACTTTATTACTTTATCAACCTCACTAAGCATCGGGATTCTAACCAACATCATTTCTGCCTTAATTCCTGCTTCTTTTAACATCTGGATATTTTTAATTCGAGAATCACCCAAAATTTTTACTCCTCCATCAATCATAGCTTGGGCTACTTCAGGAATAGCGCTACAACCTTTAGTAATCCCCACTACTTCGATTTTGTGTTGCAAACAGAAATTTCTAATATATTCTGTATTTTTTATGATCTTATATAAATTAATATTTAATCGTGGATTTTTTAGCATTATTTCCCCTTATTGTAGGCACAATAAACAAAATAAAATTATTGATACAATCACATTGTAACAATAAAATTTAAAAAAAAAGAGAAAGGCTCGCTTATAACCTTTCTCTTTCTAAATTAGTAAAATAATTATCTTTTAGAAAATTGGTATCTGGCTCGAGCTCCTCTTTGGCCATATTTTTTCCTTTCTTTCATTCTTGCGTCTCGAGTTAATAGACCCTCTTTTTTTAAAGCTAATCGTAGTGTTGGGTCATATTGTAGAAGAGCTCTGGCAATTCCATGTTGTATCGCTCCTGCCTGACCGGTAAAACCTCCTCCTTCTACTTTAGCAAAAATATCTACTTCAGTTCTTTTGTTTACCACTTTTAACGGTTTTTCTACAATATTTGATAAGGCTTCTCGTCCAAAATAATTATCTAACGTTCTATTATTAATTTTTATATTCCCTTTACCGGGTGCTAACCACACTCTGGCAATTGAGGATTTTCTTCTTCCTGTGCCATAAGTTTTTGCCTGCGCCAAATTTTTGACCTCCTTTTTGGTGTTTAATCGATTTTTTCTAACTTTTGGGCTTGATGAGGATGTTCATCTCCTCTATAAATTTTTAACTTTTTTATTATCGCTCTACCTAATTTATTATGCGGTATCATTCCTTGTACCGCTTTTTTAAAAACTAATTCTGGTTTTTTCTGTAGCAGTGTTTCTAAGGTAGTACTCTTTAATCCTCCAGGATAAGAGGTATGATATCGGTATATTTTTCCTTTAAGTTTATTACCAGTTACCTTTATCTTTTCCGCATTAATAATTACAACATAATCACCTAAATCCATAGAAGGTGTAAAAGAAGGTTTATTCTTCCCTCGTAAAATTGAAGCTACTTGGGTAGCTAATCTACCTAATACTTTTCCTTTAGCATCAATTAAATACCATTTTTTATCAATATCTTCTAATTTTGCACTGTAGGTCTTCACTTTATTCCTCCCTGATAAATAGTTTCAATCATAAAATGACAAGATTGTCAGGGGAGCAAACTCCCCTAAAACCCCTCTATCTCCTTTTTACTACATTTCAATTTTATATAAAACTTTTCCTGACAATCTTGTTAGAATATATTGTTTTTTAAACTTGTGCCCGTGAAAACGGGTAAAAGTATCCCTGCAAGAGCATCAGAATTTTTGAAATTCCGATGCTCTAAAAATAACTTTATAAATTTTAATATAATCGAGACGCTATGTCAAGTTAAATTAGCATATTGTCAAATAAAAGATAAAACCG
>DOTB01000059.1 GCA_003513845.1 Candidatus Atribacteria bacterium | reverse complement strand
CAAGTGAAGTAGAGTATGAATATGTCTGGGCTACTATTGATACTGCCAAAGAGAAATTGTTTATATACCATGATTCTAAGTTAGTAGCAGAATATCCTTATCCTTTACCAAAAAGCTCTATTGATTTATCAAGGTTCGATCTATAAAGTTCGCTATGTATTGATACTTTGTTATCATTAGGAGTTCGCTATGTATTGATATTTTATGTTATTAATAAGAGTTCACGATGTCTGTATATTTAATAAGTAGCATCTAACCTCGGAAAAATACATTCAGTTTCCGCATCCTCAAAAGGCCAAATTACTTTAGGTTCCCCATTGATTACCTGCAAAATCGTAGCTCTGGCGTAAGGATTATCACCTTTTCCATCAAAAGCAATATGGTCAGTGGGGAAAACTTCTACCGCTGGACCAGAAGTTAAATCAAGTTCTAAAAAGGCCTTTCGTAAATTGTCTGGATTTAGTGGGTCTTCGGGGAAAAGATTACCTGAAAGTTCAAGCGCCTCTTTTAAAATCCACATTCCATAATAGTTCATCCCTGCAGCCTCCGTAGGTATATGTCCGACCTTAGCAGTATATTCTTCTACAAATTTGCGGTTTTGGGGAGTATTTTTTGCCGGATTATAACTGTAAGTGTTAGAATAACCTTCAGCTATTTCACCTAAAGCTTGTATAGATTCAGGATCTGTGTAGCCACAAGCCCCCATCCCGGCAATGAATTTAGGAATTTTCCCTAATTCTCTAAAGGTCTTAGCAAATATAATGGCATCCATAAAATAAGGGCAGTGAACCACAAAATCTGCTTCTGCCGCCGCAATCCCATGAACAATAGAAGAAACATCGGTAATATCGTAAGGATATTCTTTTTGATATACAATGGTAAGTCCATTATCTAAGGCTCCCTGAACAGCTCCTAGGGCATTACTCCTCCCGAAAGAAGAATCCTCGTTTAAAATGGCTACTTTTTCCATAGAGATTCCAACTTTTTCGGCTGCCCCTAAAACAAATTCCACTGCCGATCTACCTTGCATACTCGCTTTAGGAGCGGGCCTAAATAAATATTGTCTTCCCATTTCGGTTACATCGTCTACCAGGGCATCGGCAACTAAAATAACCTTCTCTCTATCAGTAATCTCTGAAGCTGCAGTGGTTAACCGACTGATGTAAAGGCCTAAAACAGCCACTGGCTGATGTTTACTTATCAAACTCTCCGTAGCTAATCGTGCACTCATAGCCGTTTCGCCTACATCTTCGGTCACTAATTCCAAAGGAATACCCCCCAACGATTGAATTCCGCCTGCTTCATTAATATGTTGCACTGCCAGTTCTATCCCTACTTTTGCTTCAGTCCCAAAAACAGCGTGTGCTCCGGTAAGGGGTTCAAGACAGCCTACTACAATTTTTTCCGGTAAGGTCTCGGCTACAACGGTAAAACTAAATATTATAAGACTTGCCAAAACAATGAGGGAAAATCTCGTCATTAGCCCTAAATAAAATTTTTTCCCACACATCTTCTTTTTCCTCCTTCTTTTATAATTTTTATAAACTTTAATTATCTTTAAAATTTATTATCTAAAATAGGCCATCACCTCCTCTTTTCTAAAGGTCCTGTTTAAAGATAACTATAGTTCCTCACATGCAGAAGTTTGACATTAAAGAGGGTAGTTACCCCCTTCCCTGAGCTGGATTCCCTTCTTGCTTACTTAAAAGCTTAAATTTTCCATTTGTCGCTAACCTCTTATATAAGATAGTCACTAATTGGATATTGCAAACCTCGGCTCAAAAGAATAACACTATTATTACTGTTATAATTTTATCATAATTATAATTATAATTATATAGTTTTGCCCGAATTGCCTCACCAAAAAAGTATTCCAAATATTATTGCTGCCTCATATAACCTCATATAAAAAGTACTCTAAATTATTTTTATTATAGGCTAATCTCCTCTATATTGGAAGAGGTTGAATTGTTTTTTGTTTGATATCTTTACCTATTTTTTTGAGCCTGTAAGACTATTTGGTGGATCACTTTAGCACACCGCTCACCAGTTTTATAATTAGGAATCCCGTATCTTTCTAATTCTTTGATACCCTCTTTTACTAATCTGCCCGCCATAAAACAGGTAAAGAGAGATTTATCTATACTTTTTTTAGCTTCTCCCACCGCTTGGGCAATTCGGACAGAATCCATATAAGCCGTGGGCACAAATATTACTATGAGGGCGTCATATTCGGGGGCGATAGCCTTAATTACTGAGGCAAAAGTCTCCGCACTACCATAGGCTAAAAGGTCAAAAGGGTTCCTCAAAGAGACATGGGGAGGAAGTAATTCCCTCAGTCTATCCTTTAAGGCCGAGGAAGGTTCAGGAACTTCTAATCCTAAATCTTCTAACTTATCCGTAGTCATAACTGCTGGTCCCCCGGCGTTGGTCACTACCGCAATCCTCTTTCCCTCAATCCAGGGATAACTGAGTAAACCTCGGCTTAAATCAAACATCTCTTCCAGATCTTCCACTCGTAAAATACCAAATTGTCTAAAGGCTGCCTCATAAATTCGGTCTTCCCCGGCGAGAGAGCCGGTATGAGAAGTGGTAGCCCTCCTCCCTGCCTCGTGTTTACCCGCTTTAATAGCAATAATAGGTTTTTTAGTCACTGTTTCTCTGGCTTCTTTTAGAAATTTTCTCCCCTCGGGCAATCCTTCAATATAAAGAGTAATTACTTTAGTTGGGGGGTCATCTCGTAAATAGCTGATTAAATCTACCTCCCCCACATCACATCTATTCCCATAACTTACAAATTTGGAAAAGCCAAAACCCAATTCTTCAGCCATCATCAAGACCGCACCCCCCAGGGCGCCGCTCTGAGTAATAAAAGCGGTACTTCCCGGAAGGGCACGAACTTCGATACTGGCAAAGAGATTATTTCCCGTATTCATAATACCTGCGCAATTAGGGCCAACAACCCTCATCTGGTACTGCCGAGCAATTTTTTTAATCTTCTCTTCTTCTTCAAAATTACCCACTTCGGAAAACCCTGCCGAGATGATAATTGCTGCCTTAACCCCTTGTTTGCCCAAATCTTCTAAAAGGGGAGGAATGGAAGAGCTGGGGATAGCGATAACCGCTAAATCAATCTCTAAATTTCTAAAATCTGTATAGACCTCTAAACCAAAAACCTGACCGCCACTCTGACTTACAGGGTATATATCCCCCTTAAATCCTCCTTCTACCAGGTTTTTTACTATTTCTAAGGCCGTCTTCCCCTCTTTCATCGAACCAAAGATGGCCACCGAACGAGGGTTAAAAAAATTTTGCATATCTTCCCTATCTTCCCTCACCTTACGCCTCTCCTTTCTCTTTTTCTGCTTTATTTTCTTCTGCTATTTTATAGCCCCTATCAAAAGCAGCCATATTCTTCTCTACCTCGTAAGGGATATTTTCCTTTAAAACCGTTAATATAATCTCTTTATCCAGAGAAGCAAGATAAGTGATGACTCCCAGTAAGACAATATTTTCGGCCAAAGGAAGACCGACCTCGTTTGCTATTTCTCCGGCATCTATCCAAAATAATTTTGCCCCGGCCTCTTCAAATAAGTAGGCTATCTCTGCCTCCTTAGGATATTTTTCGGGATGAACCATCAAATCAAGCGGGTATATCTTCTTTTTATTTAAAATAACCATCCCTCCCGGTTTAACCAATTCCAAAGTTTTTAGTCCTTCAGCCAGTTCCATAACTACTACAAGATCAGCAGAGAGGGGAGGAATCCTGGACCCGAACACCTCGCCCATTCTAACTTCACTATGAGCTGGACCACCCCGCTGAGCCATGCCCACTTCTTTGAAAAATTTAACTCGCTCTCCTTTTTTCAGAGCATAATCAGCGAGAATTTGTCCTAAGCTTATCACTCCCTGTCCACCTACTCCGATTAAATAAAAATTATTCTCCATCTTTTATCACCTCTATCGCCCCGGTCGGACAAGTAAATGCACATAATCCACAGCCAAAACAATCAGCAGTAATTTCCATATAGGGCTTATTATTTTCCTCTTTAGGATGAAATACCATGGCCGGGCAGGCCAAAGTATTCAAGCAGATCCGACAGCCGGTACATTTTTCGATATCTACTTTGCGCTGGGGGAGTCTAATCTCTCTTCTTTTAGCCTGCAGAGCGCACTCCCGACGAGAAACTATTACCGAAACCTCGGGATATTCTAGAGACTCCATTATTGCTTTTATTGCCTCTTCCGGCCTATAAGGATCAATAGTATTTACTTTTTTCACTCCACAACCCCGACATACTTCCGCAATATCCACTCGAGTCCGGCTAACTTCCTTTAAAGGGATAGTCCCTGGGTTCTCTTCAAAGCCGGTCATGGCCGTCCAACCATTATCCAAAATAATCACCGTTAGAGGGACCTGCTGATAAACAGCATTAATAAGAGGAGGAATACCGGCGTGGAAGAAAGTAGAATCTCCGATAGTAGCTACTACCGGTTTTTTTATCCCGGCCCATTTGAATCCCTGCGCTATCCCTATACTTGCTCCCATAGCTACTTCGGTCCAGCAACTCTCAAAAGGTTGATTCATCCCTAAAATAGTGCACCCTATATCCCCCGTTATAATAATTTCTCCCTTTTTATACTTCAAATTTTTAATTGCTTGGTTTAAAGCAAAATAGGTCCCCCGATGGGGACAACCTACACAAAAGGAGGTCGGCCGTTTAACCTCCAATTCCTTAGCTCTCTGTAAAAGCTGAGGATCCGGGTCGACTTCCAGTTGGGTATCTAAAAGCACTTCCAGAGCACCTTTCACCTGCCTAAAAGAATAGTTCCCAGTTAAAGGAAGTAGATGATCTAATTTCCCTAAAATTTTTACCTTCTTTTCCCCATCCCCAGGGGAGGCTAACCTGAACACTTCCTTTTCTATAATCGGGTCTAATTCTTCTAAGATGAGTACTCTATCTACTTTGGCTAAAAATTCCTTTATCCTCTCTTCGGGCAGAGGATGGACCATCCCTATCTTCAGCCAGGAAATTTTTAGTTGATATATCTTCAACGCTTCTCGGAAATTTCCTTCTACCGCACCGGCATAAATTACCCCGTAGGGACTATCGGGTTCGAAGTGAGTTTTATTTACCTTTATCCCCGATTCAGTGACATAATTATCCGCTATTTTCAAAGCCAGAGCTAAGCGATTAAGGGCCTCCTGATGTTGAGCCATACACCAGGCACTACTTGCTTTAGTATATTTAACTATATTACGTTCAAAATGCGCCTCTTTTTTTTCTAATTTTAATTTCTTACCAGTTTCTATATTAGAGGCGGTATGAGAGACTTCGGTAGTAGATCTTAAAAAAATGGGTCCCCCAATTTTTTCCGAGATTTCCAGAGCCAGTTTCACATAATCCAGGCATTCCTGCTGAGAAGCCAGATCCAGCATAGGGATTACCAATGATTTAGCGTAATAACGAGAGTCTTGCTCCGGCATCCCAGCATGGGCCCCTGGATCATCGGCTACAAAAATAACTAATCCCCCGGTACAACCACTATAAGCGATAGAGGCTAAAGAATCAGCAGCTACATTTACTCCCGACATCTTCATGGTAGTAAGAGCCCTCTTCCCCGCCCAGGCAGCCCCCGCAGCGATCTCTGCCGCTACTTTTTCATTCACGCTCCATTCAATATGAATACCTAATTCTTTTACAAGGGGTAAGAGGGTTAGAATCACCTCGGTAGAGGGGGTCCCGGGATAGCCACTAACTACCTCTACCCCAGCCTCGATTATCCCTTCGACCACTGCCTCATTTCCGGTCAATAATTTCCTCAATTTTTACCTCCTATATAAAAATTTTTATTAAAACTCTGGTAATGCATAACCAAAATTACCCTGAATTTATACTTTGACCTGAGAAAGCAATTCGAACAAAAAGATTTCTTACTTTATATATTTTATACGTGTTTCTTTTTCTTTTATTTGGTCATGGCAAGCACCCTTTTCTTCTGTCATTTGTCATTGCTTCAGTTATACCTGCACAATGACTAACTTTACTCAGCTTCTGTATATTTTTTACTTCTTATTCATTTTCATTTCTTATTTTTTATTCGTTACCTCCTGGAGGGCCCCTATAAACTTCTGGTTTTCATACGCCGTCCCAATAGTCACCCGAATAAAAGTCGGACAACCATACATTCCCCCTGGCCGAACAATTACCCCTTTCTTCAATAACTCGTTAAAAACAGTGGTGCTATCTCTCTTTAAATCGATAAAGATAAAGTTAGTTTCGGTAGGGAGATAAAAAAGCCCTAATGCTTTTAGTTCTTTATAGAGATAGCTCTTACCTTCTTGATTGGTTTGTAAAACTTTTTTACGATGCTTTTGGTCATCTAAAGAGGCAGCGGCAGCTACCTGAGCTAAGCGATTGGTAGTGAAAGGATTTACTACCCGTCTTAGATAGCCGATTAAGTCGGCATTGGCTATCCCGTAGCCTGCTCGAAGCCCAGCTATCCCGGCAATTTTAGAGAAAGTACGGAGGGTAATTACTTTCCTACCCTCTCTAATATAGGAGAGGCTATCCGGATAAGCTGGATCTTCTACATAGTCACAATAAGCTTCGTCAAAGACTACCACTACCTTTTCTGGAACTTGTTTTAGAAAATTATCGACAGCCTCCTTATCCACCATGGTGCCGGTAGGGTTATTGGGATTACAGAGGAAAATAAGCTTAGTACGATCATTGAGGCAGCGGGACATCTCTTCTAAGTCCAGAGAGTAATCTTTAAGTTTGACCGGAAGGAATTTTCCCCCCATAATGGTAGTGATGGTTTCATAGGCCGGGAAGGTAACCTCTCCGGCTATTACTTCATCTCCCTCGTTGATAAAAGTCATTCCTATAACATCAATAACATCATCAGCTCCATTACCTACTATGATCATTTCGGGGTCAAGATTTAATTTATGGGCTAATTTTTCTCTTAAGGCCCTGCTTGAACCTTCAGGATAAAGGTTAATATTTTTTATCTCCTTTTTTATAGCCTCTAAGGCTAAGGGGGAGGGGCCGATAGAAGTTTCATTGGAGGCTAATTTTATCACTTCTTTAAGACCCAATTCTTGCTGAACTTCCTCAATGGGTTTACCAGGGATATAGGGCTTTAAGTCTAAGATCCCCTTACGAACTAAAGTTTCTTCTTTTTTCATTTCTTAACTCTCCTTTCTTATATCTCTTATATTTCTCATCTATTCTAGTTATAACGTTATAACGTGATTATTTATTATTCCTTGCAATATCTTATTTTTAGTTTTTACCAAGTCCCCCCTCTTGTTGGTCAGGGTCATGCCACCTCATACCCATATAATGTCCTTCTCGCAAACTATTTAACCCATTTTAAAGATCCGCTCCTGGCCTTAAAAAATCCCTTGTCTCTTGCCAGTTAAAATATTAATCTATAATCAAGCAATAAAAAAAGGAGGTGATATATGGTCCACCCCCTTATAACTAATAACTTTGGGCTCGTTTGTACTCTATTTTTTTACATCTATCCCAATTTAAGGAATCTTTTCTCATTCTATCTTATATTCCAAATCTACTCGGATTTAATCTGCATCTCTCAATCTTTCTTCATAGAAATTCCAAGTTTTTTAAGCATCTCTCTCCGGAATAAAAGTTCTTCAGCCTTTACTTTAACCCGGTCTAAAACTAGGGCTACGAAAATTAATAGTCCTTGAAGTGCATATACAATAAAGACATTTACTCCTAAAAGTGTCAGAGAATTACTAATCATACCAAGAAATAGAGTTCCTCCCAACATACCAATAGAAGTCCCTTTTCCACCACTTACACTAACTCCTCCTAAAATAGCTCCAGCAAAAGATAACAATACCATTCCATCACCCATTGTATTGTTAACTGCATTCTGCCTACCAGCAGCCAAAAGTCCTGCTACTGAAGCTAATAATCCAGCCAGTACAAAAGCAGAAATTATGGATTTATTGGTATTGATTCCTGAAATGTAACTAGCTCTAGCATTCCCCCCTGTGGCTAAAAGATAACGACCAAAGGGGGTCCTTTTTAAAACAAAATCAAAAAGAACGAAAATACCCAGCATTAAAAAAACAGCCACAGGAATATTCCCAAAGGTTCTTGCTCTGCCAAAAAAAATATAGGTTTCATCAAGGCCGTATATCGCCAAAGGTATTAAATATAAAACCAAACCTCTTAGTATTATGAGCATAGAAAGGGTTTGCAAGAAAGCGTTTATTCCAATTCTGGTAATACAATAACCGTTAAATAATCCAACTAAGGCTCCTATTAAAAGCGTTAAGATAATAGCAATTATTGGATTAAGACCAGGTACCCATTTAGTGGTTAATAAAATAGCTATACCGGGAGCAAAGGCTAAGGTGGATTCGATAGAAAGGTCGAGATGGCCGGTCATTAAAACCAAACCTTGCCCTAGAACTAACATACCCAATATAGTAGAATGATAAAATATGTTTATTATGTTATTATAAGTAAAAAACCTGGGGGTAACTAAAGCATTTATCAAAAAATAACCTGCTAAAATTAGCCAGATTAAATTATCTAACAGGAATAATTCGACTTTCGTTCTTCTTTCCATAACCATAAAATCCTTTCAAACTTTTTGGGGTTAACAATATTTGCAATGTACTAATTATTTTCAACAAATTTATCTCTCACTCCCTGGACAGCACGATATAAATCTATTTCTTTAAATTTATCCTCAAAAAATTCACCAACTATTTCACCTTTATGTAAAACTAAAATCCGATCGCAAATCAATATAAGGTCCTCTAAACCAGGAGAAGACATTATTATTCCCGCAAATCTACTTAATTCTTCCTTTATTATCTTCAGAATCTCCTTCTTCGTAGAAATGTCTATACCTTTTGTTGGCTCATCCAATAAGTAAACTATGGGATTCGCAGATAATACTTTTCCCATTAAAACCTTTTGTTTGTTTCCTCCACTTAACTTTTTTACCTCTTCTTCAATAGAGGGAGTAAGGATAGACAGTCTCTCTACCAAAGTTGTAGCCATTTTTTTCTCCTCTTCTAAATTAATTAGCTTAACCTTGTTTAACAAACAAGGTAGTGAACTCAAGGTTAAATTTTCTCTTACTGCCAAAATATCAATTAATCCCTCTTTTTCTCTATCTTCTGGCAAATAAACAATGCCATTTTGAAGGGCTTGTGCTGGGTCCGTAAATCGTTTTTCTTCATTCCCTATTTTTATCCACCCCTTATCTGCTAAATCTATTCCAGCAATAGCTTTAAATAATTCTGTTCTTCCGCTTCCTCTTAGGCCAGCGAGACCTACAACTTCTCCTTTCTTTAAATCAAAGTTTATATTCTGAAAGGCTCCAAATTTAGTAAAATTCCTTACCGAAAGTACTATTTCATTGGATTCTTTCTCCTCTTCTCTACCAGACTCTTCACCGACTTTATGTTCCTTATAATTATATTCCCCTCCGACAATAAAATAAGAAAGTTTGTCTTTATCTAAACAAGCACATTCTTCCTTTGCAATCACCTTGCCATCTCTTAATATTGTAACCAGATCACAAATTTCTAATATCTCCTCCATACTGTGAGAAATAAATAATATTGCCTTCCCTTTCTTTTTTTGTTCTCTAATAATTCTGTATAAAACCTCTTCGTCCTTCTTAGTAAGAGAAGAAGAAACTTCATCAAATATTATAACTTGGGCATTATCTATAAAACAAGCTTTCAAAACTAAAAGAAGTTGTTGCTCACTTATGGAAAGGTCTCCTGCTCTGGTGTAAGGATTTATATTTATCTGGCTTTCATCTATTACTTTCTCTATTTTTGAATACATTTTCTTCCAATTTATGAAATTACCCCAAGAACGAATATAGTCTGGAGTAAAAATATTCTCAACAACGCTAAGGTCAGGTATGACTTGGGATTCCTGGGGAATTATAGATATTCCTTCTTTTTTGGCCCTCTGCCGCGATATACTTCTGTATTTTTTACCTTTTATAATTATTTCTCCTTCCGTAGGATCAATAATTCCAGACATTATTCCTACTAAAGTAGTTTTCCCCGCACCATTTTTCCCAATAATGCCATGCACTTCCCCTCTTTTGACCTCGATATTAATCTTGTGTAAAGCTACCGTGCCAGAATATATCTTTGTAACATCTTTAAATTGAACTATAAAATCATTCTCTCGATTACTTTCTTTTTCTTCTTCGTTTAATTTAATCATAGAAACATTCTCCCTACCAAATCTATCAAAGGGCTTGGTTAAGTTATCCTCAGGCTTCCAAAAGTATTTTTATTGGTTTTTTTACCGCAGCTATTAGTAATTCAAAACCTTTAACTGCCTCTGATAACGGTAATATGTCTGTAATAATTACTTCTACATTAATATAATTATTAGATACAAGTTCAATCGCTTTTTTGATATCCTCAGTATTATATGCATTTATTCCGGTTAATTTTATTTCCTTAAATATAATATTATTAGGGTCTAGTTGAACTTTATTTTCATATATTCCACCAAGGACCAATCTTCCGCCAGGATTTATCCATTCCAGGGACTTGTTTAAGGTTTCTTTACTTCCTGTCACCTCAATTACTACATCAACTTTTTCAGAAGGATCTAAAGGAAACTCTTGTAAAACTTTATTTGCACCTATGAGTTTAGCTTTACTTAAGCGAAAAGGCGAAATATCTATTACCGTAATATCTTTGGTAATCATTTGAGCTACTAAAAGAGCAAGAAGACCAATTGGTCCAGCACCAACAATTCCTATTGTTTCGTTTGGAGATAGATGGGCATATTGAACTATATGAAGAGCCACAGCTAAAGGCTCTACCAAAGTAGCTACTTTAAAATCAATAGGAGAGGGAATTTTAAAAAGTTTTTTTGCATCCATAGCCAGATATTCGGCAAAACACCCCGGTGATACTTCTCCTATAAAACCTAATTCTGGACAAAGATGGTAAAGACCTTCTTGACACCATTTACATTTATTACAGGGAACTCGAGGGTCTCCTACTACATAATCTCCCGGAGATAAGTCTTTAACTTTACTCCCTACTTTCTCAATAATTCCAGAAAATTCGTGTCCCATTACTACAGGAGTTGAGCCAACGAACATCCCCTTTTTAAATATATGAAGATCTGATCCACATATTCCCCCATATTTTACTTTAATAAGGACTTCTTCTGGTCCATGAGCAGGAATAGGAACATCTTCAATTCTAACATCTCTTATACCGTAAAATCTTACCGCTAACAAAATGCCCTCTCTTCCTCTAACCAGTAGGTCAGGAGAGCTTAATCCTTCTCCTTGAAACCCCCATATCTTTTTCTATTTTTTAGTTTTATACCAAACCTTTCCTGGCCATCTGGTTAAAATCCATCTCTTATTTAAAAAATTACTTTTGTAAATTTTCAAAATCACATTCCAAATTATAAATAAATCCCCATCCGAGCGAATCAATAGAGACGCTCGGATGGGATTAAGAGTACATTTATTCTTTTACTTATTATAACTCGGTAATCTTATTCTCCCAAAGGCGAGGATCATCTGGGCTCACTTCTAAAGGAACTATTGGTGCCTTAAGCTTCATAAATCCGCCCTCACATCTTGGATTTTCTACTACTGTAGCCGGAGACCATAAAGCACCCTCCTTGACTATCGTATCTCCAATTTTAGGAATCTCTTTTCCCTGACAAAGATCATAAAGATACTGAACAGCTAATTCTGCTCCGTCTGCTATAGGTTGAGCTACTATAGCTGCAATTTTGCCTTGCTTTATAAGATCTCTCCCCTCTGGTCCCATACAAATTCCAGTCATACAAAAATCCTTAGGATTATAACCTGCCTGTTCAACTGCTGCTACTACTCCAGGTCCCATTATATCGGGAGTGTGAATGTATATACCCACAACATCCTCCCCATAACGGGTTAACAAATCGCTGGTTCTTTCAAAAGAATCGATGTTATTCCATTTGCCTTCACCCTGCACTACCGTAAGTTGAGGATAGTTGTCTATAACGGAATGGAATCCCTCGTAGCATTCATTGGTAAACGCATCACCAAGGGCTCCAGTTATTTCTATTACCACACCCTTGGGGACCTCTCCTCCGTATTTCTCTTTAAGTAGATCAACAAAAACTTCTGCTGCTCTTCTCGAAGAATCTACAATATCAAAAGAAATCCATAATTCGACCCTTCCACCCTCTGGGCTATTATCAACAGCCATTATTGGAATACCCTTTTCATTAAGTTCCTTAATCCCTGGAATAATTGACACAGTATCTACAGTGCCTCCAAAGACAAGCCCATTTATTCCCATGGTAATAAAATTATCTAAGTGTTCTAATTGTGCCAGGACATCATCATGAGAATCCATTACCACTAATTTTACGCCCAATTCTTCTGCCTTCCCCTCTGCAGTTCGAATCATTGCTTGATAAAAAGGTGCAGTGGCATCCCTTACTGTCATCCCAAAAAGTAGTTGCTTAGCAGAAGTTTGATTTTCACAGAAGGTTACCAATGGCAATACAAAACAAGTTATCGCCAATATCAACAACGATTGAAAAATAATTTTTCTCATTCCTTTTAAAAATATCATTTTAAACCCCCTCTTAAATATTATTTTCTCTTCAAAATAGTCTAAATTATTTTTTATTCCATTTATATTTCTTGCCCCTTTTTCCATCTAACTTTTGTATATCACCCCTCTTTTATTAAATTTCAAATAAAAAACAAAACAATAATAAATCTTCTTAATAGTCAAATGGTTTTTCAAGAAAATCTCTCTAAAATAGCGTTCCTATGAGCAGGAAATCCTTCGTAATCAGCAAGTTTTACCATAGCATCCTTTTGAAACTCCAAGCCCTCTTTAGAAAAATATTCATAAGTTACAATTTTGTAAAAATCTGCTGTTTTTAAGCCCCCCGTAACCACTGCTTTCCGTCCAGTTGGTAGTACATGATTGGGACCTGACCCAAAACAACCAGTACTAAGTGGAGTATAGTGCCCGAGATATATACCTCCAGCATTTTTAATTTTTTGCATATTATGAATAGGATCTTTAGTCATGATCTCGAGATGTTCCACCGCATATTGGTTAGCAAATTCTATTGATTCCTCTAATGATTCTGTAATAATAATGGCACCATATTTTTTTAAAGATTCTATAACAAATTTTCTTCGATATTCGTCTAGCCTCTCTATATGCCTACCAATTTTATCTTTAACTGCATAGGCAAGTTCCTTAACATGGGTAACTAAAACACCTGTTGAATCAAAGCCATGCTCTGCCTGAATACAAACATCAGCTGCAGCATATTCTGGATTAGCACTCTCATCTGCAATAATAAGAGCTTCACCTGGTCCAGCAGGAAGCGCCACCTCTACTTGACCCTGAACCAACTTAAAAGCAGCTAATACCCATTTACTTCCAGGTCCTGAAATTTTGTCAACCTTTTTAATAGTTTGAGTTCCGTAAGTCATTGCCGCAATGGCTTGACTCCCTCCAATTCTAAATACAGCATCTGCACCGCATACATCGCAGGCAATCAAAGTACCAGCCGGAACTGAGCCATCTGGAGCAGACGGAGTACATACAATGACTTCGGGTACACCGGCTACCTTTGCTGGCAATACTGACATCATTACCGCAGAGGGGAACCAACCTCTACCCCCCGGCACATAACAGCCTACTCTTTCTAAAGGTATAATAATTTGTCCGGCTACCAAGCCTGGTGAAATTTCCATACCCCACATCTTGTTGGGCATCTGAGCCAAATGAAATTTTTTGACATTGCTTGCTAAAAATTTAATTGCTTCGATTGTTTCTTTGTCAACTTTACTATAAGCTTCTTTTATTTCTTCTGGAGTAACTTGAATTTTGTCTCTACAAATACTAACATCTTCAAATTTCTTGGTATATTCGACTAACGCCTCGTCACCCCGTTCTTTAACATCATTAATAATTTTTTTTACGTCTTCCAAAATAGATTCAGTTTCAACTTCACTTCTTTTCATAATTCTCTCGTAATCTTCTTTGGGCATATCTTTTAATTGATAAATATTAATATACATTTTTATCCTCCTTATTTTATGGTTTTTGTGCGTTTTAGGTTACACACACATTTACCATAATGATAACTGGGGGTTATTTATTTTTCAAAGAGCATTTTCAGGTATTACAGGAATGCTTTTTTATTTTTTGAATTAAAAATTAAATACGTACAATAGGTAACATCAGTCGAATTTAATTTAAGAATTATCACCTCCTTTTATGTAAACTAGCTCTAGGCTGCCTTTAGTTATTTATTAACTTAGTCTACTATTTCTACACGAACTATATTCTCATTGCACCCTATAATAGTAAGGAGTATACTTCTCCTTTAACAATAACTGATAAGCAATTCTTTTTGCCATTTTTTATAAGCACTGCCAATTGATTTTTATAATATTATATTACTTTTTACAATTTACAATAAGCTATAATCTCGATTTCTATTTGAGCATCTTTGGGGAGACGTGATACTTTTATACAAATCCTGCTAGGAAATTGATGGTGAAGTATTGACTGTATCCTACCCTTCGGGTTAATAAATTAAACTTACATTCTACCATCTAATCTCCTTTAGAAGTCTTATGTTAAAGTTAATAACCTTCAAACCAATTTCACTTTTTAATTCATCAAGAAAATTCTCTTATTATTTTGCTTTTTAGTTAAAAAAAGGGAGCAATAACAAAAAATTATTTATTACTGCTCCCTTTTAACTACTATCTTTGGGCAGACTATATATTTATATTTGCAATTTTTTTTATATTACTACTATATTTTCTTTTTGTCAATTATTAGTCTTTTCAAGCTTTTTTCTTTGTAAACTTTTTTTGATTTTTAATTACTGATAAAGCCTCTTCAAAAGGTCATTACCATAGTTCTATTTTAAATAATAACCTATTTTTTTTTTGATTTATTTATTTTCCTTAATTTACCCTAATAAGGGGCATACTTCTCCCTTTGTCCCCCTTTTAGGGTGAATCTCTT
>DOTB01000049.1 GCA_003513845.1 Candidatus Atribacteria bacterium | reverse complement strand
TAATAATTTTCCCTAACTAATTCTCACATTATTATAAAAAAACTTGTGAAAAACTTGATGTTAACTTGCATCAGGGGTCTTTTCTATTCCATGTTGAATTCTTCTTCCACAAACCCGATTCTCTTACTTATTTTATGTATCACTGTTTCCACCAGATGTCTAGATGGAAACATAGCCAGCACTCTTCTTTTTAGCGAGTTCATCTACTAACATATCATTATCTTTTATACTTTCTTGGGCTTAAAACAATCGGGGTGCCTTTTATAAAATTCAAAAGGATTGCTTCTCGCATGAACATCAATATTGAAATCTTGAATGGCAGTAAAAAATCTTACATTGGCGATTTCTTCTTTGGTCAAATCAAGGGTATCCAATTGAACTTTAATAATGTTACTCTTATAGATATTTTCTAATACTCTGGCTACTGCCAAACACTCTCCATTTGGATTGACCTTTGGAGACAATATCTTTTCATGGTTTTCTTCCCAGTATTTGTGAAACTCAGAGATATATTCGGAAGGTAAAGTTGTTTTTTTCTGATAAAGGTACTTGGAAAACATATTCGCTTCTATGTTCATAAAGATATTTCTCGATCACTGTGATAATTTTATTAAATTCGTCCTGTGAAATATCACTCCAATCATCCTCGGTAATTGGCTCAATTTCCCAACCAAAACCATAATTGTTGTTTTGGGCAGACCAATAATATCTCTTATCTTTATATTCAACTTTTCCACCAGCCAACCAATCATCAAATTGGTCACGGTGATATTTTGCGTCTATGGTTACCGATATATGTTCAGCCATATATTACTCGCCTCCACGATAGCAAATTTGGAACTTTGTTTTCAACTCTTCCAAAGTATATTTCTGTAACTTATCAATTTGACTAAAGGCGTACATAAAACACTTTATTCCTCTATTGTCCGACTCTCGCTGAAGTTTTTTTGGGAAATTTCTTGCTATTAAAATCCTTAATACACATTCTTTGCCTATTTCACTAACATAGTCTCCTAACTGCACAATATCTTGGGACCTTGCATTTCCAGTTTTAACCTCTATGACAATTTTCCTATTGTAACCAGCAGGCGTACGATCTTTGATAAGGATATCTATGTGCCCCTTCAGGCAAAGCTTTTTCTCCAAGAACTTCAAAATCTTTTGCTTGAAGATCATTCAAACCACAAGACTCAAAAAAAGTTTGTAGATTTTTATTCAAAGATAAATGTTGTCTAATTAAAGATTGAAGAATAAATTCCTGAAAATAGAAAATTTCCGGTGGTGATACAAAGCTTCTATTCCAAGTAAGCATAGGATTAAATACCTCGTAGTTATTGATTGTTAAATTACGAGTGGTCTTATTATAAATATTCCCCATCTGAGAAACCGATTGAAGCGTTGTTTGATCACCTTGAAAATGGGTTTTTCTATAGCCACCCCTTAAAAGTAGATTCTCAGCTACATAGGAAAATTCAGGTCTAACCATAGGCTCAACGAATTCACGAAGTGGGTTTAGATAAAGGCGAAAAGGGAAATAATAAGTTTTACCTGACATCCTAAAAGTTACAGAAGGCCATGGAGGTAGCTTATCGGCATTCTTTATAGCTTCCTTCCTTATAACCTTGTAAAGATTGAAAACTCGTGCCCCATATAAAAATGAAACAAAGTCGCCTTATTGGATTTCCATAAAGGTCCACAATCCATTTATACTATTCGTAAAGCCAGCTAATGTATATTTAATGCATAAATCTAAATTTATTTTATTTGAAACTGAAATCAAGAAATAGGCTATGACAAGCCTCCTTCAACTTTGGAGCTATAATTTATTATGCCTGCATTTGGTGGAAGGGCACAGATTAAATCTATAGAATTATCTTCAATGATATATAAATCTCTTGCGTCACTAATCAAAACTTGGGGTTCGTAAATTTGAGGGTGAGTTTCTTCGTCATTAAATGTTAATTGCTGCGATTCTACAGCTGTTGTCCCTGCACCGCAAAAATAATCTAACACCAATTCTCCTGGTTTTGAATACTTTAGAATTACATTTCTTGGAATATAAGGAGACCAATTGCCTCTATATTCACCACTATGAGTTGCCCAATTGCCCCTTTGTTTAAAGCTCCAAACTGTCGTTTTTTCTTCTCGGAAATCCTTTGGATATAGTGAATTTATTTTTTTATAAATTTTTAAGTTACTAATATTTAATCCTTGAGAACGAGTAATAAGTCGTTCAATATACTTAAAATTAACCCCATACTTTTTCCCAATTTCTAAATCCGGAATACCTTTCCTTTTCTCCTCTAAAATTGCTTCTTGAAGCTCTCTTTCGCTTTTATAAATTATCTTCTGCTTAGTCATTACATGCCTCTTTATTATATTCAGTCCAACCCCTAAAAATCTTTTCTTAAATAAATCTAAATATCCTTTTAAAACGAATAATCAATTTCAAGAAAAATCTAGACGTTATTGTTTATATATTTATGTATTCCAATATTAAGAATCCTTACTAATTTTCCTATATATTTTTTATTGTCATTTTTGCCAAATTTTGGAAATATATCAAATTATATTTCCATTTTTGACTTAATCTAAGGATAATCTTTTAACTAAAATCATCAAATTTGTCATTGAAGTTTGCCATTCTTTTTAATATTAGTGATATTAGTATAAAGTTGCCTTTGCTTATCTATAAATTATGATAACAAATTAGCCTAAATCAAGCAATAAAAATTCCTTGTATTATATAGAAGTATCCTCTAACTTATTTATACCTAAAAAAAGTGAGAGTAATAAGAAAATAAATGTAGATTGGATGGTCGGGGCGAGAGGATTTGAACCTCCGACCTCTTGGTCCCGAACCAAGCGCGCTAGCCAAGCTGCGCTACGCCCCGCATAGCTATACCATAAATTATATCATAGCTCACTCACAGTAACTACTAATTTTAGCCTGACGGCTATAAAAGCGGCGGCAATCACTTTCAACAAATCCCCAGCTAAAAAGGGAATCACCCCTACTATAATAGCTTCTTTTACTCCTATTTTGGTAATAATTATTAGCTGTACTACTCCAAAAAGGTATATTAGGAAAGCACCCAGTAATCCTATGGTGAAATAAGGAAATATTTTGGCTTCTCTTAAGTTTTCAGTGAGTTTACCGATAATATAAGCAGAAATAATAAAGCCTATTAAAAAACCACCAGTTGGTCCGAATAAGACTCCCATACCACCTCTAAAACCCGAAAAAACTGGTAAACCAACTGCTCCCAGTAATACATAGATTAGCTGACTTAAAGCGCCAAGTTTACTGCCTAAAACCATTCCTGCTAGGAAAGTAAATAGATTCTGCAGACTTATGGGAACTAAGCCAATGGGAATAGAAATAAAAGCGCCAATTGCAGTCAGAGCGGCAAATAAAGAAATTAAAATCATCTGGTAAATAGTTATCTTTTCCATTATTAAAACCTTACCTGAATAGCTTAACCTGATTCATAATAATACCATTCATCATTTACTCGATATAGGATATCTGTTCCAATCCAATAGCATGGTTACCTTTATAAATATTCCCCAGGGAAGCATCTATAGCAATCTTATCACCAGTTTTAAATTCATTATTGTTAATAGTACATTTCTTTTCCCCTTCCAGTACTATTAAGTGTTTACAATTCACCACACAAATTTTACCTAACTGGGCTGCAGTGACTGCAGCATGAGAAGTTACTCCACCACGTGCTGTTAACAATCCATCACATTCAAAAATCATAGCTCTATCATCCGGTACCGTATCAGGCCTAATTAAAATCTT
>DOTB01000081.1 GCA_003513845.1 Candidatus Atribacteria bacterium | reverse complement strand
TAGTAAAATAGAAGCGGCTGTCGGTCCTTAGGTATCTGGGTCCTACCACCTCAAACTGGAGTTTTCCAGACCAGTATAGATGATTACGGATATGGGTGTACGAGGTGTATGTATTTATCAAGTATTCATTAATCAAAGGTTGAAAAAGAAGAATATAGGAGTGTATTATGTCAAGGTACTGTTATTATTGCTGTTTTGCTGTTAGAATTGGCCTATCAACACTTACACTGTAACTTAATTTATTTTCCATAATCTTTTGAGGTAAGAAAAAAATACCCACAAGTTGTTGACACGAACTCAAATAACATAAAGTTGACATTAATAATTATGGAGTGTAAAATAAAAATACATCTGCTTGTCTGATGAATATTACTTTCTTATTTTGCTTACTTACTTAAACAAAAGTAAATGTAAAATCTGTAATGGTAAAGCCTTTATTAATTATTTTGAGATATTGGAATTTCAAAGAAGTTGTGATACTTGAAAATTCAAAGACTGAATATTAATAATAAATTTTCAAATAGATGTTAAATATTAAATTGTACTAATTTCGAGTTGTGTTAACAGTTTAGGAATTAATTAAGTTAAAAAATAGAAAGGAGAAAGAACTATGTATAGTAACCTAAAAAACAAAAGTCTTTTATGTACCCAAGATTGGACAGTAGAAGAAATTGAACAACTTCTAAGCATAGCCGAAAGGCTAAAACAAGACCGCCGTTTAGGTATACCTCAGTATGATATTCTAAGAGGTAAAACCTTTTTTATGCTTTTCTTTGAAGAATCAACTCGAACCAGAAATGCCTTTGAAGCTGGAATTACCCAGTTAGGCGGGCATGCTCATTATTTAACTCCTTCAGGTACTCAGATTGAACATGGGGAAACCGCAAAGGAAACTAGCAATGTTTTAAGCCGTTATGGAGAGGGCATTGGGATTAGGAAGACCTTCGGTAGGGGCACAGAATATATGCGTGAAATAGCTAAATATTCGAGTATACCCGTAATTAATATGCAATGCGATGAATATCATCCTACCCAAGCTTTAGCTGACTTACTTACCATTAAAGAAAAGTTCAACCATGACTTAAAAGGGAAAAAATTTGTAGTTTCTTGGACTTATGGGCCTAATTATATTCGTCCTCTTTCGATGCCCCAATCATTAATTCTTCTAATGCCGAGATTTGGGATGAATGTTACTTTAGCTCACCCAAAGGAATTTTATCTACGTCCTGAGATTGTGGAACAAGCCAAAGAGAACGCAAAGAAAGCGGGAATAAAGTTTGAAATCTTACACGATATGGAAGAAGCTTTTCAGGATGCTGATATTGTCTACCCCAAGAGCTGGGGTCCCATTATGTATACTGAAGATGAAAAAGAAGGATTAGCCTTAATCGATAAATATCCAGAATGGGTAGTTACGCAGGAGAAAATGAATCTTACTAAAGAGCATTCTATTTATATGCACTGCATGCCTGCTGATAGAGATATAGAGGTTACTTCTGAAGTATTGGATGGCCCTCATTCGGTGATTATTGACGAAGCGGAAAATAGGCTTCATATTAATAAAGCTATAATGGCAGCGACTATGGCCTCATAGTCCATTATTATTCAAGATCAGAAGATACTTTGCAGATTTAATAAAAGGAGAAAACTTATGGATATAAGCAATAAAGTACAGGATTATGTCGATAAAAACAGAGAAAAGATAGCAAATTTACTTAGTGAGTTGATTAACTTTAGAAGCATTACCGGCCAAGAAGGGGAAGTTGTAAATAGGGTTAAGAAAGAAATGGAAGCATTAGGATATGACGAAGTGTTTACTGATGCTATCGGCAATGTAGTAGGAAGAATAGGAAGCGGTTCAAAAACTATACTTTATGATGCACATCTTGATGTAGTAGAGGCAGAAAAAAGTGGATGGGAAAGTGACCCCTTTAGCGGAGTAATTAGAGAGGGAAAGATTTTTGGAAGAGGAGCAGTGGATGATAAAGGGCCTTTTGTCTGTATTTTATTTGCTGGTAAAATAATAAAAGATTTGAATCTCGATGCCAATAACGAATTTACTATATATGTCTCCGGTAGTGTTTCAGAAGAAGAATGTGAAGGCTTGGCTTTAAAATCTTTATTAACCGAATATCCCCAAATTAAAACCGATTACGTAATAATTGCTGAACCGAGTGAGCTAAATATTTGTAGGGGTCATCGTGGTAGGGCACAAATTGAAGCAATATTTCCAGGGGAACCAGTTCACGCCAGTATTCATGAACAAGGGATAAACCCTATAGAAATTGCCCTACCCTTTATAGGCAGTGTTCAACAATTAGATGAGGAATTAAAAGAAAGGGTAGAGGCTAAGTTATCATTATTAGGACATGGCGATGTAGTAGTGACCAGCATAATTTGCAAGAATAATTCTTTTAATACTTTACCTTCGGAAACTAAAGTCATTATAGACCGGCGGATGATAATAGGAGATACCGAAGAAACTATATTGAAAGAATTAGAATCTTTACCCAACGGGGACCGAGCCAATATTAAATATTCTGAATATAAAGCTGCAAGTTACAATGGATATCAAAAAGTTGGGAAAGAATATTTTCCTGCTTGTGTATTAGAAGAAGATCATAAATTAATAGAGGCGGCAATTAGGGCTTATACCGAATTATTTAAAGATACACCAGTGGTAAAGATGTGGGGTTTTAGCACTAATGCCACTTATACTATGGGAGAAGCAAAAGTTCCTAGTTTAGGCTTTGGGCCCGGTTTGGAAAAACTGTGCCATGGTAATAATGAATATGTAAGCATAGATGATTTGCTTAAAGCTACCAAATTTTATGCTTATTTGCCTGTAGTTTTGAGCGAGAAAAAATAAGCGAAGATGCCACATGCTGAATAAATATACTCTGAAAAATAAAAAAATAGGTCGTAACTAAAATAAGAAGGAGCACCTTTTTAAGTGAGATCTGAAATTAAAGAAAACTCTCGGGGGGACCCGCTAGATAAATTTGCGCCCTTATTATTAATGCAAGGTGTTACTAAACATTTTCCTGGTGTTCTTGCTAACGATAATGTTACATTAGAAGTACAGGCCGGTGAAGTACATGCACTTCTTGGAGAGAATGGGGCAGGTAAAACTACCTTAATGAACATCTTGTATGGCCTTTACCAACCAGATGCTGGGAAAATTATTTTGCAGGGGAATCCGGTTAATATCCGATCGCCTCGTGACTCTATTGCCCTGGGAATTGGCATGGTGCATCAGCATTTTAAACTAATATATCGCCATACTGTGACGGAAAATGTGGCGCTAGGTCTTAAAGATTTGCCTTTTTGGTTTCCAACCCGGGTAGTGGAAAAAGAGCTACGAGAAATGTCGGAGAGATATAACTTTCCGGTAGAACCACGTGCACCTCTCTGGCAACTTTCGGTGGGTGAACAGCAAAGGGTAGAAATTTTAAAGACCTTATATCGAGGAGCGAACATCCTTATTCTAGATGAGCCAACGAGTGTCCTTACTCCCCAAGAATCGGAAAATTTGTTTAAAGCATTATATAAAATAAAGGAAGAAGGAAAAGCAGTTATCTTCATTACTCATAAATTAGAGGAGGTAATGAAGATAGCAGATCGGGTGACGGTTATGAGGAAAGGAAGAGTAGTGAAAACGTTACCGGTTGCCGAAGCAGATAAAAACTCTCTCTCTCAAATGATGGTAGGGCGGAAGGTAAGCTTCCAATTTTCTAAAAAGGCAGTGCCTCCTAAAGATAAAGAAGAAATGTTAGTAGTAAAAGATTTGTATTCTTTAAGCGATCGGAATTATACTGCTTTAAAAGGGGTTTCCTTTACGGTGCAGAGCGGAGAAATATTGGGAATTGCCGGTGTGTCAGGGAACGGACAACGGGAGCTTGTGGAAGTTATTACCGGTCTTCGATCTGCTCAGAAAGGTAAAGTTATGATTCGTGGTCAGGATCTTACTAATTACTCGGCACGAAGGGTAGAGAAGACTGGTGTAGCCCATATCCCGGAGGATCGTTTACGTATGGGGATTGTTCCCGAAATGTCGGTAAGTAATAATCTTATATTAAGACATCACTATCGCCCGCCTTTCGCAGAAGGTCCATTTCTTAAAATTCGACAAATCCATTCGTTTGCTAATCAGGTAATTGAAGAATATGATATTCTGACCCCTAGTCTACGTACACCAGCTAAACTTCTCTCTGGGGGAAATATTCAAAAGCTTATTTTAGCCAGAGAACTTTCCAGCAAACCACACTTGATTGTGGCTGCTCACCCCACTTACGGCCTGGATATAGCTGCAACAGAGCAAATTCGTTACCTCCTTCTTCAACAAAGAGAAGGAGGTGCAGCTATACTTCTAGTGTCGGGGGATCTTGAAGAGATTATGGCCCTTTCTGACCGAATCGCAGTAATGTTTGAAGGAGAAATTATTGGACTTTTATCTGCATCAGAAGCCAATCCTGAAAGTCTTGGGCTCATGATGGCCGGGGAACATCAGGAGGTATTGCGGTCATGAAACAGTGGGGACCATTCATAATTGAAGAAGAACCCTTTGCTTCTCCTTTCAGGATACTTTTGATCTCAATTTTTTCCTTAGTTCCCCCTTTCTTAATAATGGCTTTTATTTTCTGGATTTATGGACTAGATCCCTGGCAGACATATGAGGTCATTTTTCAAAGCCTGATAGCCAGTTTATGGGGATGGGCCGAGATAACTCGTCGTGCTATCCCTCTCCTCTTGTGTGGGACGGGACTAGTAGTTGCTTTCCAGGCAAAATTCTGGAATATAGGAGCAGAGGGACAGCTCTTGGCAGGTGCTGTAGCAGCAACAGGTATTGCTTTATTTACAGAGATACCTCCTCCTTGGCTAGT
>DOTB01000053.1 GCA_003513845.1 Candidatus Atribacteria bacterium | reverse complement strand
AAACATCGATTTTATCTGTCGTTTGGTAGAGAAGTTAAAATAAAATAAAATAAAATAAAATATAGAAAAGCTTGCTTATTAAATTGCTATAATTTAAAAATATCTGAAATCTGTCTAAATTAGTTTTAAAAATTTATTGAAATTATTAAATTATAGATGTCTGGTAAAAGGAGGGAATTAAAATGGCAATTGATTTTAACTTTGCCAAAAAGTATGTTTCTGAACAGATTATTAGACAAGTTCTACGTTACCTGGAGAAGGACCCCGAGGAAAATTTTATCAAAGTATTAGACCTGGTTGATAAAGTAGCTCTAACTAAAAGCCACCATGAAGAAATCGCTGCTATCAAAAAAGGTTATCAAGACAATTCAGTTATTAAACAGTATGTCCGAAAACTTACCCAAGTTTCCCGCAATTACCAAGAGGGAATGATTATGAACTTCTTTGTTAATGCTGGATTAATGGGCATTCCCAAACAGGAGGAAGTAGCTCGCCAGCTGGGAGCTGATGTTCCCTGGACTATCCTGATTGACCCGACCAGTGCCTGTAATTTAAACTGTATCGGTTGCTGGGCTGGCAAATACAAAAAGAGTGACACCCTGGAGTTAAGTACCATTGACCGGATTATAACAGAAGCAAAGGAGATGGGTATCTATTTTATTACCTTTTCTGGTGGAGAACCCACCCTATATCCTCACCTCTTTGAAATTTTAAAGAAGCATCCTGATGTGGCTTTTATGATGTATACCAATGGTACCTTAATTGATGATGAGATGGCCGATAAGATGGTAGAAGTAGGTAATATCAGCCCGGCTTTCAGTCTGGAAGGGTTCAAAGAGTCTACCGATGCCCGTCGAGGAGAGGGCACCTATGATAAAATAATGGCGGCTATGGATAGGCTTCGGGAGAGGGGAGTTATCTTTGGTATCAGCCTTACCGTAAGCAGACAGAATGTTGATGAACTATTTGGCACTGATGACTTTATTGACCATATGGTAGAAAAGGGAGCCATTTACGGATGGTCCTTCCATTATATTCCGGTGGGTAAAGATACTGACTTTGATATGATGATTACTCCAGAGCAAAGGGCTATGTTGGCTTATCGGGTTCCTGAAATACGAGCAAAAAAGCCTCTCTTTTTGGCTGATTTCTGGAATGATGGTACTTTCTCTGGTGGATGTATTGCTGGTGGTAGAAGATTCTTCCATATCAATGCCAAAGGGGAAGTGGAACCTTGTGCCTTTGTCCATTTTGCCGTAGATAACATTAAGGAAAAAAGTTTAAAAGAAGTGCTACAAAATCCCTTATTCAAAGCCTATCAAAAACGGCAACCTTTTGGGGAAAATTTAATGGCACCCTGTCCTATTATTGACCATCCTAAAGATCTAAGGGAGATAATCGCCGAATCAGGAGCACACCCCACTCATGAAGGGGCAGAAAGCATTTTAGAGGGAGAAATTGCTCAATATTTAGATAATCTTTCTGCCCAATGGCAGGAGAAATCAAAACCAATCTTTGAGCAGAGAACCAAAAAAGCATAGTAAGTGCATAATAAATGAATGCGCAAATGCAGAGAAAATGCCAGAAAAGTATGATATTTTAGTTATTGCGAACCTGTCCCTGAACTAATATTTAGAGACAGGTTCGCAGCCTTATTTCATTAAGCCTACCTTATTATTCCAAAATTAATTTTTAACCTAAACCGAAACAGTTTTGAGTGATTTGTGGTAAGTTTTTAGTTAAAATACAACAGCCATAATTATTATGATATAATAAAAGCAATCTATTTTATTCTTGACTACTACCTTATTCATTCTTAATACTACAATTACAATTTTTGCTTTTTGGTCAAAGATTTTATAGTATCGGAATTTCAATAATTCCGATACCTAAATATAAAGGATTGATTTGTTATAAAAAATTTAGCAAAACAAAATATGCATTTCTTGAAAAGGAATTTTTCTTTATTTTTTAACTAACATTTAAACTAAATAATAAATACTATATACTCAATACTAATAATTGAGGGGTTTCAAGGGGCGAAGCTCCCTGAATATCTTGTTACACCATCTCTCTAATCCTCTCCCTTAGAAGGGAGAGGGAAGGGTGAGGGTGATGATGAGGGGTTTCAGGGGATACCTCCCCTGAATATCTTGATATAAAAATATATTAAAGGACTAAATTTTATACTTAGACGGATCTTCATTTTAGTATTTATCTTAGGAGGTCTTAAATGATAGAGGCAATTAGAAATATTGGAGAATATGCACTCAGAAAAAACGAGAAAAGTATTGATGAACCCTTAGAAATTTTATTGGATAATCCAGCCAATAAAAATTCTAAGGGTGTTTTATTTATTCTTTTAGATGATACGGATGAAGAATTTCAATATTAATGTATATAGATTGAAAATTATTGCATACTGGTTCAATATTTATACAGAAAAGATGCATCTAGTGGCATAAATATGAATCCAGTTACTAAAATAGCTGGTAATATTGATAAAATTTTTGAGAATAGAATTTTAAAATGGTTTAATAAAAAGATGGATGTAAATTTATTTTATAAAAAATATTTTAATATTGATGCTATCTTTAGCCACCAGCAGGAAATGTGGGAGCAGGTGAATAAAAATAGATTTCCTATATTACTAAAAGCTCCTACAGGTTCAGGAAAAACAGAGGCAATTATTGCCCCATTCCTAAAACAATTTATTGATAATAAATTTTGTATTGCACCAAGATTAATTTATGTTCTGCCAATGAGAGGGTTAGTAAATTCTATAGCCGAAAGAATAAAAAGTTATACAGAAAAAATTTCAAAAAATATTTCAGTGGAAATTCAACACGGTGATATACCCAATGCACCATTTTTCATAGCTGATATAGTTGTTACTACTCTTGATCAATTTTTTTATGGTTTTGCAAGGGCATGCAATCAGGTTGGTAGACACATTGATATGCCTGCTGGTTCAATTGCTTCTTCTATGGTTGTCTTTGATGAAGCACATATGTATAGAGATGAATTTACTTTTTCTATTATGAGAGCTTTAATAGAAATTTTACAGAAATGCCATATTACTTTTATTATAATGACTGCAACCATGCCCAAAAGCCTTGAAGAAAGTCTATTTGAAGATCAAGAATTATTTAACGAGGTAACGAGTATTACAGGTGACATTCCCTTTAAGAGTGATATTAAAATAACCCTTGAAAATGAACCTTTATATACTTATGAAGAAGTTTGCATCTCAGAAAAACTTTTAAATAAGATAAAAGAGCACAAGACCCTTATAGTGGTTAACCAGGTTAAAAGGGCACAAAAGATTTATGATGAAATTAAAGAAAGACTTAGGCTTACCGAAAGCGAAATCGTTTTACTTCACTCAAGATTTACACGAATAGACCGTATGCACCATGAGGCGAAAGCTATTTCTATGATACCTCATAAAAAAGAAGGTAAAAAAATTTTCCCTAAAGGTACCGGTATTGTTGTTTCAACCCAGGTTTTAGAAGCTGGTATAGACTTTTCAGCTAATCTTTTAATTACTGAACTTGCACCGGCAGATTCATTAATCCAGAGAGCCGGTCGTTGTTCAAGATATGAAGGGGAAAGTGGAGAAATTATTGTATTTCCGGTTGATAATGAAAGAGGTTATCTGCCGTATAAAAAAGAACATTTGGAAAGAACTTTTAATTATTTAAAGAGCAATTTTAATTTCAATATTAAAGATTTCGAACAAGTTTGCAACTTTGTCAACATACTTGATTATAAGGCTAATGATTTTGAAGCAAGGGATACCTTAATTGATCTTTATGAATGTGTATTATATGCTGATAATATTCCTACTAACATTCAAGTAAGAAAGAGCAAACCTGTAACTTTAGTTGTATTAGATATTCCAGAAGGAGTAAGAATTAATGAAAGTCTTATCAAGGAATTGATTTTAAAAACTGATTTAAAAGAACATTCAATTACAGTTAATACTGATATCGCCTGGAGTTTATTTAATAATGAGGGCATAGATATCCAGTGGGAAATTAAAAAATGGAACTATAATGAAAAATTAAAAAAATTTGAGCCAGTCATTATAGATATTATGAAAAGCAAAAAGATAAAAACAACGGAAGATGAACGTATTGGACCGTTTAGAACTTATATTATCAATAGGAAAAACTATGAAAAAAACAAAGGAATAGTACCGGATGTCAGTCTTATTATATAGCGCTCCTAAAGAAAAATATATTGATCATATTGACAAATGTATAGAAAAGTTTAGGGTAATTTATCCTGTTTTTTCTGAAACTATATTAAGAGTGTTCGATTTGAAAAATCAAATCAGCCCAGAAGAATTAAGAGAATATTTCTTAAAGATGATTTGGTTCCACGATCTAGGTAAACTTAGTAAGAAATGGCAACTTAATATTGGTACTGGATCTAAATTACCTTCTCATTCAACCATTGGTGCTGCTTATCTTTGGAATATCTTGCCCAATGGCATTAAGGAGCCAGTTGGTTTTGCGGTAGCCATACATCATACAGATAGAGGTCTTCTTGGTGATAACATAGAAAGACCAGATATCCAAGCAATCTTGGACAATATAGTTTATCCCAACGGAAATATTGAATGGCATAACGAAGCAGAAAATTTAATTGATTATTTTCCTGATGATGCTTCAAAAATTAATGTTAATTTATTAAAAGAAATGGCAAGGGGACTTCGATTTTGGGCTAAAGGATGTAAATTACTGGAGCAACACAAAAGAAGGATACAAACCTCACTTGCTCATCACATATTAAAATTATGTGATATTTCAGCAGCAACGGAAAGATCGGAATATAAAAAACAAGATGAGCAGGATTACTATGGCGGATGGCTTATGGTAAGTAAAATAGAAAATTATGTTAAGGCGATAATTGAAAGGACAAGAGAATGAGTATAGAACTTTTTACTCCAATAATTGGTTATCCAGATTTAGAGATTAAAATTGCTTATGGTCTAGCACGAATAGGAATTGAAGCTGACTGTGAGCCATGTATAATTCCGCAAAATAGCTTTTATAAAATAGTTTTTAAAGACTGCTCAATAAAGAAGATTAACGAGACGTTTCTTTTAATAGCTAAAAGACTTTTATCCTCTGATAGATTTTTTAATTTAGGAATTAAGGCAAAAGATAAATCTAAGTATCCTGTTAATCCAAATACTATAAACCGCCTTGAAAAAATTGATATAATTAAGCTCTATAATTCTTTACAGATAGAAAATTCAGATTTTAAAAGAACAAAACTTTGCGGTCATAGAAATTTACCCAAATTTGGAGCTGTAAAAGAATCTTCAAAATTAGGTGGATTAGTACTTTTAACTTCTTCTCATGCTGGGAAGCCTTATTTTAGGAATAGACGCTTTGATACTTTTAATCTTTCTCTTTGTGAGACGTGCGGTTATTTAGCAGTATTAGGCTTATTTTCTTTTGGTTTTTTTATCCAGATGGGAAGCGGAAAAAATCGGAAATACGGGGTGGTCTTGCCCATACCTCGAAAAGTGCTTAAAAATGAAAATTTACTGAATTTATTATCTTTACAAAAAACACTACATAATTTTTGGCTTTCAGATTTACAACCTCTTAGAACATTTACAATTAGTTTATTAGCAAAAGTTCCTTCTTTAAGTGATATTGTTAATAATTTTCAATTAAATTTTCATTTGTCATTGGCATCAAAAGATAATAGAGGGGATACAATTATTGAACAAACAGCTTTAATTGATACAATGTTATTTTCACATTTCATTTCAAGTTCATCATATAACTCTGCAACCGTGATTAAATTATTGGGTACTTCTAAAATGCCACCGAAAATTTCATCATTAACTGAATTATCAAATATTCTTCTAAACCATAGGACAGAAAATTTACTAAGATTTGTTCGTCTCTATGTTGTTCCAGAGACATCGACTAATAACTGGAAGAATCTTTTATATTTGCCAACGGCAAAATATTTATTAAAGGAGATAGCTATGATAAGCCCTGAAATAATTGAAAATCCATCATTAGGAAGCCTTGCAAGAACATTGAGGTATTTTATTAGAGAAAGGAAGTATGGTTATGCTGATAATATTAGAAATGCAGGAAAAGAATCAAAGGACTTTGAAGAAACAATAGCAAAAATGTTAAGGGAAGGGAGATTACGCCTTGAACAAAAGAAAAAAATACATCTCCCTACTGATGAAGAGGTGAAAGAAGTATTTAAGCTTGCAAATGACAATTTTGAAAAAACAAAAATAGCCTTGGTAATTCTTGCTTTTTCATTTCCAGCCAAGATTGAGGATGAAATGCCTGAAAATATAGAAGAGGAGGCACAAAATGATTAAATTTATTACTCTTGCAGTAAAAACACAGTTAAATGTTCATGACTTAAATAATGAAGCGGTAGCAGGAAATGTAACTGATATAAGAATAATGGAGTTTCTTAATGAGAATGGAGATAAACAAGAAGCCCCAGCAGTATCTGGCAGAATGCTTAAACATTGGCACTATGAAATTATGAGAAAACTTGGTATAGAACAAAATCTGTCTTTTTGTGATTCTTGCAAAATTGGAGAACCCGTTAGGCCAGCAACATTTACTATTGATAATGTATTGTCTCATCAAGAAGCAATAGATAAAGGGGCTGAAGAAGTAGTAAGGAATTGCATTATCTGTGATGTACATGGGTTTCTTAGCGCAATCGGTACAACTTCGGAAAGAAGAAGTTCTCGGGTAATGTTTTCATGGCTAATGCCGGTTATTACTTCAAATTCGAAGCAAGTAATTCATTCAAGAGTTAAAAGTGGTATGGGATTTAAAGATAAAGAGAAAGAATTAAGTATGGGATTTAAAGATAAAGAGAAAGAATTAATTTCTCAGAGGCCTTTTAGCAAATCTTACGTCTCTGGAATTTATGCTTTTGTTTCTGCTATTGATGTAGAAAGGATTGGACTTCTGGAAACAAAATTAGTAAATACAAATCCATATGTAGTTAATGATAATGATCGAAAAAAAAGAATTAAAGTGGCTATAGACGCATATCGTTATTTAATTTCTGGCCAATTAGGAGCCTCACTTTCTCATGCCCTTCCTCATGGAAATCCGTTAGAAATTTTAGCTATCTATTCTGAACAAGGGCCATTGCCTTTTCCTATCTCACCCATGTATTCTGATTATGTCCCAAAGACAGTCGGCCTTATGCCTCAGAATGCCATACTTCTCTATTGGGGCGAGGGAACATATGAAAGCATAACAAAAAAAGAGTCAATTAATCAAATATTTACCGAATTACTAAATAAAGTGTAACAAAAATGAAAGCATTAGTATTTAATATAAGAGTAAATTCTCTCTATTCAATTAGGATTCCTTTTACCTGGCAATCTGCCTTAAGTTATCCAATATTGCCTCCCTCTGCTATTTTAGGACTCTTGGCAAATGCTTTACAAAGATATAAAAACGATAGACACCCATTAGAATATCTTGCCTGGGTAGAAGATAATGTATTATGGGCTGGGTCTAAACTCTTAAATTCCTGTATTATTAAAAACTATGTTACCTCTGTAATTATAAAATGGGAAGCGAATCTGGGAGGTAAATTTACAAATGCGCTTGGAAGACAGTATGTTTATTCAAAAAATCTTCAAGTAGCAGTAATTTTTAAGGATAACACTCTTATAAATAACGTTGTTGAAGCAATAAAAACCACTCCCTTGACTTGTGGTGATAGTGAATCTCCTTTTTCGATTGTTGAAGAGATAGTTAAAAAAGATGTAATCGAAGAACATAAGGAAATTATAGAAACTAGTTATCCTATACCTTTTACAAAAAATGTCAAAATAATTGATGGAAATGGCCAAGTCTATTTAATGCACGAAAGATGTTTAAGAAAAGAGAACAATTTTCCGCTAACAAGTTATATGGTCCCTATTATAGAAGAGAATAATATCATAAAACCTTCCCTTTTAAAGATTAAAATTGAAAGAGAAAGAGTTCTCAATATTGAAGATATTGAAGATATAGTTTATAAAATGGAATAAAATTTACCACCATAGAATTATGAAAGTTAAAATATTAGTGTTTAATTTTATATGTGAAAAATCTATTAATGACAAGGGAAACAAATTAAGGGGATATTTCGCAGACAAATTTAAAGAATACACACTTATTCATCATCATTTAGAGAATAATAAGTTTCTATATAAATTTCCTTTGATACAATATAAAGTATTGAACGGAAAACCACAAGTTTTAGGCATTAATGAGGGAGCTGAAATTTTACAAAAAATTTATGAGGAAATAGAATTTTTAAAATTCGGAGATAATATTTACCCAGTAAAGGAAAAACAGATAGTATTTAGAACAGAAGAATTAGGAATAACAAATCAAATTAATAATTATAAATTTATTACTCCCTGGCTTGCTTTAAATGAAGAAAATTATAAAAAATACAACAGTTTAGATAGCGTTAGCCGTCCTGAGTTGTTAGAAAAAATTCTGATTGGTAATATAATTTCAATGTCAAAATCTTTAGGATATGTTGTTGAAGAAAAAATTGTAGCGAAAGTTAAAGCAAGATCAACTCAAGTTTCTCTAAAAAGTATTCCTATGATAGGTTTTCTGGGAACATTTCAGGTGAATTTTCATCTCCCCGATTATCTTGGTCTGGGCAAATCTGTCTCCCGCGGTTTTGGCACAATTATAAGATTAAAAGATCTCAATAATAAGAATAGGTAGGAAATATTATTATGCAATTAGTTATTAATTCCCGAGGCTCTTATTTAAAAAAGAAAGAGAATTGTTTCCTGGTTAAAAATGAGGATAAGGTTTTTGAGGTATCGGTAAAGAAAGTTGATAGTATCTTGATCACTACCAGTGCCTACTTTTCTACTGATGCGATTAAGTTTGCTGTGGATAATAATATTGATATTGTTTTTTTAGATTATTTTGGTAATCCCTATGGGCGGGTATGGCATTCCAAATTAGGTAGCACCACCTTAATCAGACGATATCAACTGGAATATTCTACTGGTGAGAATGGTTTGAAATTGGCAAAGGACTGGATAATTAAAAAAATAGATAATCAGATTAATCTTTTAACAGAACTCAAGAATGCACGTAAAGGTAAAGAAGTCCAATTACAAAATATTATAGACAGTATTTCTCAGAAAAAGGAGATACTACAAAATCTACAGGGCACTATTGAAGAGAAAAGAAACCAAATTATGGTTACCGAAGCAGGAATAAGTAAAGATTATTTTTCTGCCATCAGCTATATTATGCCAGAACCGTATAAGTTTGACGGGAGGAGTAGAAGCCCGGCTAAGGATGAATTCAATTGCCTTTTAAATTACGGTTATGGAGTCCTCTATTCTTTGGTAGAGAAGGCCTGTATCATAGCGGGCTTGGATCCTTATATTGGATTTTTACATACTGATAATTATAATAAAAAATCTTTTGTCTTTGACTTAATTGAGCTGTACCGGACTTTGGTTGATAAAACGGTAATCCATCTTTTTAGTAAAAGACAGGTAAAGAAAGAGCATTTTGATAAGATAAGGGGAGGCTTAACCTTAAATCAGGCTGGCAAGGCCTTATTGATTACCGCCTTTAACGAGATGATGGATAAGACAGTAAGATATAAAGGTAGAAATATTAAAAATCGAAATATTATCCAACTTGAATGTCATCACATCGCCAATAGTTTTATAAAGGGAAGTAAGTCAGCATGTTAGTATGGATAATCTATGACATTGAAAAGAATAAGACCAGAAGTAAGGTTGCTGCCCAGTGCAAGGGATACGGATTAATAAGGGTGCAGAAGAGTGTTTTTCTGGGCACTTTGAACAATAATGAGCTTGATGAGATAGCTATAAAATGTCAAGAACTTATGGATGAGAAAAGAGATTCTATCTATATTTTTCCCATGTGTGATGAAGATTTTAAGAAGGTAAAATTGTTGGGGCAGGCTTTTGATAGAAAAATGGTCAAAGATGAAGTATTGGCTAAATTTTTCTAGAGAAATATTTCCGGGACGAGAGAGATAGAGTAATTAGTAGCTATATAGAAGGATTTGATAAGAAAATAAAAAAATGAAAGAACAGAACCAAGGTCTTACGCTAACTAAAGAGCAAATTTTTCTCACACCATCTGAGATAATGGAATATTTGTTTTGTCCGCGCTTTATTTATTTCATTCATTGTTTAAATATCCCCCAGCATGAGGAGCAAAGGTTTAAAGTCTTGATGGGCAGAGAAGTGCATGAGAAAAAGGCTAAGCTAAATAAAGATTATCTTAGGAAGAAAATTAATTGTATTAAAAGAGAAAATTTAGTTTACCTGGCCTCCGAAAGATATCACCTTAAAGGCGA
>DOTB01000063.1 GCA_003513845.1 Candidatus Atribacteria bacterium | reverse complement strand
CTTATTTTTGATATAGTCGGCATGACCCGGACAGTCGGTTTGGGCATAATGCCTTTTTTCGGGCTCGTACTCGGCATGATAGATGGAGATGGTAATCCCTCTCTCCTTTTCTTCAGGAGCTCGATCTATATCATCAAACTCCCTGGCCTCAGCTAAACTCCTTTTAGCCAAGATCTTGGTGATAGCCGAGGTAAGGGTAGTCTTACCATGATCTACATGACCGATTGTACCTACATTTATATGTGGTTTAGTTCTTACAAATTTTTCTTTTGCCATTTTTTATTTTCCTCCTTGGAATAAAAAAATACTATTTTCCAGTATTTGGAGCCCACGACCGGAATTGAACCGGTGACCTCATCCTTACCAAGGATGCGCTCTTCCGACTGAGCTACGCGGGCATTAAATTTAGCGATCTAATGGTGGGGAGGGAAGGATTCGAACCTTCGAAGGCGTTCAGCCAACGGATCTACAGTCCGCTCCATTTAACCACTTTGGTACCTCCCCTTTTGGAGCCGATGATCCGATTCGAACGGATGACCTGCTGATTACAAATCAGCTGCTCTGCCAGCTGAGCTACATCGGCAATTTTATACATTATAAATATTTTTTATATCTGAGTCAATCTTTTTGAAAATTATTTTTCAATTAATTCTATTTTCCTTTTTATTCTTTGTAGGGCGTTATCAATAGATTTCACTTGTCTTCCTAATTCATTAGCAATCTCTTTATAAGATTTGGCATCTAAATAAGATTCCAATACATCTCTCTCTAATTCTGATAATACCCCCTTGATTTTTTCCTTAAGATTATTTAATTTTTCGTTATATAAAAATGAACCCTGAGGATCATTAATATTTAAACTATCAACAATATCTAACAAAGTTCTATCAGAATCTTCGTTATAGATAGGTCTATTAAGAGATATATATGAATTTAGGGGAATATGTTTTTGTCGAGTCGCACTTTTAATTGCAGTTATTATCTGACGAGTAACACATAATTCAGCAAACGCTTTAAAAGAAGAAAGTTTCTTAAATTGAAAATTTCTAACTGCTTTAAAAAGTCCAATCATTCCTTCCTGAATAATATCTTCAGCATCAGCACCAATTAAGAAATATGAACGAGCTTTCATTTTAACTAATTTTTTATATTTATTAATTAGATATTCTTCCGCTATCAAATTGCCTCGGTTAGCCAAATGAACAAGTTCCTCATCATTACAATTTTTACAATTGAAAAAACACTTTTCACCCTCTTTTAATGTCATTAAATTGACCCTCCCTATTTAATTTTCTTCCACCTTATCCCTTCAGGTGTATCTTCTAAAATCACCCCTTTCTCTCTTAATACATCTCTAATTTGATCAGATTTTTCCCAATTCTTTACTTTTCTGGCTTCCTCTCTCTCCTTGATTAAATTTTTTATTTCTAATTCAAAACTTTCTTCTGGTTCAACTTCTTTTAAAATACCTAATATCTCATTAGCAAATTCTTTATAAAATTCATAACTTTCTTCTAATACTAATTTATTCTTTAATCCTGGGGAATTAAGATATATATTCAGTTCTCTTGCAAAACCAAAAAGTTGACTTAAAGCGACAGGGGTATTAAAATCATCATCCATTGCCTCGATAAATTGTTGTCTGCTTTCTTTTCTCTTTTCTAAAATTATCTCATCATCTTTATCTCTTGATTCTTTAAATTTACCCTGCGTTAATTGATGTTTAATATTAAAAATTGTATTATTTAACCTCTGTAAACTGTTTTGTGCTTGCTGTAATTGATCTTCGCTAAAATTAAGAGGATTTCTATAGTGAGCTGATAAAATAAAATACCTGATAACTTCTCCTTTGTATTTTTGGCCTATCTCTCTCACTTTCATTATATTTCCCAATGATTTAGACATTTTTTGGTTATTTAGACAAAGATAGCCATTATGCATCCAATACCTCACAAAAGGTTTATTGGTAGATGCTTCACTTTGAGCAATTTCATTTTCATGGTGGGGAAATATTAAATCCGAACCTCCGGCATGAATATCTAATGTTTTTCCTAAATATTTCATTGACATAGCTGAACATTCAATATGCCAACCTGGCCTTCCTTTACCCCAAGGGCTCTCCCAAGAGGGCTCTCCACTCTTTGCTTTCTTCCATAAGGCAAAATCAATCGCATTCTTTTTTCTTTCATCTATCTCTACTCGGGCTCCTAATTTTAATTCCTCAATATCCTGTCCCGAAAGTTTTCCATAACTCTTAAATTTAGACACGTCGAAAAACACATCACCATCTATTTCATAGGCATATCCTTTTTCTTCTAAATCCTTCACCAACTCTATTATTTCTTTAATATGTTCGGTTGCCCTGGGATGAATATCAGCTCTTCTTATATTAAGAGAATCCGCATCAATAAAATATTCTTTAATAAATTTTTTCGCTAACTCAGAGACGGTGACATTTAATTTTTGGGCATTGTTAATCATTTTATCATCTATATCGGTAAAATTTTGGATATATTTTACTTTGTAACCCTTAAATTTTAAATATCTTCTTGCTATATCAAAAATTATAAAAGGTCGAGCGTTTCCTATATGGATAAAATTATATACTGTAGGTCCACAAACGTACATCCCCACTTCTCCTTCTTTAAGTGGGATGAACTTTTCTTTTTTCCTGGTTAAAGTATTATATATTTTTAGTGACATTTCTCTATTCCCTTTCAAATTTTAACTGTTTTACTTAGTCGTTAGTATATAATAGCATATCGTAGAGCGTATAGGCTGAATCAATAAACTAAAAGCTTAAAACTAAAAACCATAATTTTTATTTTAAGAATTATGGAGCCAGTAGTCAGGAGTCAGAAGAATATAAAATAGCTTAAAAAATGTCATAATCTTATAATTTAAAATAATTCTTTTTTCTAAATTCTGTCTTCTGGCTTCTATTTTATTTACGAGATAAGCAATGCGTAATACGAAATTACCTTCTTATTATTTATTTTGTCTTTATTTACCTGAAGATGTCCTCATCGAATTTTTTAATTTATCCGATCTATTATTTATCACCATTTTTATCTTTCCAAAAATCATTCTACCTGCAGGAGTTTGTAAAATACTAGTAACTAAGATATTTACTCTTTTTCCAATATACTTATTTCCATCTTCTATCACTATCATTGTACCATCATCAAGGTAAGCAACTCCTTGCTCTGGCTCTTTCCCCGCCTTTATTATCTGAGTACTTATTTCCTCACCAGGCAATATAACTGCCTTTAGAGCGTTAGAAAGATCATTGATATTTAATACAGGAACCCCTTCGAGCTGAGCAATTTTATTTAAATTATAATCATTGGTTATGACTTTGGCATTAATGTCTTTAGCAAGCTTAATTATCTTAGCATCTACCTCTTTTAATTCCTTATAGTCTTTTCCAACAATTTTTATCTTGTTCTTATTAATTTTCATCATTTTGTTAAGTATGTCTAAACCTCTACGCCCTCGATTTCTTTTTAAAGAATCAGAAGAATCTGCAATGTGTTGAAGCTCAGATAATACAAAACGAGGAATTATCAGATCTCCTTCTAAAAAACCCGTCTGACAAATATCTAAAATACGGCCATCAATTATCACGCTTGTATCTAAAATCTTTTCACATCTAAGACTTTTATTTTCTCTTTTTCTTATTTTATTAATATTTTTAAAATATCCAAAAAAATTAATTATCTCGTCTTTTTTATTAAGTCCAACACTAATCCCAATTAATCCCAGTATTATGCTCAATATAATAGGAAGATAGGGACCTATTATTGGAATAAATGAGAGTGAATAGGCTAATAAATTTGCAATGATAAGTCCAATAACTAACCCTATAATAGCAGCAATAATGTTTTGAGTAGGCGTTTTTTGTATGTGGTAAATAATTTTTGTAAATAAAAGCTGAACTTTAGTTCCAAATAAAGACGAAATTAAAAAACCAACCATTCCTCCAATAACTATTGCCAGAAAGTTAAATAAAATATTATAATAAATAGATGAGTCAGAAATAAAATAAAACTTGTTATAGACCTCATAGCCTATCACTGCCCCAATAACAATGAAAATAATTCTAAAAAAATTTTTCCCCGGCATACTTTTTTCTCCTTTTATTTATTTTTCAAAGATGTTAGATATATCACCTCCAAATTCTTGAATTTTACCTTTTTCTTTCTGAAAACCATATAAATTATAACATGCTCTTATATTTCTGTCAAAGTAAGAATGTGCGTTGTCCAGGACATACTATACAATTTTTAAATTATGGATATTTAAGTATATATTGAATAGTATTTAGTAATAAAACGAAAAATAAAAAGCGCAAAACTATATTAGTATTTCGTATCTCGTGAATCGTATTTTCGCTTTTCACTTTAAGTTTTTAATTAGGAAAAATATCTTATTAACCTAAAACTATACGCTGATCGCTACCCGCTCTACGCTATGTTATATACTAACGACTATTCACTAACAACTAAATAAATACTTCTTGACAAAGAGATTAACCTGTACGTATAATTAAATAAACGATCTTCTTTCTTCTTTGCAATTTAATCCTTTGTTTAGCAAACATATTTTGGGAGATTCCAAGGATAAATAATTTATCCTTGACTATCATGAATAAAATCTAACAATTTTTAACTTTTCTTTTATTCTAAGATTATCGTTAAAATGTCAAGAGACCCTGGTAGTCAAAATATTATTCAAGTTATAATTAACAAAATGTATTTATGGAGGTTATTTATACTATTATGAATAAAAATATTGATTTTCAAAAGAGCGTTGACCGATTTTTAGTCCAACATCGAAGCATCCTCGATGTTATGACGAAATACCAAGAATCTAATTCTCGAGTAAATAGAGCAATTGCTAAAGCAGTTACCCAATGTGGTTGTATAAATATTAAGGCAAAAAAACAAGTTATCCCTTCTAATACGAAATTGATGGAAATTCAAAAGTTTATGGATAATCATTTGGAAGGCTCACTATGCGAAAACTGCAAAGAAATTATTGAGACAGAATTGGGTTCTAATCTTTTCTACGCAACCGCATTATGTAATATGCTAAACCTGGATTTTAATAATATAATCAAAAAAGAAGAGGAAAGGGTCTCCACCTTGGGTATTTATAATCTTACCTAATTGCTTAACCAATTAGGTATTTAACCAAACGATAAACGCTCTACGATATTTCCGAAATACAATATATGACAGGCGATAACTATATACTAACGACTATTCACAACGACTAATTAAGGGCAAGATTTATCGCTTCTTGAACTGTCTTTACCCCAATTATCTTGAAATCTTTTTTTGATGAAAAGTTATTAAAATTCTTTAAATTTCCTTGGGGAACAATACATCTTTTAAAACCCATCTTTAATACTTCTTGTATTCTCCTTTCTGCATGGCTTACCATTCTAACTTCACCTGCTAGTCCTACCTCTCCAAACACAACCATATTTGGATCAATTGGAACATCTTTAAAGCTGGATGCTACCGCCATAATAATTGCCAAATCTAAAGCGGGTTCCAATACTTTTATTCCACCCGCAATACTTACATGAACATCTTGAGATTGTAGTGAGTATCCTACTCTTTTTTCAAGTACGGCTAAGTTAAGTAAAACTCGATTATAATCTACTCCGGTAGTCATTCTTCGAGGAATTCCTAGATTGCTATAACTTACCAAAGATTGTATTTCCACTAATATCGGTCTGGTACCTTCAAAAGTAGCTGTTACCACTGAACCAGAAATCTGAGTAGGTTTTTCAGAAAGGAGCAATTCAGATGGGTTTAAAACTTCTGCCAGCCCTTTTTCTCCCATTTTAAATATTCCTAATTCATTAGTAGAACCAAATCTATTTTTTATTGAGCGAAGTATACGATAAATATTATACCGTTCGCCTTCCAGATATAAAACGGTATCTACAATATGTTCAAGAACTTTTGGTCCAGCCAGTATTCCTCCTTTGGTTACATGACCCACAATAAAGACCGAAATCTCTTCATCCTTAGCTAAGCGCATTAATTGAGCAGTACATTCTCTTACCTGACTAATACTCCCTGGTGCAGAAGTAATCTTGTAATCATTAATTGTTTGAATAGAATCTACTATTACCACTTTGGGTTTAATATCGCTGATGTGTTTGTTTATCACTTCTATATCAGTCTCGGAAACTAATAAAAGTTTCTCTGATAGGGTTCCTAATCGACTGGCTCTTAATTTAATCTGATAAGGTGATTCTTCGGCAGAAACGTATAATATTAACCCGTATTTACTACTTAGTATATTAGCAATTTGTAAAAGAAGGGTAGACTTTCCAATTCCTGGTTCTCCTCCGACTAAAATCAAAGAACCAGGCACAATACCACCCCCTAATACTCTATCAAACTCCAACATTCCAGCTTTGTATCTCGCCTTACTTTCTTCTATATCTATCTTGTTAATTGGCAAAGGTATAGAATGACTTTCTGAACGAATAGAATATTTTTTATCCTCCTGGAATATTTCTTCAATTAAAGTATTCCATCCTCCACAATCAGGACAACGCCCTAACCATCGAAAAGATTCATAACCACACTGCTGACAACGAAAAATGGATTTTTCTCCTTTGGCCATTTTATCCTCTTTATCTTATCTTTTTGTTTTTCTTTTTTTGGAAAATATTATTTTATTATCCTTCGCATTAACTATTATACAATCTCCTTCTTTAAACTCACCCGCTAATATTTTTTCAGAAATAGGATTTTCAATTAATTTTTCGATAGTCCGTCTTAAAGGACGAGCTCCAAAGTTAGGATCATAACCTTCTTTTGCCAATATTTCCCTTGCCTCATCTTTTACTTCAAGATCAATCTTTTGGTCCTTTAATAATTTTCTTACTTCACCCAACATTAAATCGGCTATTTTCTTAATCTCCTCTCTAGTCAGGGATTTAAAAACTATTACTTCATCAATTCTATTTAGAAATTCTGGTCGGAAGGTTTTATTCAGTTCTCCCATTACTTTTTCTTTTATTTCTTTGTAGGAGATCTCTTCAGGTTCATTGGTTCCTCTAAATCCCAATGTCGCTCCTTTTTTAATTAATGTAGCACCTACGTTAGAAGTCATAATTATTACAGTATTTTTAAAATCCACCATTCTACCTTGTGAGTCAGTTAATCTACCATCTTCAAATATCTGCAATAATATATTAAAGACATCGGGATGAGCTTTTTCTATTTCATCCAATAATACTACTGAATAAGGTTTTCTTCTAACCTTTTCAGTCAATTGACCTCCTTCTTCATAACCTACGTAACCAGGAGGAGCACCCACTAATCTAGATACAGCAAATTTTTCCATATACTCAGACATATCCAGACTAATCAGTGCATTTTCATCGCCAAAAAGAAATTCAGCTAGACTACGAGCTAATTCGGTTTTTCCTACTCCGGTAGGTCCTAAAAAAATAAAAGAACCTATAGGACGTTTAGGGTTTTTCATGCCGGCACGAGCTCTTCTTACCGCCTTCGAGATAGATATTATTGCTTCATCCTGCCCAATTATCCTTTTATGCAATTCTTCCTCCATACGAAGCAATTTTTGTGCTTCCTCTTCTTTTAAAGAAAAAACTGGTATTCCAGTCCAACTTGAAACAATTTCCGCAATATCCTCTTCAGTAACTTCTACTTTATTTATTCTTCTGCCAGTTTCCCATTTTTCTTTTATTTTTACAAGTTCGGCTTCTAATTTCTTTTCTTTATCTCTTAACTGAGCTGCTTTCTCAAACTGTTGCAATTTTACTGCTGATTCCTTTTCTTTTCTTATTCGATTTAATTGCTCTTCCATCTCTTTTACATCTGGAGGAGAAATGGTATTTTGCAATTTAATTCGTGAAGCTGCTTCATCGACTAAATCAATAGCTTTGTCTGGTAAAAATCTTCCCGAAACATAACGGGCTGATAGATGAGCCGCCGCCTCTAAAGCCTGATCGGTAATCTTTATTTTATGATGGGCTTCATATTTATCTCGTAATCCCTGTAAGATTTTGATAGTCTCTTCTATTGAAGGTTCGGAAATATAAATAGGCTGAAATCTTCGCTCTAAAGCAGCATCTTTTTCAATATACTTTCTATATTCATCCGCAGTAGTTGCCCCAATGACTTGTAGTTCTCCACGCGCTAAAGCAGGTTTCAATATATTGGAGGCATCTATCGCCCCTTCAGCTGCTCCTGCACCAACTAAGGTATGAATCTCGTCAATAAATAGGATAACCTCGTTTGACTCTTGAACTTCGCTTACAATCTTTTTCAGTCTCTTTTCAAATTCACCTCGGTACTTGGTGCCTGCTACAATTAAAGCTAAATCAAGGCAAACGATTCTTTTATTTTTTAATATCTCCGGTACGTCATTGTTTTCTATCTTTTGGGCTAAACCTTCTACTATAGCGGTCTTCCCTACTCCCGCTTCTCCTATTATGCAAGGATTATTTTTCTTCCTTCTGCTTAAAATTTGTATCACTCTTTGAATTTCCACACCCCGACCAATAACCGGATCTAATTTATCCTCTCGAGCTAATTTAGTTAAATCTCTTCCGAACTCATCTAAAGTAGGGGTTTTACTAGGTCTTTTCCCTAACCCAGAAGTAATACTTTGAGTCTCGCTTTCCATAAGGACTTTCATAACCTCTGAATAAACATTTTCCGGATTAACACCTAAATCTGCTAAAATTCTTATCGCCATCCCACTTCCTTCTTTTATTAACCCTAATAATATATGTTCTGTTCCAATATAATTATGTTTCAATTGGCTCGCTTCTTGAGAGGCTAATTCTAACACTTTTTTAGCGCGAGGAGTAAAGGTGACTTCGTTAGTTTGTTGATACTCTCCTCTTCCCACTAAGCGCTCTACTTCTTCCATAACTTTATCTGCATTTACCCCTAATTCCCTTAAAACTTGTGAGGCAATTCCTTCTTCTTCCTTTGCCAAACCAATTAGAATATGTTCGGTTCCTATATAATCATGATTAAAATTTATCGCTTCTTCCTGGGCTATCATTATAGCCCTTTTAGCTTTCTCGGTATATCTTTTAAACATTCTTTATGCACATCCTTTCTTTTTAGTAGACAATCCTATTTTTCCTCTTTTTTTAAAACTTTCAATCGATTTAACAGTTAGTATATAGTATATCATAGAGCATGTAGCGTTTAGCGTATAGTTTAACAAGATACGATTCACAAGATACGAATTTCGTTTTTCGTTTTTCGTTTTCGCTATAGTTACCCATTCCACTATCTTCCTCTTCACTATATACTATTATATGCTAACTAACGGATAACGAGTTATTCACTAATGACTGATTTTGTCTCTAACTAATCTTGCCCTTTGCACATCTCTTTCAAAAGGACTTAAATCTTTGCCAGCTAACATTTGTAAATAAGCAGGCTGAATCAACAACATCATTTTATTTATCGTCCCTAAATCAAGATGAGAGATCATTCCTAATTCAACACCAAGTCTTAATTTAGATAAAAGTTCCATTGTTTCGGACGAAGATATAATTCGAGCATTACTCAGGGTACCATAAGCTCTCCATACCTGATCTTTCAACTGACTTTTAAATTCAGATAATAGTTCTTTTCTCGCCTTCTGTTCTTGACATACTATTTGCTGATTAACTTTTTCTAAATTATCAATGATCTCCTCTTCAGATAGTCCTAAAGTAATCTGATTAGAAATCTGAAAGAGATTCCCCATAACTTCTGTTCCTTCTCCGTAAAATCCCCTTACTACATATCCTATTTTAGATATTGCTTTTAATATATCATTTAATCTATTCAACTTAACTAAAGCCGGTAAATGTAACATCACTGAAGCCCTCATTCCAGTACCTACATTAGTAGGACAAGAGGTTAAATAACCTTCTTTCTCGCTAAAAGCATAAGTAACATCTTTTCCAATTTCATCATCAATTTGGTTAATGAACTCCCATATTTTGTTAAGTTGTAATCCAGAAAGAAGATATTGGATCCGAAAATGATCTTCTTCGTTAATCATTATACTTATGGTCTCTTCTTGATTATAAACACACCCTCTATAAGGGTGTTTTCCTCGAGCATGGTATACACTAATCAAATGTTTTTCTACTAAAAATTGACTCTCTAAAGGATTTAATTCATCTAATAAAAAAAACCTTAAATCTTTAAAAAGATAGCTCTTTTCTATCACTTGTTTAGTAATCTCATAAATATTTTTTAGATCTACTTCTTCAGCTCGAGGAGGAAAAGGAATACCCTCAATATTCCGTGCCAATCTAATCCGTGAACTTATTACTATTTCAGAAAGCGGTCCTTTTCCACTTGTCCATTCTGCCATAGATTCTGTTAAATCCTGTAATAATTTCTTCTTATTACTATTTTGCATTTTATTTCTTCAATACTCCTTCGAGTTTTAATATTTCATCCCTTAATTTTGCTGCTTTCTCATAATCTTCTTTTATCACTGCTTCCTGTAATTCCTTTCTTAGTCGTTTAATTTTTTTAATTTTTTCCAATTTACTTTTTGCCTGGCGCGGGATCTTGCCCACATGTTCACTATTGCCATGTAGTCTTCTAAGAAGAGGAGTCAATTGTTCCCTAAAATCGTGATAACACATACTACAACCTAATTTTCCGGATTGGGTAAAATCGTTATAGGTTAAACCACAATTATTACACTTAATTTCTCTAGTGGAGGTTATACCTTCTTCTTTGCCATAAATATCAATTGCCTTTAATAACCCACTTAATAAATTATCAAAATTAAACTGGGGAAAAGAAAATATAGATAATTTATCGCCAAATAGAGCAGCACAGTCTTTGCAAAGATGAAACTCAGTTTTTTCTCCACCTACTACCTGGGTAATAATAATTGTAGCTTCCCTTTTTTTACAAAATTGACATAACATAATAACTAAATTTTCCTCCAAATATGTTTTTATTTCTATCAATTTAAACTATTTTTATTTTTTTATAATAAAACAATTTCTCAACTTAAGGTTTAAGAACTTCTCCCATTCTATACCTAAAACCAAACGAATCAAAAGGATAATTTCTTTAATTCTACATTCTCTGATATATACTTTATCATATATTTTTCTCTTTTAATAGTGGTTTTTATCTTACAAACTTTATTATTAAGTCCATTATCTCAGTAATTGTATCCTGAGAGATATCATTTGAAGAAAGATATGAATTAAAACAGGAATTTACATGATTTTCTACCAGTAATTTATTCACCTGATTAAGGGCTGCTTTGACCGCAGCAATTTGAACCATAATGTCCGAACAAGGTCTTCCTTCAATAATCATCCTTTGTATTCCTCTGATCTGCCCTTCTATCCTTTTTAATCGACTCAATATTTTTATCTTTTCTAATTGATTAAACTGTGAATCATTCATAATGGCAGTAATTTATCCTATATTTATTATACCCTAAGGGGGTATATATATAATATAATCAAATTTCTGAATTGTCAAGCTCTCCCGTATATCGTGTCAGGAACCAAAATTTAGAATCCAGTATTCAGAATTACTTTCTAACCCAGCTAAATAAATGTAATTGAAGAATTGATATTAAACTAATTAACTAACAAACCAGTTAACTAGCTAACTTAATGCTAACGACTATTCACTATCGACTGTATTAACTGGCTAACCGGGTAACTGGTAAACTGGATAACTAATGTAATTGGCTAACTAAATAATGCTGTGGTATAATAATTTAAAATAGAAGATAATAAATATCACAAAATGAGTTTGACATATAAAAATGAAGGAAAATAATAATAAAGAAGAAATAAAATTTTTAGCTGATAAAATGCTGGGCAAACTAACTAAATGGCTCCGTATTTTAGGTTATGATACCACCTACCCCATTTCCGATGAAGATATAACCCTTATTCTTACTGCCCGACAAGAAAATAGAATATTGTTAACCAGAGATACTAATCTAATTAAAAGAAAAAACATTTGTGATTACTTATTTATTAAAAGTGATCAATGGGAAGAGCAATTATTAGAGGTGATAGGGGGATTAAAATTAATAATCGATTTCAATTCAAATATGTTTTCCCGTTGTTCCCTATGTAACACACCTACTATAAAGATTGATAAAAAAAAAGTTGAAGGTCTTGTTCCTCCTTATGTCTTTCTTACTCAAAATGAATTTGTTTATTGTCCGTCTTGTCAGAAATATTACTGGAGAGGAACTCACTGGCAAAGAATGAAAGAAAAAATTAAAAAACTTCTCTCCAAAAAATAAGACCGATAATCATCTATGGAATATCAACTACTTATTTGGTAAAACCTCTATTCCAGGAAGTTTCTTCCCTCCCAAAAATTCTAAGGAAGCTCCACCACCTGTGGAAATATGAGTTATTTTTTCTGCAAAACCTGCTTTGTCAATCGCAGCAATGGAATCTCCACCGCCAATTACAGTAATTGCCTTTCCGTACATATCTGCTAATACTCTTGCTATCCTATTAGTTCCTTTAGCAAACTTGTCAATCTCAAATACACCTACCGGTCCATTCCAAAAGACAGTCCTGGCCTTTTTTATTTCTTCTTCAAACATTGCTAAAGATTTCTCTCCTAAGTCTACCCCTATTCCATCTTCAGGAATATTATCTATTTTAACCATTTTACTTTTCCCATTTTCTGTTACCTCTTTTCTGGCTATTACTAAATCAATTGGTAAAAGTATTTTATTGCCTCGTTCTTCTGCTCTCTTTAACATTTTTTTAACTATTTCTAAATCATATTCTTCCAATAATGAATTACCTACTTCATAACCCTGAGCAGCTAAACAGGTATAACTCATTCCTCCAGCAATTAATATTTTATCCGCAATATCTAACAAGTTTTGAACAATATCAATTTTACCAGATATCTTTGCTCCTCCTAATAAAACTACAAAAGGTCTCTCGGGATTTTCCATTAAATTACTCAATACTTCTATCTCTTTAGCCATTAAAAATCCGGCATAAGAAGGTAATATTTCTGCCACTCCCACTGTAGAAGCATGGGCTCGATGGGCTGTACCAAAGGCATCATTTATAAAAATATCCGCTAAATTGGCTAATTTTTTAGAAAATTCATAATCATTTTTTTCTTCTTCCGGATGAAATCTTAAATTTTCCAATAAGACAACTTCACCATTTTGCATATTTGAAACTACCTTTTCTACCTCTTCTCCTATACAATCATTAACTTTTTTTATGTCCTGTTTTAATAATTCGCTTAGCCTTTTGGCTACCGGGTCTAGTCTTAATTTCTCAATCACTTTCCCTTTGGGACGGCCTAAATGGCTCATTAAAATCACTTTAGCTTGATTAGAAATTAAATAATTAATAGTAGGAATAGCAGCTTTTATTCTTGTATCATCAGTAATTTCAAGTTCTTCATTTAAAGGTACATTAAAATCGACTCTCACCAGAACTTTTTTACCTTCTAACTGTTTTTCCTTTAAATCCCCGATAGTCTTTTTTTTCATCCTAATAACCTCCAATATTTTGAATTAGTATATAGCAGTTACATTTTTTAATTATTTAATTAATTATAACAAATATGTTTAATTATATTATTAAATGATCAAATAATCAACGCAATTATTATATTATTATATTTAAATTCAAAAAATATAGCCTAAAGCCGTACCTGGCTATCAGGTTTTTACTACCTTTAAGAATACTTCTGTCAGATGGGGGTCAAACTGGGTACCCGCACCTCTTTTGATCTCCTCTAAAGCTTTTTCCTTACTCAATTTCCCTTTATAAGGGCGAACAGACTGCATCGCATCATAGGCATCGACAATAGAGATGATACGAGAAAGTAGAGGTATTTCTTCTCCCTTTAAACCAGCGGGATAACCAGTACCATCCCAGTGTTCATGGTGGTAAAGGATCTCTCGGGCAATAGGGGCAAATTCAGGGATATTTTTGACCATACGATAACCTATTTGGGTGTGGTCTTTCATCTTCTCCCATTCTGAAGAGGTTAAAGCAGAGTTCTTAAAGAGGATGCTATCGGGGGTACCTATCTTACCGATATCGTATAAAAGGGCTAAGAGCTTTAAGTTATCTAATTGGTATTCGGTAAGACCTATCTCTTTGCCAAAAGCTAAAGCTAACTCTTGAAGTTTTTGAGAATGATCTTTAGTATGGGGGTCCCGCTCAGCCAGCATCGCAGAAAAAGAATCCAAGAGATATTTTTCTTTAGATTTGGCACTAAATAGCTTATTCTGATACATCCTATTATCAGCCTCTTTAAGAATAGTTTCTATATCCCGATATTTTCCCTCCTGTGTAGCATAACCTAAAGAGATATTCGGCCTTAGATAGATTGGTCTGATCTTATCCTTCTCGCAGGCCCTTTTGATCCTTTCACAAAAGCTACGGGCCTCTTCCGAAGTGGTAGAGGGGAGAAGAATGGCAAATTCATCTCCCCCGATACGGGCAAATATGTCTCCTTTGCGGGAGACGGAAGTAAGAAGTTGGGCAAAGTGTTGCAAAAGTTTATCTCCTTCATTATGACCAAAGGTATCGTTTATTACCTTGAGTCCATTGACATCTATAGATATTAAACTTAGAGGATAATAACGGGGGTTATTCAGTCTTTTTAATTCTTCCTCAAAGTAGGCGCGATTGTAAAGACCAGTTAGAGCATCATGGAAGCTTAGGTATTTGATTTTCTCTTCGGTTCTTTTACGCTCTATGGCGGTAGCTACCTGGGAGGAGACGAATTCCATAAGCTTTATGTCTTTTTCGGTATAAAGATTGGGATTGGTATAGCTCTGGACCACCATAGCCCCAATTACCTTATCTTCCACCTTTAAGGGGACACCTAACCAGATAGAATTATCGGTTACAGTCCCCCAGGGAGTTAATGCCCCCTGGGCTATCATATCATCAATCTGCCTCTTATTCACCAGTAGTGGTTGAGCAGTTCTGATCACCCAAGTAGTAAGAGTATTGATACTGCTTATCTTTAGAATGGGGAAATCATTATCCTTCTCATCTTGATGATAGGGAAAGTAGATCTTATCTTCTTTCTCATCGACAAGAGCGATATAGAAGTTGGTGGTATCGATAATGGCACTTAATTCCTTATGGATAGTTTTATAAAGCTGATTGAGAGACATAGGGGAGTTGGCTGCTTTAGAGATATTGTATAAGACCCCTTGTAATTTCTCATTCTGTTTACGTTCGGTGATGTCTATGTAGGTTCCTATTATACCCTTCAATTGGCCATCAATTAAAATATTAGAACCAGAGATAGAGACAGGGAATAAAGTTCCATCTTTTTTCTTTCTAATAGTCTCATAATTAAAATATCCTTTAGATAAGGCTATCTTATCTAAATCTTTCCCTTCTTCTATTTTATTCGGGGGATGAATCATCCCATCATTGATATTTCTACCTTTAACCTCTTCTAAGGTGTAACCAAAAAGCTCAGTAAAGCGGGGGTTTAAATCTAAGATATTGCCTTTTTCATCCAAATAGACCAGGGCTTCAGGACTACTATGAAAAAGACTGGCAAATTCTTGCTGGCTTTGTTGTAATGCTTTTTCTGATTTTTTTCGATCAGTAATATCCACAAAGATACCTTCTACTCCGGCAATATTCCCTTCTTTGTCATAATAATAATGGCTGGAAGTGGAGACGGTAACCGGAGTGTCATCTCTTCTTTTCAAGGTTACTTCATAATCCTTAATATTTCCTTTTCTTTTTTTCAGTTCTTCTAAAAATACCTTTCTATCTTCAGGGATATAATATAAATCCTTCGCCAGATTTTTCCCTATAATCTCTTGGGGAGAGTTATAGCCCAGCAATTTGGCTCCGTGAGGATTTATCAGCAGAATATTCCCTTCTATATCTGCACGATAATAAGCCCCCGGCATATTATCAAAGAGGGTATGGTATTTTTCTTCTGACTCCCTCAAGATATCTAAATATTTTCTGCGTTCACCAATAATACGCTTAATTATAATAATTGCTGTACTACCGATTAAAATTATTAGAATAATTAGAAAAAGGGCTTCTCCCCTGTTTACTGTAGTTCTTGGAAAACCAAAAAAGTAATGGGGAATATCTAAGACCTCACTCAAGTAGACTATAATACTTAAAAATATAACCATACCAGCTACTACAAATACTTCTTTATTCTCTTTGATTCTTTCTATCCATATTTTTTGTTTTAAATTTTTATCATTTTTATTTCTCTGTTTAAATTCTGACTTCATTTGTATATACCCTTTTGTATCCTTTTAATCTTGGCTCTTTTACTATTTCAACTAAAAATTGTTGCTAAAATAGCGGCAACCACGATAGCTGGTAGTAAATTTCCTACTTTAATCTTTTTGACCTCCAATAATCCAAAGCCTAGGCCCAATATTAAAATTCCTCCCACAGCAGTCATTTCATTTATTACCTCTGGAGAGAGAAAATCTTTAATCAATTGAGCCAGTAAAGTAATTCCTCCTTGATACAAAAATACCGGAATTGTAGAAAACAACACCCCTATCCCCATGGCGGCAGTAAAGGCAATAGAAGTAACTCCATCCAACAATGATTTAGTATAGAGTATATCTGGATTACCACTTAACCCCTCTTTGAGTGCACCCATTATAGCCATAGAGCCAACACAATATAACAAGCTGGCAGTAATAAATCCCTCAACAAATCTTTCAGAAGCAGTGTTACCTTTAAATTTTGACCTTATCTTCTCTCCAAATCTTTCTAATCCTTCTTCAATCCCCATTAATTCTCCTATTATCCCACCAATCACCAAAGAAAAGATTATTAATAAGATATTGTTTGTTTTAAGAGCCATCTGCATACCAATTAATAAAGAAACCAACCCTAAAGCTTGCATAATAATCTTTCCGATTTTTTCAGGGAATTTACTCTTCAAAATAAATCCTACTGAACATCCCAAAAAAATAGCTATTACATTTACAATGGTCCCTTTCATTAATGAATCATCCTTTTAAATAATTTAATATTCTAATCATTTTTTTATTATTATACTCTAAAATTCAATAATCAATAGTATCTTTTAACGCACTCGGTGAATCGAGCAACTACCTCAACAGACGGACTTGTCCCTGTGAAACATGTGCTCGTGAAAACGAGTAAAGGGGAACGCCTGTCCTTCAGTCTAATATAGCTTATTGAGGGCATATAGCAATACACCTATACTTCTATAATTTTAATTCCTATTCTATCTTCCTTTTCTTTACTATATATTATATACTAAATACTAACGACTATTCACTAACGACTAGTTTAAAGGGGTGAACGATTATTTGAACGAATTAATTTTAGATAAAAAAAGAATTTTTAAAGGATTAATAATTTCCTTAGTTATTGGAATAATTACCTTTTTATTTATTACTTTTGTTACTACTAACCAGAATGTCTTGACAAGTTTATCTTATGTTAATAAAAAATACCTTTTTTTATCTTTTATTTTAATAGTATTTTCTGCTATAATAGCCGCCCTCAGAATAAAAACGATCGTAGAGGCAGTTAATGAAAAAATTACCTTTGTGGAAGCTTTAAAAGTGCACTATATCAGTAACTTTGCCGGTAGCATAACTCCTTTTTTCTCCGGGACTTTGCCCGCTCAAATGTATTTATTTAATAAAAATCTTAAATATAAAATACCCCTGGGCAAGGCGACAATGATAGCCACTGTTATTCCTTTACTTAAAACACTGGTCTTTTCAATCACTACTCCTATCGTTTTCTTCTTCTTTAGCAAAACAATTACCAGTTATGTTACTTTTTCTGCAATTCTTGTTATCCTGGTTACCTTATTCTCTCTTTTACTTATTTACCTATTCATTTTAGTGGTAAGACACCCAGAAAGGATGATAAAAATAATCTTTAGAATTAAACAATTTCCCTGTCTTTCTAACTTTTTCAAAAAAGAAAAAGTATCGAGTTTAACTGAGAAAATAATTTTCGAAATTAGAAAATTTCATAAAAGTTTTTATCTAATAAAAGAAAATTGGGTTAAATTATTATTAGCTACCCTATATACCATTATCTTCTGGGGCACCTTTTTCTTAATAGCCCCCTTACTTCTCTGGGGATTTAACTTAAAATTTAATTTCTCTCAAGTGTTAATAACACAAATTATATTTTATTTTATTTTACCTTTTATGCCTACCCCGGGTGGAAGTGGTACAGCAGAACTAGGCTTTGCAACTTTATTTTCGCTCTTTGTCCCTTATCATCTTTTGGGACTTTTTGTTGGGGCTTGGAGATTTATAGTCTTTTATTTTAATTTGTTCATCGGGGCAATCGTCCTTTTATTGGAAATTAAAAAGTTAAAAAATAAAAGAAATAAAAAATAAAAGAACTATATCTCTTCTTCTTCTTCTTTTGCTTTTCCCTTGGCTCTAATTTTACCTGATCCAAAGGATTTAAAAATTTGATCAATTCCCAAAGCAATTATCAGTATGGGCCAAAATCTCCAGATATTTTCTTATATCACAAAATCAAAAAAATATTTACCCAAAAATATACCTCCTATGGCAATTAGTATTATCCCAAAAAAAATTGATTTATTTTGCCATATTTCTTTAATTCCCCAGATAACTAAAATCAGTGGCCATAGGTTCCATACTCTTCCCCATATTTCCAAATCTGTAAAATTTTCTACTATAAATATTATACCAATTACTAATATTATTAATCCAAAAATCCAACTCCCTTTTCCCTCTTCACGAGCACTCATTGCTCCTCCTCCTTTTGGACTTTTCTCTTTAAAAGTCGAATCCTCTTTGCCTCCTGCCATATATATTCTAAATCGTAAAACTCTCTTTTTTCTTTAGAAAATATATGAACTACTACATCTCCATAATCCAATAAAATCCATCCTGTCTCCGGTCTGCCCTCACAATGTAATAATCTAATTTCACTCTCTTTCATTTTTTTCATTATAAAATTATTTATTGCTTTTAATTGAGGTTCTGAATCACCAGTAGTAATTACAAAATAGTCAGCAATTAAAGTTAATTTGCTTAGATTCAATATTACCGTGTCTTTTGCTTTTTTCTCTACTGCGGCAGCTGCAGCTATTTTAGCAATGTTTAAAGAATTTTTTTTCAAAAACACACCTCCTTCTTTATTAGTCGTTAGTCGATAGTGAATAGCCGTTAGCGTTTTATATTTTGTATATTGTAAATCATATCTCGTAAACAAGATAGGAGTCAAAAGCCAGAATTCAGTATAATGTTTCCCGTGGGCATGATGCATCGTGCCCCTACATTCCCATATTGTTTGCTTTTTGGGTAGTAATCATATATATAATACTATATTCTGACTCCTAGCTCCTGAATTCTGGATTCTTAATTAGTTTTAAGAAAAATTTTGAGTTTTAAATTATGTTTTTAACCTATCTGCTTTTGCGGGCACAAGTATGGACAGGCAAGACGCCTGTCCTACTAACATCTATTCACTAACGACTATTCTGTCATATCCTTCCCTAATATTATAACTAAATCTAAGTCAGCATCGGCTTGATAATCTTTAACCATTTCAAAATCTTTAAATAATCGTTTAAATTCATTATCTAAATTTATCTTTTTTGAGCAAACTACAATTTTAGTTTTTTCATAATTAAAATTATCTGCATTACCAATATTCACAATTTCAAACCCCTGCAATTCTAATTCTTTAGCCACTCTATGAGCAATACCTGATAGACCACTTCCATTTAAAACCTCTACTTTTATGCCACTATTTTGACTGTAAAGCAGTGAGTTAATTCTTTGTCGTACTTCTTCCACATTTGGTTCTAAATAACTGATTCCCTCAATGTAAATTGGGGTACCCTGAATAGTTTCAAATTTAAACTTTTCCTGGCTTACACCACTAAACAAATTGGCTAAAGTGACTGCATCTTGCAATTCTATATTAGTATTAATACAATCTTTTACTTCTTCTAATAGTTGGGGAATTTTTAGTACAGAATTATATTTCATTATCTTATTAACCAGAGCAATGGCTAATTTTTGCTGCCTTTTTATCCTGCCTAGATCACCTAATTTATCCTGCCTGAATCTAATATATTCTAATGCTTTTTCACCATCCAATATTTGCTTCCCAGGATGAAGGTCAATTTTTACCCCTCCTGCTTTATCCACATAATACATTTCTTTTTCTACATCAACTTCTACTCCACCTAAAGCATCAATTATACTAACAAAGCCTTCAAAATCAGCTACAACATAAAAATGGAGAGGGATATCTAAAAATGATCTGACTGTTTTACTTATTAAATCTATTCCCCCAAAGGCATAGGCATGGTTTATTTTATCCATTCCTCTCCCGGGGATTTCCACTCGGGTATCTCGAGGTATAGATAAAATAAGAGCATCCTTAGCCTTAGGGGAGATACTTAAAAGCACTATGGTATCGGCACGTCCATGATTTTCAACTTCATCGCAACCCACAATTAGTATATTTATTCGATTAAAGGATAATATATCTGAACTAAACGGAAATATTCCTAAATATTTAAAGAAAATAATTAAAATGGCTAATAGAAAAATAGAAAATACAATTAAGAAAAATTTTTTATCTTTTTTCTTTCTTAGATATTTTCTACTATTTCTTTTTATCTTCTTTTCTAAATTATTTTCATACATCAAGCAAAAACCACCTTGCTTAAGATATCATTGCGGGCTTCAATTGTAACAGGGTGGATTAGAGAACCTTTACTAATTAAATATAATAATCCACTATCCAAAACCTTTAATACCGCTTTATCTAAACTAAACTCTGCTATTTTCCTTGTTTCTTCAACTCCATCATTATTTCTCAAAGGTTCAATTTTATCGCTTAGATAAATTATCTTATCTAACAGGGACATCTGGGATGTTCCAGTACTGTGTGATCTTATTGCCTTTAAAATAGCTGGATCTTGAATATTAAATTCTTTTTCCGCCATTGCTGCACCTACTAAAGGATGTAATAATTTAGGAATTTTCCGAATAATTTCATCAGTTTTTATATTATATTTTACTATCATCTTCTCTAAGGTGCTATAATCTAAATCTTTAGCACAATCATGCAATAGCCCGGCTACTTCTGCTTTATTTACATCATGATAATTATACTTTAAAGCTAACTTTCGAGCTACTTGAGAAGCATTAATCGAATGGTCAAATCTCTCTTTGCTCATCATTTCCCTTAATCTTATCTTTATCAATTCAATATCCATTCTCATCTCCAAAAAAACCAAAATATTATCTTTGATATAATCTATTTTTGTATATGTATTCTTCCACTTTATAAGGAACTAGGTATTTAATACTTTTGCCCTCTCTTACCCTTCTTCTAATATCTGTAGAAGATATAGACAAGGGGGGAATCTCCATAATTTTAATTATTTTTTTAAATCTTTGGTCTAACCTGTTTAAATCATATCCAGGGCGAGTAGCAGCAACAAATTGACAAAGTTTAATTAATTCTTCACTCTTATACCAGGAATCTATCTCCAAGAAAGCATCAGCACCAGTTATAAAAAATATTTCTATTCCATGATTATATTTTTTAAAAAATTCTTTTACTGTATCGATAGAGTAAGAAGGACCTGGTCGATTAAGTTCAATTTTAGATACTTCAAAAAAAGGATTATTGCTGATAGCCAGTACAGTCATTAAATATCGGTGTTCTGGATCAGAAATACTATTTTCTCTTTTATGAACCGGTTCCCGACATGGAACAAATATTACTTTATCTAACTTAAATTCAATCCTTGCTTCTTCAGCGGTAAATAAATGTCCATAATGTATGGGGTCAAATACTCCACCCATTATTCCTAAATGTTTGATATTTTCTTTTCCTTTTAAAATTGCTGTTCCTCCTCTTTCTCTTTCTCACCCTGTACTTCTCCATTAATTACCACAAAAGTAATATTTTTTTCTGTATAAATCCAATTCTCTATCTTATCCCCTTCTGTAAACCTAACATCTATTCGAGAAGGATATCCAAAACCAAAATATCCTTTTTTATCCAAAGCTTGTTGATAAGGGAGTGCTCTTGCCTTTTCTAATCTTAGCCATAATTGTTCTTCTTTGTCCACCCATTTTAAAGAATTATATATTTTACTTAATTGTATATAGGAACGCCAGTATGCTGAGGGATGGTTGAAAGACACGGAATTGGTAGCTTCTTCTATGCCAATAGCTTTTTCATAATTTTCTATAGCTAATGAACGAAACTGAGAGGTACTCTTATCTCCTAAAACCCAATAAATTTCTCCCAGCCAAAAATAAGCTTCTAATAAATTTGGCTCTAAACTTATTGCTTTCTTAAAATAAGGAGTAGCACTAAGCAAAAGATCTACAGATGGCGCATCTTGCTTTATAAGATATTCCTCTGGATTTCCAATTATTTTAATTCCTTCGTTTAAGTAATCACTTGCTTTATCTGATTTAACTCGAGAAGTGCTTTGAAAACTGCCTATTAAGTAGCTAAAAGCATAAGGATTTTTGGGATTAATTTTTAAAACCTTTTTCCATTGTTCTACTGCGCGACTATAATCTCCGGTTTGTTTATATACTTTCCCTAACCAGTAATGAGCATCTTCAAAATTAGGATCTAATTCAACAGCATTTTTATAGTTCTGTTCTGCCTTCTCGTAGTTTCCCTGAGTAAAATATATATATCCATTCTTATAATAAGTTTGGGCGTCCTGAGTATAGATTGTTTCACAACCCAAAATTAACATTATCAAAAAAATTAACAGATTTAGAACAGTTTTGCGATAAAATTTTTCCATTATACTTACACCTTCTTCCCTACTTTCTTTTATATTATGATTCTTTCAATTTCTCCACATAATTCATTCTCAAATTTGCCAATAAACTTTCTATTCTATTAAAATCTTCTTTGTTTAGAGCATCTTTTATTTGATCAAATAAAAAGGCGATAGTATCGATGGCAATTTTGGCTTTCTTCAAATCCTTATTCAGCTTTTTTGTCTCTGGATTCATTATAAGCCCCAGATATTCCCAGGCCTTTCCACTTAACATACTTATAAACCAGACGAAAAGAGTAGTCAAATCAAGTTCTTTAAGAAGAGGTTCTTCTTGTTTTTCTTCCTCTTTAGCTTTTTCTTTTGCCTCTTCTTTTTCCTCTTCCTTAATATCTTTTCTTATTCTTTCATCTTTTATTGTTTTATTGTTTTTCATTTCGTCTTTTTTCTTTTCCACGATTATTAATCTCCTCCTTCTACAGTAAATAAATGGGTAATGTTACTTATATCAAGAATTAAAAGCTTAAAACTCTTTTTATATATCGTATTGTGTATATAATTTAGATGTTTAATAAATTAATATCAAACCATTTAACTAGCAAATTAAAATAAACAGTAAACCAAATAACTAATATCCTATGCCTTAAATGTTATACGCTATCCGCTATCTAATATTCCAGCTTCTGAATTCCTACTCATAATTTTCATATTCTTTGCACGAGATACGATTCACGAGAGACGAGATACGTCTTTACTCTGAGTAATTATTTATACTGACCACGCAATAAGAAACGATACCCTCTTTTCTTCCCACAAAGCCCATCTTTTCACTGGTAGTAGCTTTAATATTTATCTTTTCAACAGACAGGTTTAAAACTTTCGAAATATTTTTTCTCATCTGCAAAATATAAGGTGAAAGCCGAGGTTCCTCCAGTATTATAGAAATATCAATATTGTTTATCAGTAATCTTTTTGTTTTTAAAAGTTCATCCGTTTTTTTCAATAATTTTAAACTGGAAATATTTTTATACTGTTCGTCATCATCCGGAAAATGCTGGCCAATATCTCCTTCTCCAGCTGCTCCCAACAAAGCATCTATCAGGGAGTGAATTATAACATCAGCATCTGAATGACCACTTAATCCCTTTGAATAAGGAATAATTTCGCCTCCCAAAATTAATTTCCTTCCCATAATAAAAGGGTGCACATCATATCCAAAACCTACTCGCATAACTATTCCCTCTGAATACTGAATTCTGGCTTCTGACCCCTATCTTGTTTACGAAATATGATTCACAAGATACAAGATACGAAATGTTAACGACTATTCACTATACACTAACGACTAGAAAGTGTGAACTAACCAGATTAATTTATATTCTTGTTTTAATCTTTCATAAACCTTTAAAGCTTCTTCTTTATTCTGCATAATTCCAAACACCGTAGGTCCACTACCAGACATAAGAGCACCTAATGCCCCTACATTTAGTAATCTATCCTTAATCCTTCCAACCTCAGGATATTTTTTTATAATTAACTCTTCGAAAGAGTTAAATAAATTTTTCGCAATCTCTCCGGGGATTCCCCTTTTTAAAGCGATTAACATAGCCTCCATATTATTTCTTCCATTTTTAGTCTTCCTTAAATTGATATTATTGTAAGCCCATTGAGTAGATATCTCAAAACCAGGATTTATTACAATAATCCATAAAGGAGGAGTAATAGGAGGAAGATGCAATATCTTTTCCCCTCTATGAAGAGCTAGAGCTGTTCCATTTCGTAAGCAAAAAGGAACATCCATTCCTAATTCTTCCCCCATTTCCCGCAAATCTTCGTTGCTGAGATTTAAATTAAATATTTTATTTATTCCTGTCAAAATCGCAGCAGAATTCGCTGAACCTCCTGCCATTCCACCAGCAATAGGGATATTTTTATCAATTTTTATTTTAACTCCTCTTTCTATTTTATACTTCTTGAGGATCTTCTCTGCTGACCGATATGCTAAACTTTTATTATTAACTGGAACTTGAGGATTATTGCATTCTATTCCAATCCTATCTTCTTTTTCAGTAATTGTTATCTTATCGGCCAGATTAACTGATTGCATTATAGTCTCAATTTCATGATATCCATCCTCACGCCTGTTTAATATATTTAAGATTAAATTTATTTTAGAATAACTGTTTATTACAATTGCATTCATATTTTTAATCCAATTAAAGGGAATTTTTTTCTTTTAAGTCTCTTTTATTTTTATCTCAACCTAATCCTTCTTATTAAAACAAAAATTTCCTTTTTAAAAAGTTTTCAGCAATAATTATATCAAAAGGAGTAGTAATTTTAATATTTTCTTCCGAACCAATTATCATTTTTACTTTGTGACCATATCTTTCTACTATCGCCGCATCATCAGTAGCCCAAAATTTATCTTGATAAGCTTTTTTATAGGCAGACAATATTATATCATATTTAAAAGATTGAGGAGTCTGGGCTCTCCAAATTTGTTCTCGATCAAGAGTTCCATTTATAAACATATATTTTTGGCTTTTTTTAATAGTATCCTTAATTGGAATTGCTAATATAGCTGCACCATATTTTTGCGCTGTTTTGATTGAATCCTGAATAAGTGTTTTCTCTATAAGAGGTCGAGCACCATCATGAATTACAACAATATCTGTATCAGCATCCAGAGCTTTAAGACCATTATAAACCGAATCCTGTCTTGTTTTACCACCCTCAATTAATCCCTGGACTTTGGTAAAATTATATCTTAAAATTATATTTTTTAAATATAAATCTTTCTCTTTACGATTAACTATAAGATAGATTTTCTCAATAAGCTTACATTGTTCAAACTTTTCCAAGGTATAGGCTATTATCGGTTTGCCAAAAATAGGGATAAATGGCTTACTTATTTTAGCATTCATTCTTTTGCCCAACCCAGCAGCCGCGATTAAAGCTACAACTTTCATATTCTTTCATCCAATTTATTATTTAGTCATTAGTAAATAGTCGTTAATATATAGTATAGCACAGCGCAAACGCAAGATACATTAACGGCTCTTTACTATTATTCGCTAGTGACTAAATTATTTTTCAACAGTAAAAGGAATCTCCCGGTATCCTTCTATAACCATATCGGTTTCGATCTTGGAAATTAATAAATCCTCTAATTCTGCTTTCTTCTTTGAGTCATTCTCACCGATTACTTCCTGAATTTTTTCTTCGGAAATTAATTTATCAGAATAAATTATTACTTCTCCTATAATTTGATTTCCCCTCGGTCTATCAGTAATATCTTCAAAAATTTCGTCTAAACTTTTATAAATCTTTTTATTATTAGCACTAATTTGCTTTTCTTGTTGATTGCCTGAATCTCCTCCACCACTTACTAATAATAAAGCCTCCCCCAAAGGTATATCAGAAGGTAGCTTAATAGTCAAAGTCTTCTCAATTAAATCCTGTCGAAAAGGTCTAATTCTAACTCGTGCGTTTAGATAATCTCCTGGCTTGAGAGATGATTCTTCTAATATCACCTCTTCTATCCTACCAATTTTCTTTTCATCTTCTATTTTAATATCAATATTTATCTGGCTCAGATTCACTGCTTCAAAATAATTATTATTAATCAAATCTATGATTTCGGGTATTTCAGAAATGACTTGAACAGCTATATCATTTGAACTGTAAAACATATTCTTCCTGTTAAGATATTGCCCCTCTTTGATGCCCTTCAATTCTATTGCTACCTCCCCAGTACCTTCACCGATTCTATTTAAGGCATTATCTATTGCTTGGACCGTTATAGCTGATACCAAGGGTTCTAATAAATCACGATCATCTATCAATTGAACCTCCATTTGAAAAGATGATTTTAAATTCAAATTATCTACATTTATCATAAGGGGAATTATTCGTGGAAATGAATTAATTTCCCCCAATATCCCAGCTTCTCTATCCTGGGTTACTTTTCCGACCAAATTCAAAGGGGTACCTATCTTAAAAGGCATAATTATATTAGGTAAACTATGATAAATATATACTAAAGAAAGAAGAAAGGAAACCTCTCCTTTCTTTAAAAAAGGGTGCCCCAGGGCCAATATTTTATTTCCCTCTCGATAAGTCACTGTTCCAATAGAAGTAATATTGACATCACCTCGGCTCAGCTGTATTCCTATTGCTGAACCAGCTTCAACTCTTTGGGAAGGAACCTCCCCTACTTCCTGAAGATCTATCTTCTTTAAACCATAAGGCCCTTGAATAGGTTTTAAGTTATACTTTTTTAATGAATTACTTAGGAGGTTAAAAGACCTATCTTTAAGGCCACTTACCATAACTGAGGAACTTGCTGGATATATCGACTTGCTAAATTGATATTCTCGAAATAAAGACTGTTCACCTTTAGCTTGAAAATCAAATATTTTTAACATTTCTTGAATTGGAGTTAAAAGGCATAGGTTATGTTCACTCATTTCCCAAGCATAAGAAACAGCTCCAACTAATCTGCCATCTATATAGACCGGACTACCACTCATCCCTTCAGATATCCCACCACCTGCCTCAATATTCTCTCCGCTTAAATATGCCAGAATAAAATTATCAATTCCTTCTTCCCCTTTGATTATATCTATAATATCAACCTGAAAATTCTCTATTTTTGTTCCATGAAAAACTGTCCTACCTATCCCCTTCATACCTGGTTTTATTTCTGAAATGGGCATAAACAAATCATTTGAAAAGGTTGTGTTCACACTCAGGCTAAATAAAGTTAAAAAAATAAAAATAAATTTTATAAACAATATAATATTTAACTTTATCTTCATTTTTACCTTCTTTAATAAATGGTTATTTCCTAAAAAGCCAAAATATTTTCAACAGATTATATATAGGATACCACGCAGATAATTTCATAGTAAATTATAATTTTAGTCATAATTATAAGTTGTAGGGGCACAATGAATTGTGCCCTCTTAATATTATTACCTAATTTCTCCTGTGGGCACGATGCATCATGCCCCTACCTTACTACTGTGTCTACTTTTTTGGGTCACAATCATAAATATATTAATTTAGTTAGTTGCTTGGTATTTTAGTATATAACGAAAAATGAAAGCTCAAAACTAAATTCCTGTCTCGTATCTCGCAAAGAAATTTGTATTTTTCTTGCACTTATCACCCTCGCCTATACGCTATAAGATAGTAATACTAACGACTATATACTATATTAACTGGCCAACCGGGTAACTGGTAAACTTATTAACTAAATACTAACTAACAGCTATTCACTATCGACTCTTTATTTATATGTCCTTACTAACCCGCTCTTTAGTATATGTATGTTGTCTAAAACTTTTCCTGCTCCTACTGCTACAGATGAAATTGGGTCTTCTGCTAAATAAGTAGGTATCCCGGTTACCTCAGTTAACAATCGATCAAAATTTCTTAATAGAGCCCCTCCTCCTGTAATGATAATCCCTTTATCAACAATATCAGCTGCCAATTCGGGAGGAGTTTTTTCCAAAACTGCTGTAACCCCCTCTATTATCATTTTCAACGAAGGAGAAATAGCCTTTAATACTTCATTAGAACCGACAGAAATACTTTTAGGTAAACCAGATATCAAATCTCTTCCTCTGATTTCGGTGAATAATTCTTCTTCTAATTCCACTGCTGTACCAATTTCAATTTTTAGAGTTTCCGCAGTCTTTTCACCAATCATTAAATTATATTTATTTTTAATATATTTAATAATTTCTTCATCAAAATCATTACTAGCCACTCTCAATGATTCACTAACTACAATCCCACCAAGAGAAATAACAGCTATATCTGCTGTCCCTCCTCCAATATCAATAATCATATTACCATAAGGTTCACTTATATCCAAACCTACTCCAATAGCCGCAGCCATTGGTTCCTCGATTAAATAGGCTTTTCTTGCCCCAGCTTGCATAGCAGCTTCTAATGCCGCTCTTTTCTCTACTTCGGTTCCTCCAGAAGGTACACAGATTACCACCTGTGGTCGAAATACCTTACTATTACCACATACTTTCCTTATGAAATAACTTAACATCTTTTCTGTTATTTCATAATCAGCAATTACTCCGCTCTTCATAGGTTGAATAGCAACTATATTCCCAGGTGTTTTACCGATCATGCTCTTCGCCTCTTCACCCACTGCCATTACCTTTCCACTATCTTGGAAAATAGATACTACTGAAGGTTCCTGAAGCACAATTCCTTTTCCCTTCATATAAATTATGACACTTACAGTCCCTAAATCTATACCCAGGCTTCTATCCATCCCTAGCATATTATTTTTCTCCTCCCTTTTTTAGTTGTTATTGAATAGTCGTTAGACGTTAGTTAAAATCCTTTTTAAAACTTATTAGTTATTTAATTTACAGTTACACAATTTTTTGCTTTTATTTAATATAAACTAAATATTATTCACTAAATACTAACGACTATATTATTCTTTAACTCGGCAAATATTCGCTCCTAAAGAAGTTAGCTTACCTTCTAAATCTATATATCCTCTATCTAAATGATAGATTCTGCTCAATTCAGTAGTTCCTTCTGCTACTAAACCAGCTAACACCAGTGCCGCTCCTCCTCTTAAATCCGAGGCCATTACTGGAGCAGCACTCAATTTTTTTACACCTTTAACAATAGCACTGTGCCCTTCAACTTTAATATCTGCTCCCATTCTTATCATATCACCGGTGTGAGCAAACCTATTCTCAAATACAGTTTCAGTAATAACACTGGTTCCCCTTGCTACACAAGCCAAAGCCATAAACTGAGGCTGCATATCCGTGGGAAATCCAGGGAAGGGTAAAGTTTTAATATCCACAGCATTAACCCTATTTGGTCCTATTACCCTGATTGAATTCTTATTTAATTTGATTTTTACTCCAGCTTCTTCTAATTTTACTATTACGGGCTTTAGTAATAAAGGGTCAATTTTTTTTATTAAGACATCTCCTCTTGTTATAGCTGCTGCTATCATATAGGTGCCTGCTTCTATTCGGTCAGAAATTATATCGTAATCAACTCCATTTAATTTTTTTACCCCTTTTATAGTAATCAAGTCGGTTCCTAAACCCTCTATTTTCGCTCCCATCTTTATTAAACAATTTCCCAATTCTACTACTTCAGGGTCCTTAGCAGCATTTTCTATTTTGGTAATCCCTTCAGCCAGGGAGGCAGCCATCATTATATTCTCAGTTGCACCCAGACTAGGGAAATCCAAATATATATCATCACCCTTCAATTTATTAACCTCTGCTTCGATATAACCTTTTTCCACCTCAACCTTAGCACCCAAAGCTTCGAAACCTTTTATATGAAAATCAACTGGACGAGCACCGATAGAACAGCCACCCGGTAAAGATATTTTCGCTTTCTTTAAACGAGCCAAAAGTGGCCCCATAACTAAAAAAGAAGCCCTCATCTTCTTTACCAGGTCATAAGGTGCTTCATAATTATTGAAATTATCAGAATCAATATAAAGCGTGTTATTATCTCCCTTCCACTCCACCTTAACGCCCAGTGTCCTTATTACCTCAGCCATAGTATCAACATCAGTAAGACGAGGAACATTTCTCAAAATGCATACTTCTTTAGTTAATAAAGTAGCAGCCATAATAGATAAGGCAGAATTTTTTGCACCAGCTATTTCAATACTGCCCTCTAACCTTTTTCCTCCAGTAATAATAAATTTCTCTGAATCCAATTTTCTCCTCCTTTATTTAGTCGTTTAAGATCCTGACTTCTATTCGATAATATTGTAACTTTCTTTGCTTGCACTATACACCTGCGCCTATACGCTCTACGCTATCTAATATTCTAACTTCTTTTCTTTTTTCTTCTTTACTATTCACTAACGGCTAACGACTAATTCGATATTTTCTTCAAAGGGTTTCTTAATAATCCCCTTTTCAGTAATAATAGCCTCTACATAACGATTAGGAGTAAGGTCAAAAGCAGGATTAAAAACCTTTACCCCCATAGGGGCTATCTGTTTTCCCAAAATTTTAGTAACCTCCTGAGGATCTCTTTCTTCAATAGGAATTTCTTCCCCTGATTCTAAAGAGGTATCTATAGTTGATAAAGGAGCAGCTACAAAAAAGGGGACAGAATTTTCTTTGGCTAATACTGACAAAGAATAAGTGCCAATCTTATTGACCACATCACCATTAAGGGCAATGCGGTCCGCTCCTACTATAACCAAATTCACTTTATTTTTTAACATTAAAAAACCAGCCATATTATCTGTAATTAATGTAAAAGGTATTCTCTCCTGCATCAATTCCCAAGCTGTAAGTCTAGCTCCTTGTAAAACAGGCCTGGTTTCATCGACATAGACGTGTATTTTCTTCCCCTCTGCAAAAGCAGTTCGAATTATTCCCAAGGCTGTGCCATAATCTGCAGTGGCTAAAGCTCCAGCATTACAATGAGTTAAAATATTATCTCCGTCTTTTATAAGCGTAGAGCCATATCTTCCGATGGTCTTATTTATTTCAACATCTTCCTGCTCGATGTTTCTTGCTTCCTGTAAAACTAAATCTTTTAATCTTAAAAGACTTATATCTCTTTTAGTTTTTACTAATTTCATTATCCTATCCATAGCCCAAAATAAATTGACTGCAGTAGGACGAGAACAAGCTAAATAATCTCTTGCTTTTTCCATATCCTTAATAAATTTTTCATAACTTTTTGCTTTTGAAGAATTAGCTGCCAGAGCCATACCATAGGCAGCAGCTACTCCAATAGCTGGGGCACCTCTAATCTTCATTTTTCTGATCGCCTTAGCTATTTCTTGATAATTAGAACAATTAATTACTTCAAATTTTAAGGGAAGTTTTCGTTGGTCAATTAAAAAAACCTTCCCTTCTTTCCATTCTATAGTTCTCATCTTTTATCCTCTTCTTCTATAGTATATAGTCATTAGTTAGTATTTAGTATTTAGTTAGCCAGTTACCCGGTTTACCTGTCTACCAGTCACTCAGTCCTCAAGTCTACCGGTCAATACGGCAGGTAATACGCAATTGCTTCCTTTATTTAAACTCGTAACTTGCAACTATCAACCTATTACACATTACTCATCACTTATTACTATATCCTATCCGCTATTCAACATTCTGAATACTGGACTCTGACTACTGACTTCTATTTTTTCAAGCGATACTCAATACGCGATACCCGATACTATCTTAAATAAAACCAATTATTCCCAAGCTAGCTAAAGTAACCAGTATTCCTGCTATCAAAATTCCGCCTACTATAGTAGGAAAAGCATACCAAAATCTTATTCCAAAGACAAATGCTGCAACTGAACCAGTCCAAGCTCCAGTCATCGGTAGTGGAGTTGCCACGAAGAATAATAAAAATATAGCACCATACTTCTCATATTTTTTTTCATGCCGGCGGGTCCTTTTAAATAGCCATTGAAAAAATTTATTAAATAAAGACCATTGACATAAATACTCCGAAAAAGGTTTTAAATATAATAATAAAAAAATTGCCGGTGCTATATTCCCCAACACTGCAAAGCTATAAGCTTGAAACACGGGCATTTTATAAATTGCTAAAGCTAAAGGAATTGCCCCTCTTAATTCAGTAAGGGGTAAAGCGGACAGAAAAGCTATCCTTAAACCATTACTAATCAATTTTCTCGATCACTTTTTTTACTAATTTAGTCATAATGGGCTCTGCCTTAGACGCAGCTTCTAAAATTTCTTCTACACTAGTTTTAACTATTACACCATCTATAGCTAAATCGGTGATACATGAAATCCCCAAGACTTTCATCCCCATATGATTTGCAACTATGACTTCTGGGACCGTAGACATGCCAACTGCATCTGCCCCAATTTTTATTAAAAATCTATACTCTGCAGGTGTTTCCAAGGTGGGACCGGTTAAACCTACATATATCCCCTGATGCAATTTAATTTTTTCCTTTACTGCTACTTTCAGGGCTAATTCAATAAGTTGTCGATTGTATGCCTCAGACATATCTGGAAATCTTGGTCCTAATTCTTCATCATTGGGACCAATTAAGGGATTATTACCGAATAAGTTTATATGATCAGTAATAAGCATTAAATCCCCTCTTTTAAAGAAGCGGTTCATCCCCCCTGCCGCATTCGAAATAATAATTGTATCTGCCCCCAACTTTTTCATAACCCTCACCGGAAAAGTTACTTCTTGCAAACTATAACCTTCGTAATAATGAAACCTACCTTGCATGGCGACTACTTCTTTATTTCCTAATTTTCCTAAAACCAAGTTTCCACTATGACTCTTTACTGTAGAAACAGGAAAATTAGGTATATCACTATAAGGGATAATTTCTTTTTCCTCAATATCTTCGGCTAATCTTCCCAATCCAGTTCCTAAAATAATAGCAATCTTTGGTCTAATCTTAGTTTTTTGATCAATGTATTCAACACTTTCTGCAATTTTTGCTTTTAAATCTACCATTTTTACTAATCCTCCCTCTTTCGGATTTAATTAATCAGCCGTTAGTGAATAGTTGACAACTAACGACTAACGACTAATTTATGTTCGCGGAAAAGCTCTATAATATTCCTCTTTAATCCACTTTCTGCTTACATGAGTATAAATCTGAGTAGTAGAAATATCTGAATGACCCAACATTTCCTGAACCGATCTTAAATCAGCCCCATTTTCTAATAGATGAGTAGCTAAAGTATGTCTTAAGGTATGGGGAGTAATTCTTTTATTCAGTCCTGCTTTACTTACATACTGCTTTATCAAATAAAAAATCCCCTGTCGCGAAAGCTTTTTTCCTCTATTATTTAGAAATAAAGTTGTCTCTCTGGGGTCTTTAACTAATTTTCCTCTAACTTTTCTAAGATATAAAATTAAAGATTGATTGGCTTTGTTACCAAAAGGGATTATTCGCTCTTTAGAGCCTTTCCCTAAACACTTTAACATCTGATTTTCTACATTTATATCATCAACCTTCAAGTTTATCAATTCTGATACCCTCATTCCAGTAGCATAAAGTAATTCCAGAATTGCCTTATCCCTTTGTCCTAAATCACCCTGAAAATTGTTATCAGCTAACAAAATATTTATCTCTCTTAGGCTTAAAACTTGTGGAAGTTTTTTACTTACTCGAGGAAATTCAATTAAACTGCTAATATCTTCCTTAATAAAACCTTCCGCTAACATAAAACGATAAAATATTTTTATAGCAACTAAATTTCTGGAAATCGAATTAATTCCTAATCCTTCTCTTTTTAGATAAATAAAATAATTATTAATTAATTCTTTGTTAGTGAGGTTAAAAGAGCGTATCTTATTTTCTTTTAAGAAATGAATATATTTTATTAGATCATATCTATAAGCAATTATGGTATTTTTTGCCAGCCCTCTTTCCACATACAGATAATCCAAAAAATCCTCTAAAATTTCTTCTAATTTTTTTTTATTCATTTTATCAACAAATTTATGTAAACAAAGGTGCCAGGCACCTTTGTTTACATTTAATACTCTATAACTAAATTTGAAGGGACAATTTGGATCCAGATATTCCCTGGAGCACAAGCTATCCTATTTCCTTCTTTATCTAAAAATACTGTTCTTGTCTTTAAATCTTGTTTCTTCCATATAATCTCTTGAGAGCCACCTTTAAAAAATATTAAACCTCTTCCTTCACCTACAAAATCCATTGCCAATCGTCCTTCTTCGTCAATAACTTTAGTATTCACAAATTGAATAACAATATTATCAACCAATAATTGTTCTTTAGTCTTAGCATCTATATGAGGCTCATTATTTAAAAATCTTAGATATTTCATTGATTCTGGTTGATAATTATAACTAATTATATAATGTTGATTATAAGGAATCACTATAGAATCAGTAGGTTTACCAGTTAACTTCTCATTATTATCAGTTTCAAATTGGTAATCCTCTTTCTTTATCATTTCGATATAACCTAATTTATTGGCTTCTTTGCGTAATTCAATAGTTGAGGTATATAAATTATGGGGTGGCTTTCGGTCTTTAGACCGCCAAAAAGGTTGAAAATCTACAAATTCATTTATATCATCAATTTTTTCTGCTTTTATAAAATTATAAGCCTCCTCACTCCCTCCCGCATGGACATAAATAGACTGGTGCTCCATAGACTTACTAATAAAATAAGGTCGGGCACTCCTTACTGGTCCAACTACTTCTGCATCCTTATCATAATAAACAGCTAAAAACCTAGTTATTCCACCTTCAGCTAAAATTTCATAAACAATATTAGCTTTATCTAAACCTGTTTGAGGTCGAGCTCCTTCTGAATTTTCCACCATAATAGAAAGTGGTCTACTCCCAAATGGTGATTCTTTCTCCTTGGTCTCAGGTAGGGTAGTAATTTCTCCAGGATTAATCACTGTGCCATAGGTAGCTTCAATATTTTCTTTTCCTTTTTCTCCTAAATCAACCTTAATCTGTGATTCTCCCGGTTCTAAGATCTCCCCTTTTACCTCTTTTCTGCTGGCTATAGCCTGCCTGAAATATTCAGTAGAAATACGTATATCCTCACCTAAAGATTCACTAGTTTGCGGAGGAGGCGCCACTAATTGAGGTTTAGATTCAATTTGAGGAGTTTTAACTTCTACCTTAGGTATACCTTCAGTCAATTCTTCTTTCTTTACTACTTTAGTCTCAGTTATTTCTTCCTTTAATTTAGGTGGTTCAGGTAAAACTGGTTTGACCTTTGGTTGAACTTCTAATTGAGCAACAGGTCTTTTTTCAACAATTTCTGGTTTCTTAGTTTCTGGTTGTTTGGGGGCAGGGAGTTCTATCAGACTAACCAGGGTCAGTTCTTCTTCAGGTAAAGGTTTTTTAAAATCAAAGGCAATCATACTCCCAAAAGCATACAATAATATGATATTAAGTACAATTGAAATTATGAACGACCTTCCTAAAAAACTTTTTTTGGTCTGCTTTAGACGTTTTGCTCGATAACTATATTTGGGTATCAATTATTCGCACCTCAGCTAATAATAATATATATAAATTTACCTATTTACCAATTCTCCAATTCTCCAATTAAATTAGTCGCTAGTGAATAGTGAATAGTTGTTAGCATTAGTTAGTTGGGTTACTTGGTTAATTGTTTAGTTAGTTTTAAAAACTAAATTACCAACTAACTAAAAGATTTAAGCGAAAAACGAAAAACCATAATTCAAAACTCAAAACTTTTCTTAAAACTAATTAAGAATCCAGAATTCAGGAGCAAGGAGTCAGAATAATATAGTATTATACATATTTAAGATTATTCTGAATACTGAATTCTGACTTCTGACTCCTATCTTGTTTACAAGATACAATTTACGAAATACAAGATACGGACTTATTTACTACTTTCCGTGCTCGGTTTGGTGGCAATGGCAATCTTGTCTGCCCCTCCCTTTTTAATCAAATCCATCACTCTAACCACCTTACCGTGAAGCACATTTTGATCAGCTTCTAATACCACTAGTCCCTCTGGATCTTTTTTCAACTCTGTGGCTACATTTTCAGTAATCTTTAAAGGATCTATCAATCTTCCGTTAAAATAAATCGTATTATTCTCGGCAATAGTTACAGTAATATTTTTTGATGGTTCAGCAGCCGCAAAATCACCAGTGGGTAAATTAACCTTTATCCTACTTTCCAGATTTAAAAATGTAGTAGTCAACATAAAAAATATCAATAATAGAAAAACTACATCTATTAATGGAGTTAGATCAAAACTAGCACTTTTTTTATTGGGATGAGGAAACTTCATAGGCTATATCACCTTCCCGATTAAAATCTTTACTAGTGGACTCCTTCATATCATGGCTAGTTAAAAGATCGAGTAGATCTACACAACTTATTTCCATTTCTCTTATCAATTTATCTACTCGGTTAGATAAATAATTATAAATTACGATTGTGGGTATAGCTACTGATAATCCAAAGGCAGTGGTTAATAATGCCTCTGAAATCCCCCCAGCAAGAACCTCAGGTTTTCCTACTCCCATAATCGCAATTACATTAAATGCCTTGATCATACCGAATACTGTTCCTAAAAGCCCTAATAAAGGGGTAATATTTCCAATAGTAGAAAGAGTAGAAAGGTGTTTTTCCAATAGAGGAATTTCTTGGCTTGCACTATCTTCAATCGCCTCTTTTATCTCCTTTCTACTTTTACCATATTTCATTAAACCAGCTAACATAATCATAGATACTGGAGTTGGATTTTTCCGACATGCAGAGATAGCCAATTCAATGTTCCCCTTTCTTATTAAATCCTTAATTCGAACAACAAATCTTTTACTCTTGGTTTTAATACTTTTTAAATAGAACATCCTTTCAAAAAAAATAGTAAGCGCTATCAATGAGCATATAAAAATAGGATACATTAAGAATCCACCTTTTTGAAAAACCTCTAACATCAAATATTTGCCCCCTCTTTTTTAGTTTTTAATATTAGTATAATATTAACTTACCGATGATTTGATTGGCTAATTCTCCAACCAATTTAGTCGTTAGTATCAAATATAAATTTTCAGTTTTAAACTCAGAACTTACCACCTGTAACTCATTACTCATTACTCATTACTCATTACTTATTACTGGTTATATGACAAATAAAAGTC
>DOTB01000010.1 GCA_003513845.1 Candidatus Atribacteria bacterium | reverse complement strand
CCCCCAAAGTATTGACACAGACAACGCACATATATCAATTGACTTTTATTAATCTTTATTACATAATGATAAATAATCTCAAATAATTATAAATTGTAGCTGGTAAAAAGAGATTTGAAGATATGATTGACAGGTTTTGATAGAATCGGTAAAAATAACGAATTTTTAGTGAAGTAGGAAGAAAATGAAAAATGAAGAGGGACACTTAAGAAAATCATACCAACATCGTAATGACTTAACGAGTGAGTACGCTTTCGGTGATATGGGTCAGTTAATTTTGCTGTCTATCTTTCTTATTGTATGGATTACGGACTCATTTGTATTCAAGTATTCTATTTTTCTAAACCAATATATATCTAATTATATACATATTCCAATTGCTCTAATTGTATTAGTCACATCTGGATTATTAGCTATAGTTGGTCTAAACACAGTATTTGGTAAAACAAGAGAAGAACCGCAGGTAATTACAAACGGCATATTTTCAATTGTTCGTCATCCGATATACCTTGGTTCGATATTGCTTTATCTTGGACTTATTTTATTAACATTGTCTCTCCTTTCGGTTTTAGTGTGGATTTTAATTATAGTATTTTATTATGCAATCTCGCAGTATGAAGAAAAACTTCTTACACAAAGGTTTGGAGTGGTATATAAAGATTATAAAAAGAAAGTACCTATGCTGTTCCGATTAAAATCTTTAAACGGTAATCATTAACTTAACATTATTTCCCTTATAGTCTTATAATACACAATAAATATTATTTTTATCCGGTCAATAGAATAGGAAGGATGAATTAACCATGAAAATTTTAATGGAGTGGGTACAGAAAGCTTTGGGCTTGAGTCCTGAGGTACAGACTAAGATATTTGCTTCCCTGGTTATTGGCTTAATTTTATGGATTTTTTACTCTTTAATTACAAAAATAGTATGGCGTCGGACTGAAAATATTCGCATTCGTTACTCCTGGAGGAAGATCTCTGGATATGTGCTAATTATTTTAGGCGTGTTTTTAGTTGGTCGCTTGTGGTTTAAAGGCTTTCAATCTATAGCTACTTACTTAGGTTTATTGTCCGCTGGACTGGCTATCGCCTTAAAAGATCTGGTATCTAATTTTGCCGGCTGGCTCTTTATTATCAGCCGGAGACCTTTTTCTGTGGGAGATCGGATTCAAATTGGGAATTATGCTGGGGACGTTATCGATACCCGGGTTTTCCAATTTACTCTTTTAGAGATTGGTAATTGGGTAAATGCCGACCAGAGTACTGGTCGAATTATCCATATTCCTAACAGTATGGTGTTGAGTGAGGTGCTGGCAAATTACAGCAAAGGATTTCAATATATCTGGAATGAAATTCCAGTCCTGATAACTTTCGAAAGTAATTGGGAAAAAGCCAAAAAAATATTACAAAAAATTGCTGATAAGGATGCTGAACACTTAAGCAAAGCAGCAGAAAAAAGAGTAAAAGAGGCTAGTAAAAAATTTATGATATTATATTCCAGACTTACCCCTATTGTTTATACCAGTGTAAAAGATAGCGGAGTCTTATTAACTGTTCGCTATCTTTGTGAACCTCGACGTCGTCGGGATAGCGAACAAGCTATTTGGGAAGATATTTTAAAAGAATTCACCCAGGAGAAGGATATAGATTTTGCTTATCCTACACAGCGCTTCTACGACCACCGCTTAGAGAGTAAAATGGGAGCTAAAGATATTCCCAAAGATAGGGATGTAAAAAAGGCAAAGATTAAAATAGAAAATTAAGTTGATTAATGAATTAATAATTCAAAAAAGAAAGGAGTGTTATTCATATGCAGTTACAATTAGTTGTGGCTATTACTGTAGCTATTTTAGCTGTTGTTTTTGCACTTCAGAATGCAGTTCCTATCAAAGTAAGTTTTCTGACCTGGAAATTTGAGAGCTCATTGGCGCTGGTGCTTTTGATTACTGTTGCCCTGGGGATTATAATGGGTTTGTTGGTCTCGGTACCTTCAAAAATAAAGAGAATGAAATTAATTTCCAGTCAAAAGAAGAAGATTCAGGAATTAGAATGGAATCTTCAGAGAGAAAGTAAAAGAAAAAAAGAAGAGGAAATTGAAAGAGAAGAACCAGAATTACCACCAGAATAACTAAAGTATAAAGCAAAATTGAAGGGTAGGAATTTAATTTATCAGAATCCTTATAAGAAGTTAGAAAATATTATCGAATTGTTTGATTACGTAACCGTTATCTATCCAATTTATGAATCAATATTATAAATTATCAGGCATTATATTTATATTGATTAAAATGAGGTGAATTGTTTTGCCTAAACTTGTTATGAAAAAATTAAAAAAAGTGGGGCTTCCCCCAGGAACTTTGGTCCATATTGGGAACAAGAGAACAGAGAAAGTAAAGATTACTATAATTGACTATGACGAAAAATATCTTCAAGATAAGGAAGTAAAATCAGCCGAAGAATGCTTTCCCTACAAAGATAAAACGACTGTAACCTGGATAAATGTAGATGGTGTACATGAGATTAAGGTTATAGAAGAAATTGGAAAACATTTTAATTTACATCCTATTATTTTAGAAGATATTGTAGATACTGATCAACGACCTAAAATAAAGGATTTTGGGAATTATCTTTTTATTATTTTAAAGATGCTTTACTACGATGAAAAAGATAATGAAATGAAAGTTGAACAGGTGAGTTTGATTCTGGGGAAGAATTATGTTATTTCTTTTCAGGAAAGAGAAGGAGATGTTTTTAATTCAATTAGAGAAAGGATTAGAAATAATATGGGGCAGATAAGGAAAGCAGGAGCAGATTATCTTATTTATGCCTTGATAGATGCAATAATTGATAACTATTTTATAATAATTGAAAAGTTAGGAGAAGAAATAGAGAATTTAGAAGATAAAGTGATTAGTACATCAAATCCCGCTAATGTACAGGCAATTCATAAATTAAAGAGGGATTTGATCTTTTTACGTAAATCTGTTTGGCCTTTAAGAGAAGTAATTAACATCCTGGAAAGAGGAGAATCACCTCTTATACTTGAATCTACCTATCTTTATCTTCGGGATGTATATGGTCATACAATTCAGGTTATGGATACTGTAGAGACTTTAAGGGATATAATTTCAGGAATACTGGACATTTATCTTTCCAGTATAAACAATAGAATGAATGAAATTATGAAAGTGTTAACTATTATTGCGACCATATTTATTCCCTTGACTTTTATAACTGGTATTTATGGAATGAATTTCCAGTTTATGCCAGAAATTAAATGGCCCTGGGGCTACCCGTTAATTTTATCAGTGATGTTAATTATAGGGATTATTATGGTTGTCTTTTTTAAAAGGAAAAAATGGATGTGAAAAAATACAGAGACGGCAGACCGTGTGAAAAACAGTTC
>DOTB01000009.1 GCA_003513845.1 Candidatus Atribacteria bacterium | reverse complement strand
ATTATTCATTAGAAGCTTCCTCACCTCCTATTTTTATTGAAAAAAAGTATCCGTTATAATCAATGATTACTTCATCTTTTTTTATTTCTTTTACAATATACCTATCTAATAAAATATCATATAAGTTAGCGATAAAAGTTTCTCCATTCATCTCGATCATTGCTACTTTTTTGTCTTCTGTCCCAATTATTCCTGTTAATTTCGTCCCCGGAGGTAATTCTGGCTTGGGGAATCTTAAGACACTCCCCTCTTCCCCTTCTTCTCCTTTCTTCCCAGTTGCTTCTCCTAAAAAGTAAGAAGTACTCACCTTCTGAAAAGGATTTCGATTACTTGGTGGTTCATAGGGTTCATAGACAAATATTTTATTCTCATAGGCTTCTTTTCTCTTTTCCATCTCGATTTCAAATGGTGTCTTCTCTATTATCTCAGGCTTTGATTCTGTTTTTGTAGCTACTGCAGTTTGGCTGGACGTAGTTGCTCTTATTGCAGTGGTAACAGTAGGTGTTACTGATTTATCAGGGAATATAAGCGGATATCCCAAATAAACTACTCCTGCTATTATTAATATAATTATTAGAGTGATTAATAATTTATTTTTACTTTTTCCCGTATCTGATTCTGACTTTTTAAACAGATTTTTAATAGATATTCTTCTCATATTCTATTGAGAACCCTCTTTTCTTAAGACATAAGTAAACATATTTATGGAAATATTTAATTTATCCGCTTCCTTTCCTGTCTTGCTCAATCTCAATGATTGAACATCAATAATCCGTGGCAAATTCTCTATTCGGTCTAAACAGGCTATCAAGTCAAAATAGCTGGCAGTCAGGCTCATAGACAAAGGCATTTTTCCGTAAATTTTATCTTTTTCCCAGGAAATATTCTGGGGAGTAAAATTAGTAAAATCAACATCAAATTCGGTCAAAGTATCTTGAATCATTATCAATAAATCAGGGATTTCTTTTTCCTTGGGTAACATAACTTCTAAAAATTCTAATTTCTCCTTTAAAGCTGCATATTCTTCTTTTAAAGAACCTAACTGCGCTGCAATTTTTTTCCCTTCAATTATCTTCTTAGCAGTAAGTTCAATATCTCTATCCAATTGTTCAATTTTCTGCATTTTTGGTTGATAAATATAAGTATAATTAACATATACAAAGGAAGCCAAAATCACAAATATTATAAATGCAGTCATCCCTTTAGATAATTTCATCTAAAAATACCTCTATTTTTATTTTCCTACTCTAATCTCTTCGGGATAAATATTCCTGATAATTTAAAATTCACAATCTCCACATCTCTATCTTCTTCTTTGATTTTATTCTTGCGAACATAACCAAGCTCAATATTATCAAAAGTAGGATCATTCTTTAAGGTCACCATATATTTAGCAATTAAATAATTATTAAAAGTATTAGCAGTAAAATCAAATGTCTGATTGGCACTTAAATTAAGATTATCTATCCAGACTTCATCGAGAATAGAGGCGCTAAACTCACCCAATATCCTGGATAAATGAGATTGGTTATTGATTAATCCTTGAATTACTGCAATTCGGTCTTCTATAATTTTCTTATCTTTTTTCAAATCTTTTACTTCTTTTATTATTTTTTCAATTTCTGCCAATTCACTTTTCATTATTTTTAGTTGCTGTTCTTTAAAATCTATTTGTAATTCTAAATAGTAATACAAATAAGCTGTACCAAATGCTAAAAGAATAATAAATAAAATAATCAATACTCTACTTAATTTAAATTTTTCTTTTTCTTTATATTCAGCAGGAAGGAGATTAATATTTGTCATTTTTTTATTTACCTTTCTCTCTTAGCTAATCCAATTACCGTGGCTAATGTTCCCTTGAATTTTTTTAACCTTTCTATATCAAATGCCTTTTCGCTTATCTTTATACCTTTTAGGGGGTCTCCTATTATTACTGGAATTCCAAATTCCTCAGTTAAAAAATCTTTAATACCCTTTATATTAGCACACCCTCCGCATAATATAATTTTATTATATTTAACATTTTGACTTTGAGTTTTATAATAACTCAAAGACTTCCGCACTTCTTTGGCTATTTGACTTAATATTTTTATTATAATCTTTTCACTCTCATTTTTCTCTTTTTTCTCTACTTTTGGACCTGATATTATCTTGGTCTCTCTTTTAAGTTTTTCTGCTTCATTAAAAGACATATTTAAAGATTTGGCAATTGCTTTTGTAATATCATTTCCTCCAACTAAAATATTCCTGGCAAATTTCAAATTATTTTTCTCGACTAAAGTAAGAATAGTCCCACTTGCCCCAACAGATAATATTATATTAATAATCGAATCTTCCTGTTCTTCCTCTTTTTTCTCAGAAAAATAAGTTTCAAAGGCTCTAATATTAGCAGAAGAAACTACATCTACAATTTTTGGTATTATTCTTACTTTTTTTAAGACTTCCATATAAGGTTGAACAATACTTTTAGGAACTGCCACTAAAAGAATTTTCATCATTTTATTCCCATCTTTTTCCACAAATTCATCCACTTTATCAGCATCAATAATAGACTCATCCAGATTATAAGGAACATATTTGGGAGCTTCCCACATTACACCAGCCATTAATTCATTTTCTTCCATTAAAGGAAGAATAATTTCTCTGATTATAACTTTTTGACCGGTTATGGCTATAATCGCTCTATTGTCTCTTATGCTGCTATCTTTTAATAATTTAGATAAAGACTCAGTAACTGCAATAGGATTAAGTATCTCGCCATTGGAGATAGCACCTTCAGGGCTAAGGGTAACTCCGTAATTAACCAGCTCATAACCATCACTTATTTTATGTAATTTTGCTACTTTAATTGAACGTGCACCAAAATCAATTGCAAACATATTTTCTCCCTCTTTGTCATTGCGAGACTTACATAGTAAGTCGTGGCAATCTCATATTACTATATCACACCATCATAAACTTATTAAACTAATTTCTTTTTTCTTTCTCAGACTAATACTATCTTAAATTTTTCTTTTCTATTTTCTTTCTTGACTCGATACTATATACTCAATACTCGATACTGTTGATATATATACTCCACAACTCTTAAAAAACCCTTCTTTTTTTAGAAAAAATTAAAAATCAAATACTTCTTGCCAGGAAACTTTTTTCCATACTGGAATTCCCGTTCCGGGAACAGGAGTATTGATTAAATCTGTATCATAATATATATTCATAGAGCCACCACCACCATGAAAAACGCCGTCATCAGCATAGACTGCCCCTTTTTGGATGTTAATATTTCCGTTTAAGGTAAAATTATTTTCAGTATAAACTATACCTTCACCGTGGACGTTTCCCCAAATTACTATATCTCCTTTGGCTACTAAAGCCAGAGGGTTATCATAATCTTTAGATTTTTCTATATATACATTAGATGATCCACCAACCGTAATAGTTCCAGTAGCAAAAATCGCTCCATCAATAATATGCAGTTCCGAACAAGGAGGTTTAATTTCTACATTACCGTCAATATAATGAATGCCATAAATAGAACCTGAGGAATCAATGGTTACATCACCAGAATAATAATGGTTGTGAATATTCCCTTCATCATCAATAAGCTGAGTTTTGGCTTGATTTTCATAATATTCCCAATCAATACGAGGAAACTCCTGGTAAGGTACTCCCCCTGTACCAAAATTAGTAGTCCCCGTAGCAGTTGCGGTACCATACTCTAAATTAATATTTCCATTATTAGTTAAATTACCATTGGAGTGAATATTTCCGTGAAAACTTACTCCTCCATTAATAGTCATATTTCCGTTGGTAAGAACAGCGTAATCAAAGAATAAATCGGGAGCTTTAGCTATTCCTTTCTTGCATTTTACTTCAATTTGTCGCATTCCTTTATCATATGTTCCGCTTCCGGTTACGACTCCCTTAGATAAAATGGTTATATTATCTGAATCTCCGGTTATAATAACTTCATAATATTCGTTAGGACTCAAATTTTTAATATATGATGGTTCTGGTGGATCATTTAAATCAGTACCAGGTCTCCAATCTAAGCCTTTTCCTCCCTGATTGACTGGAGTATTTAATAATAACAAAGCTTCATCAATCCCGGTTTCAGCGATATAAAAAGCTCGAGTAGATTCTCTTTGTAGATTAGATAATTTAGTATCATTATTAGTCATAGTCAATAAAGTAATTACCAGGGTGGCCAGAACAAAGACAAAGATTAAAGTAGTCAATAAAGCAAAACCTTTTTGATTAGTAAATATACCTTTTATTTTTTTATTCTTGAAATCTTTACATCTCACCATTACCACCTCACTATTAGACCAAGTAACCGAATTTCTAAATTACCAAATATCATTTTTAGAGTACTAATTTTAAGTTATTTGTTTCTCTTTCACTAATTAAAAGCTTTATAATCCATAATTTCTTAAATTAACCTCGGTATTCAAGGTAATGTCTGGTCTAGTATCGTTATCCATATCTACTTCCAGCCAGATATGAATCTTAGAGATATTCGGTGTAAAGACCAGAGTGCGTACATTATTTAATAAATTATTAGTAGTAGAATTAGATTCTCTCTGGATAATATTACCAGTTAATTTATAGGTGACTGAATTCTTATTTAAAGATGATGGATAACTAATGGTAATAGAGTCATTCCCACCACCAATGGTATAATTGGAACCTTCTCGAATTTCTCTCACCATAAAATCCATAGCTTGCCGGACGTTACGTTGGGCAGAAAGCTGGTATTGTCCAGATATCCAAGAACGAGCTCCACCAGTAAAAAAGGTAACCAATCCCAAAACAATCAAACTCAAAATCACTACCACTACCATTAATTCAATTAAGCTGAATCCCTTTAAATTATTTCTCCAAATTTTTTTTATCAAATTTTCTCCTTTTATTATTCATCTAATTTTAAATATAAAACCATATTTATTAAATTTAATTAAAAATAATAATTAAGGTGATACCGGTAATTCTATTATATACATCCCCGATACTGGAGGATAGAAAGTTACAGTAATCGGAAATCTGTTTTCTAAAGACATATCTTCATTAAAGGATAATAATATAGAATTTTCCCCGCTTAGTAGATTGGCATCCACTATGTCCAATAAATCTCCACTTTTTTTGGCTTTATTCCAAACTTCTAAGTCATTTATAAGGATTTGATCAATTCTTTCTGAATTATCATGTGGGTTCCAGGATATCATCATTTCATCTATCGTAATATTTTCGCCGGTTACTTCCACCTTAAAACTAATCTGTTTTTTCTCTGTATCTACATACTGTACTGATTCTTCCAACAGGGTTAAAGTAGTTTCAATATAAAAATCTACCGTCACATATTCAGGTATTACAGGTAAGTTATCTGGTGGAGATACTATGGTGACAGAAGCAGTTCCCTTTGCCTCAGCAGAAAGTTTTATACTCGCCTGACCATTAGTAATATCTTTGGTATCATCACCTATAAAATTTCCCCAAGTAGTAGAAAATTGAATATTACCAGAATAATCTTTTATAGGAATATTTTTTTCATCGCAAATAGTAGCAGTAATGGTGGAAAAAGCTATTCCATCTGCCTTTACTAATTGTGGATTCGCCTCAAGGTTGAAGTGGTGAGCTACACCATAGAATTTCACTTCAATTCCACCTTCTGGAATAGAAGCTAAATTATCGCTTGTGGATACAGTAACTAAAGCAACACCTGAGTCTTCTGAAGATAATTTAGTAGTTGCAATACCATTAGAGAATGAATAATCAGTAAAACTTCCCAGAGTGGTATCAAAAAGGATGGCGCCGGAATAGTTTCTCACAATATTACCACTTATATCATATACAATTGCGGTTATAGTAGAAGTTCCACCTACACTCACTGTTTCTGGACTGGCAGATAATTTTATATGATCCGGAACTAAAGAAGAGATTACTATTATAGTAACTGAAGCATCGGGTAATCCTCCCACACTGGCGATAATCTTAGCACTTCCTGTGGTGGTTTGTCCAGAAAATTTGGTAGTTTTTACAATTCCACCGGTCTCTGAAACTGGAAATTCCAGAGAATAATCGGTAATGTCCCCACCGGTATCGTTTTCGGTTAGGGATAAAGAAATAGTAATGGGGTCAACATCAGGACTGGTAATATATCCGTTCGCATCCAAAAGGCTCACACTTATAGTAGAGCCAGTTATATCATCGACATAAATTGGATTGGGATTTGCGGTAATAGAAATGGTAGCTGGAGGTCCTAAAAAGATTACATTAACAGCATCACTCTCTAAATTTGTAGCCGCAGCGACTACATTAACTGATCCTGGGGTACCGTTAGAGAAAAGATTCAAGGTTACGGTAGCTGCCTCTGAACTACCACTGTCCCAGGGTATAGTAATATTATAAAGCTTAGAGCCATCCTCAAATTTTCCTTCTCCCGAGATACTAAAGGTAATAGTAATATCGTTAAAAATTTCTGCTTTAGTTAGAATATCACCAGCAGCATTAATAAGAGAGGCGGTAATAGTTGAAAAATTTCCTTCCTGAGCTTTCAAGCTTTTTGGCTCAGCATCAAGGATTATTTTTGCCGGTCCATCAGTAATTTTTATAGTAATAGTATCAGATACGGTTTTTGCTTCCTCAGGTAGATATACCGAAGCCTGTATCTTTTGAAGTACAAAATAATCGTCAGTGGGAGAAACAGCGGGAGTAAAGGTCCCTTTAGAGCAAAAAGTTACACTTGCTTTTCCTTCTACTGGAGTAACAATTACTACCGTTGAACCATCAGAAAACTCTCCATATTGTTCTTCCGAAATCAGGGAAAAAGTTATATCACCCTCTCCTGGTTTTTTGCCCCAATCGCTAACTGTGTTTCCATTTTCATCTTTAATAACTGCAAATACTTCTGTAGAAGCATAAGGAGAAGAAGTCGGAGTGTTTAATATATTATAAGATTCGGCAAAAAGAGTTATTTTAAAAGCATTAGAAGCAAAAAATTCTACATAATTGATAGATAAAGTACTATCTACTTTTTTAGTATTCCCATTTCTGTCTATCCAGGTGACCATAGCGTATACTTTTTTTAAATTAGATGTTTCATCAGTCAAAATTATATCAATTCGATATTCCTTATTTCCATCACTAACTTTACTAGAAGTGGTACTGATCTTTTCAAAGTCTGTATTTTTTACATCTTCTAAAGCTTGCTGTAGATAATTTACAGCAACCGTTCTATCGCGGGCATCAGCCATTCCCATAAAGCCGACACTGTAGGCGTGGAATATTCCGAATATGGCTAAAGCTAAAATAACCACTGCTATCATTAACTCGATTAAAGTAAAGCCTTTGTGAAATAATTTTTTATTTATTTTTAGCATTAGAATCACCGCCAATTAATAAAGCAGTATATAGTATCGAGTATATAGTAAGAAAATGTTTTATAATTTTTGTATTAATTTTATTGTCATTCGACAAATATATTTTATTTTTTCAATAACTTCTGTTTTGTCAGTATCATTAATATAATTTAACTCATTTGCAATTATTATTTGCGTTTCTAATTCAGCACAACTTCCTAATGCAATATATAAGAATTGTTTATATTCTTTATTATGATATCTTCTAAATCCTTCAGCAATATTTGATGGTATTGAAACTACTGATCGTCTCATTTGAGAAGTTAACCCGTATAACTCCTCTTTTGGAAACTTTTTACTCAATATATAAATATCTTTAACAATTTCTATCCCTTTTTGCCAAATCCTTAAATCTTGAAAATTTTTTATTTTTTCAGTCATTCTTCTCTTTCTTTAACTATATACTACATACCATATACTATATACTATTTTATTTACCAATTCTCCGGAGGGTCGGGGCTAATTCTTACTCGGGCAGTTACCGGAGTCATAATTACATAAAGAACTTTCTCTTTTTTATTTTTCAAAGTAACTGTTCCACCTTGACTGGGAACTCCACTCGGTTTAAAGCGTACTCTATTATCTGTGAAATTAGTTTTAAATAATTCCACCCCTTCTAATTTTATTTCTTTATAAAGTTCACTTTCACTTCCTTTAAATATTTTATATTTATTTGGAGAAGTTGGCCAATTAAAAGTTGTATAAAATTCTATTTTATAATAAACTCCTTCGTAAAATGCTCTTGATTGAGTATTTTTTAGTTCTGAACTTAAAAGTGCTGCCGCCGTATTTAATTTATTCCATTGGATTAAATTATTTAATCCGTTTATACTAAGACCGAGTAGTAAGGAAATTATTCCCACTACTACCATTAATTCGATAAGAGTGTAACCTTTGTTTCGATTATTACTACGAATCATAATGTATCTATTTATCTTTCACTTTTACAAAATAGTTTTTTTAAACTTTCAAAGACTGATAAATCAATCTGTTGTCATTCCCGCGAAACTTGTCCTCGACCTGATCGGGGAACAGGAATCTATCTTTTATTTTGTATTTGTGTAGTGATTAGTATTTTGTGGGCACGATGCATCGTGCCCCTACCTTTCAATAAACTATATTTTAGTAGACAGGTGGGACGCCTGTTCTATGGTTTTTTGTATTTTATAAATTTTTAAAATCCGAGATACCAGCTTATTATCTTTTCCCCCCATAAAAGGGTAATGAAAGAACCTAAAACAATGAAGGGTCCAAAAGGAATCATATCCTCTCTTCTCTTAATCTTCGACAAAATTAGAAAAATTCCCGCTAATGCCCCTAAAAAAAATCCTAAAAACAAAGATAATATAATATATCTCCAGCCCAGGAAGGCACCAATCATTGCGGCGAGTTTTACATCTCCTCCGCCCATTGCTTCCTTCTTAAAGATTGCCGAGCCGCTCAAACCAATAATTAGTATTATTCCTCCGCCGACAAGCACACCTAAAGCTGAATTTATAAATGATATATAAGGTACAAAAAAACTTATAATAAATCCTATTACTATCCCCGGTAAGGAAATTACATCAGGCACAATCTGTTCCTGCAAATCTATAAAAGCAATAATTATAAGAGCTGATGATAAAATTATATAAATTAAAGTTTGTATACTTAACCCGTATATTAGGTAAATTATTAAATATATTAAGCCAGTTAAAAGTTCTACTATTGGATATTGGATAGATATCTTGCTTTTACAGTTACGACATCTGCCTTTAAGCAGGATGTAACTTAATAAGGGTATATTGTCTACTGGTTTGATAGGACTGCTGCACTTAGGACAATAGGATGCTGGAAATATTATTGATTCATTTTTAGGAATTCTATAAATACAGACATTGTTAAAACTTCCTACTATCAGACCTAATATAAATATTAGAATAGCATTTATACCATAATACATTTAATCTCCTATTCTTATTTCTTAACCACGATATTCAAATGAAGCATATTACCATCAGGAGCTATACCATCAATAGTAAAAGTATCTATTCCATTAAAGTAAACAACCACATCACCAGGTCTACTAAATCCATTTTTGGTTTGACTTTCTTTGGTGATGGGATTTTGTATACTTAAATTTTTTATAACATTATCTATATCATTCCATATATACACTGGATGCTTGTCCAGTAGTTCTGATTTTATTTCATTTTCTACAGATTCAACATTAGATTTTATAATTCTTATTTCATTCTGCTCAACATACCAATTATAAAGACGAGGTCCATAAATAACTATTGCTCCAATAATAATAATCCAAATTATTAAGGTTATCAAAACAATACCGCGTTTGTTGAATAAAAACATAATGCCCCCTTAATCTTTAATCAATAAGTTTTTTCACTTCTTCTTTTTATAAAAATAATTTCAACTAACTTTTTAGACAAATCAACTCGATATCCTACTCTAAAATTACCCTGTCTTATTCTATAATAATTTTTCCTACTCTTTTTTATTTTTTTTGTACCTGGTGGCAAAGGATTAAATTTTAAAATCTTAATATCATTAGCAATTCTTTGAAGGTCTTTTTTAGGGATTTTTTTAACGTCTTTTATCACACTTTGTTTGAAAATAATCTTAAACATTTATATCTCTGCTCTTTAGATAATCTTTCCATTCTTCTTCATTAATAGTAGGTTCATTTTTTCTGGCTTCTATAGTAGCAATATCCTCTTCATATTCTTTTTCTTCTCTTAATTTTTTTGCGATTGCCTCAGCAACGAAGTGATTTATTAAAATTCCATGAGATTTACAATATTCCCTTAATTCGGTAATTACTGTCTCAGGTAATCGTGCACCTAAAAGTATTTTTGTCATAGATCTCACCTCTTATAGCTAATGCTAACATATGCTAACACATTTGTCAAAGTTTAAATAATATTTTTTCCTCTAAGTACCCCACTAAAGTTTACACTAACAAGAAAGTATTGAGTATATAGTATCGAGTTAAGAAAAAGAAAGAAAATAAAAAACGTAGGACAGGCGTCCTCCGTTTTCACGGGGGCAGGCCCGCCTGTCTAATAAAATGTAGGGGCTTGATTCATCAAGCCCGCGTATTCCTTTCTTCACTTCCTCCACCTTCCTTCTTTTTAATAAATTTATTTATACTATCTTGCAATGTCTGTCCCTCTTTGTGTCATTCCCGTGAAAACGGGAATCCACATTTTCTGTCATTGCGAAGGACAAAGTCCCGAAGCAATCTCGAAAAAATTGTATTTGGTTATTGCTACAATAATTTAGTTATCCAAATTACTTTTATAAATATTATATATTTCTTTTTCTATTTCTTCAATAACAGGGCTATCTTCTGGAGCTAATACTAAAGCTTCCAAAAAATATTCTAAAGCTTTATCTGGCATTTGTTTTTTCTTATACACTATTCCTAAATTATTTAATACAATATACTTATTGTCAAAAAGGGGCTCAATTTCTAAAATCTTACTCCACTGCTCGATAGTATCATCGTATTTTTCCTGTATAAAATACAGATACCCTAAATCATAATATGCTTTAGTAAATTTTGGGATAAGATAAGCGGCATACCGAAATTCTTCTTCTGCTTTTGAAAATAATCCTGCCTGGCGATAAACTAAACCTAAATTATAAAAGGTATTGGCATCAATCATATACCTGATTGCTTTCTGTAAAACTTCTTCAGCCTTACTGAGATTTCCCAAATTATAATAAGTTGTGCCCAGGGCATGTAATATTCTTCCATTATAAGGATATAATAATGCGGCCTGTTCAAAATAAGTTAAAGCTTCTTTATAATTACCGTCCACATTATGTCTCATACCATTAAAATATTTTATTTCGGCAATATATGGTTTTACTGCTACTAAATTAATGGTCCATATCATAAAAAATAATACAAGAACAGTTAAGGCAATTTTTATCCCTTTATTTTTCAATTTTAATTCTTTTGGTTTATTATCAGAACAAGTTTTATCTAAATTTATCTTTCTGATATATATTACAGTTAATCCCAATAAGGCAAAAAAGGTTACTCCTAATGCCGGTACACGCAAAGGAAAGGTAAAAATCGAATGAATTAAAAAACAGGTAATACCCAAAATCAATCCAAAGACAATTATTTTATCTTTCTCATTATCTTTATTAACTTTTTTTAAATAATTTATTATTGAACTATAAAACATCAGAATAATTCCGATAAATATCCCCAAACCGATTATCCCCAATTCAGCCCACATCTGCAGATATTCATTATGAGCATCCCGGGCTTTTCCAGAATATTGTATATAATAAGGATTATTTTTTAAAAACTCTGCTTGGTAGACTAAATAATTCATTTTAAAAGTGCCAATTCCTGAGCCCAATATGGGTCGTTCTTTAATCATCTCAAGAGTAGTCTTCCAAATTAAAAAACGAGTATTGATGGAAGGATCCTGCTCGTCAAAGGTGGTCATTGCCCTCTGGGGAACGGTTATGGCGCTTTTGTTTAGAGGATTGTCGGTAGAATAAATAATGGTTATTAATAGAAGTGTTATTAAAAGCAAGGTTAGCCATTTTTTATTTTTATGAAATATTTCATAAAGTTTGAATTTAATAATAATATAAATGGCAAATATTAGAGTAAGACCGATGCTAATCCATATCCCCCGGCTCTGGCAGATCATTAAAGTCGTATAAAGGATAGATAGTAGTAAGAAATAGAGTATTCTTTTTTGGGATTGTTCTAATAAAAAATAAGAAAACGCTCCCGGAAAAATCATCGCCAGGTAATTGGAAATCCAGTTTTTCTGGCCGATAGTGGAAGTTAAAGAGTGTAAATCACTTAGATAGGGGTCTATGCCATAATACTGCATAAGGGTGTATATAGAAACAACTAAGGAGATTATAAAGAATAGATGAATAAATGAATTAAAATTTGCCTTATTATCTAAATTATTGGTAATTAAAAAAAATATTAGAATATAAGATAAAAATATTATAAATTCCTGAAAACTTACCGTCTTTGTCTTGCTGATAAAAAGAGAAAGGATTAATGCCAAAGAAAATAGAATAATGGGCAGGTCCAATTTGGTCTTTTGTAAAGAATATTTTTCGGTATTTATTATTTTTACTAGCCAAATCGCAATTAAAAATACAGCAAACAGTTTAAGCACGGCTTCCTGATTTACCCTAAAATTATAGATATATTTATTTACATACAAGGGGACGGATAATAATGTTAATTTTAATAATATGGTTAACAGTTTCTGATAACTATTATCCTTTTCTATCCAGTACTTTTCCAACTTTGCGCTCCTTTCCTATTTATTAAAAATAAAAATAGCTCCAGTTACAAATTTTTTGCATCTGGAGCTTTTCATTTATTTACTCAAATATTTTTTAAACATAACTTTAGAAAATTATTTTCTAGCAGTTAGGTCATTATCATATACTTTACTAGGTCCTGCACCCCAACCATTTACATGGAAAACTAGATCGCTGGCATCGTACCATACATAGATTTCACCTTCTGTTCCTGAAGATTCAACTGGCTCTGCTGTAGCATAATGAGAATCTGTTTGCGGGTTACCCGAGAAAGGATTGTGTATTCCAGCATTATTAACTATGTTATCCATATAACTTTTATTTGCAAGAGTGGCAACTGTTTCATCTGCTAATTCTGCTTGAATTAAAGTTTGAATGGTTCCAGCGTTTGCTTTTACAATAGCATTTTTAGCTTTTTGCTGTTGACCGGTATAAAGTCTTAATCCTAAGAGTGCCAGTACACCAATGATAGCCACTACGACCATCAATTCGATAAGTGTAAAACCCTTCTTACTTTTTCTTAACCACATCATTTTAAATTTCCTCCTTTTTTTATTTATGATTAATCACCCAATCTTCCAATCGACCAATCTGCCGATCAATTCATCAATTCATTAATTTATCGATTGGTAAATTGATAAAATTTTCTAAAATAAAAATATCTTCATAACATCTATATAAAATTATTCCTTCTTATTATTTCTTGATTAATCACCTCCTGGTCTTTATTATTTTTCCTTTTGAAATCTGCATTTTTACAGTTGTCTTCTGTAGGGGCACAATGAATTGTGCCCTTTTTGTTTTATTGTCTTTTGTTTATTCTGGGCACGATGCATCGTGCCCCTACCTTTACAATACTTCGTGTCCCTGCCTTTACAATACCTCGTGCCCCTACATCCGACATTTCGCACACCTATTCTGTCATTCCCGTGAAAATTGGAATCTATATTCTTCTTTAATAAAAATAAAAGTCGGTAGTTTGGCAGTCATAGCAACTTATAAGGTAATACAAGATTGCTTCGTCGTTTTACTCTTCGCAATGACAATGCCTTAGACCCATAACTTTGCGTCCTATCCTTTCGAATAGTTTGCCTTTTTCAACTTTTTTTGATTTTTTTATTCTATTTTCTTTTCTATATATATTATTCCCAATTTCGGTAGTTTTTAGACAAAATTGTAAAAAATTTTTTAATTTTTTTTCATTCACCAATTCCCCAGTCTTCTAATTTACCAATTGAAGAGATTGCTTCCCCTGTTTTCGCAGGGGCAGGCTTACTTCGCTCCAATGACAGATGAGTAGGGATTTCCGTTCCCCGATCAAGTCGAGGACAAATCTCGCGGGAATGACATTTTTAGAAGGTTTTATGAGGTTTTGTAGACATATATCTGGAAGTCTTCACTATTGAATTTTTGTAGTTTAACACTGTTTACTGCTGGGTTTACTACAAAAACTCGTTCATTATTATCTTTGGGATCAATGGGATAGACAAAGAATCCTTTTCTCTCTGGGTCATAGCTATGAGTTGTACCGTAGAAATTTTCACCATCTTTAAAAATTATAACTATTTTGCGCTGGCTGGGAATTGTAGGTGGTTGTCCTTCAAATGTTCTTACTTTTTTATAATTTTTATCTCCTTTATAGTCCTTTACAAAAAATACTGCCTTAAGGGAAGATACTTCAATTTCAACTATATCTTTACCATATTCTTCCAAAGGGTGTAAGTGAAAAATATCTTTGTTAGGTCTAAAATCAGTTGACCAACCTTTTATAATTTTTCCATCATTAAATTTAACTACCATTCTATTTCCATTCATTTGTCTGCTCCTTTCTTTGAAATTTAGACTTTGAACTTTATTATTCTAATGTTATCTGTAGCTGAACGGACCACAAAGATTCTTTCGTTATTATCATTGGGGTCAATGGGAAATACAAAGAAACCTTTTTCGTATCTTCCATAGTTATAACTGGTGCCATATAAATGTTCCCCATCCTTAAAATTTACAATAAGTTTTCTCTGACTGGGAGTGATCTTAAGGTCAACATTAAAAGTTCTTACTTTTTTATAACTCTTATGTCCAAAAAAATCTTTTACGAAAAAAACAGCTTTTAAAGAATCAAACTTAATCTCCAACATCTCTTCTTCGCTGTAATCAATAAGAGGATATAAGATAAAAGAATCTCGGTCTGGCCGAAATTCTTCTACCCAGCCTTTTATAATTTCTCCATTTTTATATTTTACTACCACCTTTTTTTTGAGCATTATTTTAGCTCCTTGCGAGCTTTATTAATTAAACTCTTATATTCTATGCCATAATATTCGAAATTATTTATTTTCGAGTTCTTTTTTTAAGGACTTGAGAGCTTTATTTTTTATTCGAGAAACCTGTCTCTGGGATATACCCAGTTTATGTGCTGTTTTAAATTGGGTTAAATCTTTTTCAAAAATATAATATATCACTTTTTTTTGTAAATTTTTTAATTTACTCATTGCAATTTTTAAACTAATTATATCTTCAATTGGTAATTTAAAGCTCTGATAATCTTTGCTTTTTATTTTATCAAGCCTTGGGTAATGGTAAGAATCATACTCCCTGTTTTTCTGGTCAATGGAAATTATTTGAACTGCATCCCTGGCTTTTAAAATTTCCTTTACTCCTTCTTCGGTAAGATTAAATTTTTCAGATACTTCAGAAATGGTAGGAAATCGTTTATTTTCTTTTCTATAGGAAATTATATATTTTTCTATCTGTTTGTTTAGTTTTAACATCCAATTAGGAATTTTTATAGTCTGATGTTTATCGCGAATATAGTGTCGAATTTCACCAGAGATAAGCCAGGTAGCATAAGTTTCAAATTTTACTCCCCGTTCTGGATTATAAAGATTCAGAGCATTAATTAAGCCAATATAACCAACTTGCTCTAAATCTTCAAATGGTTCACCAGAATTTGTAAATTTACGAGCAATACTTTTTACTAATGGTTGATATTTTGTAATTTGGTCATCGGTTATTTTTGGTGGTTTAGATACTATGGCCATATTATTATTCCCTATGATATTGCCCCGGGTAGCACTCAATATCATTTGAGTGCTACCCTCGCAATTACATTAATATTTTCTTTTTTATAGCGAGCCTATCCTCGTGAAATTGAAAAATTTACTTTATTAAATTTACCATATTAAATATAGGCAGATACATAGCTATAATCATTGTCCCGATGGTTAAACCAATAAACACCATCATAAGTGGCTCAATAATTGCGGTTAGTTTTTCTACACTTCTATCTACTTCTTCATCATAAAATTTTGCTACATTAATTAACATTTCTTCTAATTCACCACTCTCTTCCCCGACCATAATCATCTGGGGGACCATAGGAGGAAATACCCCACTTGCAGCCAGAGGGCCAGAAATGCTCTGTCCCTCTTTTATCTTTGTTTTAGCACCCAATACTGCGCCCGATATTACTAAATTTCCTATGGCATTAGAAGACACCTGTAGAGCTTCTAAAATAGGAACTCCACTTTTAATTAAGGTCCCCAGGATTCTGGTGAATCTGGCAATAGCGCTTTTTCTATTAATTTCCCCAATTATGGGGGCATTTAATTTGAATTTATCAAAATTTAATTTACCATTAGGAGTTTTTATATAGGAAAAAAATGCAAAAATTAAGGCAGCAAAAATTATAAAAAATATATACCAAAATTTATTAAATAAAATGGTTAAGGTTACAAAAAATTGAGTAAGAGCAGGAAGTTTTCCTCCAAACTGAGCAAATACTCCCACAAACTGAGGTAAGATAAAAGTTAACATAAAGATAGCCATTATTACAGCAGCACCAATTACAAAAGTAGGATAAGACATAGCAGATTTTACTTTCTGCTTGAGGGCATATTCTTTTTCCATTAAATCGGCAATTTTGTTTAAAATTTCATCCAATACTCCTCCAACTTCCCCTGCTCTAACCATACTAATATATAATTCAGAAAATACATTAGGGTATTTCGCCATAGCATCGGCCAAAGTAGAACCTGCTTCCACATCAGATTTAACTACTTTTATAATATTCGATAATGGTTTGCTCTCCACTTGTTCAATTAAAATATCTAAAGAATTTACCAAAGTTAAACCGGCATTAACCATAGTAGCAAATTGCCGATAAAATATCGTTAAATCCTTAAGGGTTATACGTTGAAAAAGAGTTATTTGTGTAGAAAAAAGAAGGCTTTTCTTTTTTTCCTGGATAGAAGTGATAAAGTAATCCATTTCCCTGAGTCGAGAAACAACCGATGATCTATTATCTCCTTCCATTGTTCCAGTAAAAACTTTACCAGTTCGGTCACGGACTTTATAAACAAAAGTAGCCATTAGTTAATTCACCCCTTAAAGACAGTATATAGCATCGAGTATCGAGTTAAGAAAGAAAAAGAAAAAAACTTAGAATAGTATCGAGTATCGAGTATATAGTAAAAACAAGTATCAAGAAAAGACAGTATCGAGTAAATTTAGATTATAATTTATTTATTAATTTTACTGTCATTCGACAAATATATTTTATTTTTTCGATAAGCTCTGTTTTCTCAGTTTCATTAATATAATCTAATTCGTTTGCAATTATTATTTGTGTTTCTAATTCGGCACAACTTCCTAACGCTATATATAAAAACTGCTTATATTCTTTATTATGATATCTTCTAAATCCTTCTGCAATATTTGATGGTATGGAAACTGCTGAACGTCTCATTTGAGAATTTAATCCATACAACTCTTCCTTTGGGAATTTTTTAGTCAATATATAGATATCTTTAACAACTTCTATTCCTACTTGCCAGATTCTCAAATCTTGAAAGTTTTTTATCTTTTCAGTCATTATCTTCTTTCTTTTTTTCTCTTTACTCGATACTATATACTCGATACTCGATACTGGATACTGTTTAAATAATCTCTTTTAAGGCTTTGATAACTTTTGGGTCATACTTTTTTCCGGTAAAAGAAAAAAATTTATTTAATACTTCTTTATCTGGCAAAGAATTTTCAATGTTTTTATTATTATAAAGTATATTAGTAAAATCTTCAACTACAGCTATTATGCGAGAACCGAGGGGAATCTCTTCTCCTCTTAATCTATTGGGATAACCTGTCCCATCATAATTTTCGTGATGATGCAGGACAATAGGTGCTATCTCCTTAAACAAATCTATCTGTTTGAGCATATTTGCACCGACCACGGCATGTAAATTAATTTCCCTCTGAACTATTGGAAAAATGTCTTTTTCTTTAATTTGATTATTAACTATTTTAACTCACTTCCTTCAACTTTTAAGTTGATGCAACTCTCAAGACTTCATCGACAGTGGTAATTCCTTCACGAACCTTTTTTATCCCATCTTCCTTTAATGTGCACATACCTTCTTGGAGAGCAGTTTCCCTCAGTTTTCTGTTATTAACATTTTTAGTAATTAATTCTCTCATAGTGTCAGTAATAATCATCAACTCAAACAGAGCTATTCTTCCCTTATACCCCGTACCCTTACAGTTAGGGCACCCTTCACCCTTATATAAGGTTATTTCATTGCTGTCTATATCATATATATCAAGAATCTTTTTTATATCAGAAGTTATTTTTAGTTCTTTCTTGCACTTTGGGCATATTCTTCTGACTAGTCTTTGGGCAATAACCCCAATTACTGAAGAGGAAATCAAAAAAGGCTCAATCCCCATATCAATTAATCTTATAACTGAACTAGGTGCATCATTAGTATGAAGAGTACTTAAGACAAGATGCCCAGTAAGAGCGGCCTGAACAGCAATTTCAGCTGTCTCCCTATCTCTAATTTCTCCGACTAACATAATATCGGGGTCCTGTCGTAAAAAACTTCTCAATCCAGCAGCAAAAGTAAGTCCAATTTTAGGTTTAGCTTGAATTTGGCTAATCCCTTTTAATCTATATTCTACCGGGTCTTCAATAGTCATAATTTTCTTTTCACTTGAATTTAACAAATTTAAAGCAGTATATAGAGTAGTAGATTTTCCGCTTCCTGTCGGTCCGGTAACTAAAATTATACCATTAGGTTTTTTAATTAAAGATATAAATTTAGGAAGAATATCATTAGAAAAACCCAAAGAATCTAAATCTAATAAAATACTTGCTGGGTCTAATATTCTTAATACTGCACTTTCTCCATTTACTGTAGGGACAGTGGAGACCCTGATATTTATATTTCTTCCTCGAACATTAACTTGAATTCTACCATCTTGAGGTAATCTTCTTTCAGCAATATCCAAATCTGACATTATTTTGATTCGAGAAATAATAGCTAAATGCAAGTTTCTTGGTAGAGACATTACATCATGTAATATACCATCAATTCGATAACGAACTCTAAGAGTATCCTCACCGAATAATTCTATGTGAATATCACTAGCTTTCTCTTTAACCGCTCTTAAAATTATCAGATTAACTAAGGCAATTATCGGTGCTTCTTCGCCTTTATCTATTGCAGAAATATCACTAACTTCTTTTTCTTCCTCTTTTAATACAGTAACTTGCATATTTTCAATCTTGCCAATTACCTGGTCCCATTCATTGGTGACCCCAAATACTTCATCTAAAGCCCTGTTGATATCTTCACCATAAGACAATACTGATTCAATATCATACCCTAACCTTATTTTTAATTCATCATGCGCGAAAACATCTAAGGGGTTTGCCATCGCAACTGTCAATTTATTTCCATCTTTGTCTATAGCAATAAGCTGATGTCTTCTGGCCATCTCTTCGGGAATTAAAACTACTATAGTAGGGTCAATATTAACATCATTTAAATTTACGTATTTTACTCCAATTTCATCAGCTAAGGCAATCATCATTTCGTCTTTTTTAAGTATATCCAGTTCAATAATTGTCTTTTGTAATTCATTTCTGTTATTTTTCTGAATTTTTGAAATTCTATTTAATTGTTCATCATTAATTAAATTCCTCTTATATAAGATATCTAATAGGAAGTTTCCAGTAATACTTTTATCTACAATTTTCTTCATTTTTCCTCCATTACTCGCATAATGCAAAAATTTAAACCATTTTTAAAACCAACCCAAGAAATATTGCCAATGATGTATTAATAATCCTTTTTAAATTATATACTTTTTCTATTCTTTCTGTACCCATCTGGTAAGGAATAAAGCTTATAATTACAAAATATATAAAAATTATAATGATATATTTATCCTCTAAGTACCGGGCATATAGAGTTAAAAGTAAATGATAGAATTTATCTATTGTTTGATTTGCCGGTATTTTAATATTCAGTATTTTTTGCTCCTTTAATTTTTTAGGGTTATCAGGAATACCTTCTTCTTTTATATACATAAGTAAAATTGGAATAAAGAATACAGAAGCGATATATCCTATTAGATTTATAATAAATATATCACTATTATACATTTCTATCAAGTAGTTTAAAAAAACACTACTAAATGGAAAAATTAATAAATAACTTTTGTTGAAGTTGAGAGTTAAAACAACAATGATTGCTATATGCAAAATCTGGTTAACTAAAAATATTTTTATCCTCTGATTATTTGTTTTTTTCGAGCATTCCAATTTTATTTTATCAATTATAGTATGAGAGAGGAAGATAACCGAAAGTTAATTCTCCAAAAAATAGTATCGAGTATCGAGTATCGAGTAAATAGTAAAAACAAGTATCAAGAAAAGACAGTATCGAGTAAATTTAGATTATAATTTATTTATTAATTTTACTGTCATTCGACAAATATATTTTATTTTTTCGATAAGCTCTGTTTTCTCAGTTTCATTAATATAATCTAATTCGTTTGCAATTATTATTTGTGTTTCTAATTCGGCACAACTTCCTAACGCTATATATAAAAACTGCTTATATTCTTTATTATGATATCTTCTAAATCCTTCTGCAATATTTGATGGTATGGAAACTGCTGAACGTCTCATTTGAGAATTTAATCCATACAACTCTTCCTTTGGGAATTTTTTAGTCAATATATAGATATCTTTAACCACTTCTATTCCTACTTGCCAGATTCTCAAATCTTGAAAGTTTTTTATCTTTTCAGCTATTCTTCTCTTTCTTTTTTCTCCTCACTATATACTCGATACTATATACTCGATACTGTTATACTAAGGCCAATTGCCAACTTCTTTCTTTATTATGCCTCTTTTCAGCCAGAATGAGATAATAATTCTTTCTAAGGTACGTTGAGGAAATGTTCCTATTGCATCTCTATTAATTATTGGGGTAACTAAAATAGTAAAAAGTTTTAATCTGTTTCCTCCCAATATATCAGTAAATATCTGATCTCCGATTACCACCGTCTCATTTTTTCTTGTATTTAAAATCTTCAGGCCATTAATAAAGCTTATACTAAAAGGCTTAAAGAGCTTTGAGTAGTAAGGGAGATTAAGTATTTTGGCATATTTTTCGACTCTTTTAGAATTAGTATTGGAAACTATACATATTTTTAACTCTAATTTTTTCGCTTCTTTCACCCAATCAATAACTCTCTGGTTTATTTCATTTTTCCCCCAGGCTACCAGAGTATTATCTAAGTCAACAATAATGCCCCTTATCTTTTTCATTTTCTTTAGTTTCTTTAAATCTATATTGTAAATTGAATTTACATAAACTTTTGGTTTTAAAATTTCAAACAATTCTCTCTCCTCTATTTAAA
>DOTB01000087.1 GCA_003513845.1 Candidatus Atribacteria bacterium | reverse complement strand
AGACGGTGATGAACTGATTATATTTCCTCCCTCAGGCGGAGGATAAAGCTAACTATTTAAAAAAAATTTGACAGAAACTGATTTTCGTTTATTATTGTTTTTAAAATAAATATTAATATTGTTACGGGGCAGAATTATTAGAACAGAGAACCGTCCCCTGTTTGCATTATTTAACTAACACTCCCTAAAAATTGTTTGCTAAAAATCATTTTATTTGGTAGTATTGAAATATAGATAAAATTCTCATTTACTATAATACTACCAAAACTTTATTTATATGACAAGTGGAAAAACAATCAGTGAAAACATAAAGAGATTACGGGCTAAACTTGGCTTGACGCAAGATGATTTAGCCAAGAAAGCGGATATAAAATACACAACGCTTATGAAGGTCGAAAGCGGCACAGTGAACAAACCAAGCGTCCAAACTATAGCGAAAATCGCCAAAGCGTTGGGCGTTTCAATTGAGGATTTATTGAAATAATATGGAAAATAAAATTTCAGATATAAACGATTTGGTTTTGTTCCTAGCCGCTACGGCTATGAAGCCATTGCTTAATGATGAAGTTTGGCAATGCTACGGCTATGCAAAACGACCAAAGCACGGAAACGTTTGGAATAGAATTTTCCCAAAAATGTTTGAGTTGGAAAATTTTATTTTAAAGGAAATTCTTATAATGGGACTTATTGATATTCTAAACGGAATCAAAAAATCGGAAGAAGAATCGGATACAAAATTATTACTTTCAATAGGAGTAATTGACCAATTTTTATCTACAACCAAACATATGTTTCCTTCAGATTCATTCATGGAAAATCTTTTTTCTGCTTATGCTTCATATTTGAAAAGCGAAAAATCCAAAATCCACGTACCAGTTATATTGAAAGCTAAAGATGTTTTGAATAAAAAAGATTTTGCAAAATTTATGGTTGGCACCATTAAACTGCTTGCTATTGAGCATGCTGACGATTATTTGCTAAAAAGCGATTACATTAAAAGTGTTATTGAAAAATCAGCTAAAGAAAATAAACTTAAAATTTCCATACCCGACGAAATGTATAAAAAGTATGTGCCGTTAATAGAAGAAAAAATACTAAATACCGCTTTAAAAATATGAGCAATTTTTTTGAAAAGTTTGAAAATGAGCTTGCTTATCAAAAAATGAGCAAAGGCGAAGGCACTGGCCCAATTAGTAGAATACTTTCTAATGTTAGCATCCTCGTTTTGGTGTTTCTGTTAGTTGCCTTGTTCAAAGCTCAATTTTAATGGCCGGCTCTTTTGCTTTTGGTGGTAGGATTTACCCGTTTCGGGCATTGGGTTTCTATCGGTTTGTTAATTTATTTCGTAATTATTCAATACTGGGCTGGCGTATTTATTATGGCGATATATGGTGCAATCGGTTGGATAAGTGTTTGGTATGGCATGAGAAATATCAAGAAAAATCTTTACTCTGGGAAGGTAAAGGTTGATCCATTTGAAGGAATGGGAGATTTACTCTGGTAGAACAGGGGACGGTTCTCTGTTTCATTAAATAAAATATCTAAGGCAGGGAACCGTCCAGAGGCAGAGAAAAGGGGACAGGGCAAAGAAAAAGGAAGAGGCTACTTTTCTTACTGATAGGATTTATGCTTACCCCACTGTCATTACGAGTGAACAAAGTGAGCGAAGTAATCTCCTTTAGTTAGTTCGGATGTAGGCATAAATGGAGGAGATTGCCACGCCCTGCTTTCAGCAGGTTTCGCAATGACAACTCCCTCTTTTCTCACGGCGAGTCTTTAGAACAGGGGACGGTTCTCTGTTTGACAATACTCCACTGATAGTATAATATGCTATCAGTGGAGTTATTTTTTTATGCCAAGAGTAGCCAGAATCAAAAGCAAAAGTAATATCTATCATATAATGATAAAGGGCATCAATCAACAAGATATTTTTACTGATGATGAAGATGATGAGAAATTTTTAGTCATTCTTGATCACTATCGGCAAAAGATTGAATTTGAAATATATGCCTATTGTCTGATGGGGAATCATGTTCATTTATTACTGAAGGAAGGGAAAGAACCTCTTTCCAATACTATCAAGCGAATCGGAACCAGCTATGTTTATTACTACAACTGGCAATATGATAGAAAAGGCCATCTTTTTCAGGACCGATACAAGAGTGAGCCAGTGGAAGATGATGCCTATTTTCTGACCGTTTTACGATATATCCACCAGAATCCCTTGAAAGCAGGATTGACCAATAATATTGCCTCTTACCTCTGGAGCAGTTATAAGGAATATATTCATAAGCAGAAGATGGTTAAAGTTGACTTTGCTTTGTCCTTATTTGATCAAGATAAAAATAGAGCGATTAAGGAATTTGAAAAATTTAATTATGGAATAAATCAAGACCAGTGTCTTGACCTTACCGAACAAAAGAAAACTTTATCTGACAAAATGGTCCGGAAGTTGGTGTTAGATAAATATGGAGTAGAATTAGCTTTGCTTCATAATGAGTCAAAGAAAAATCAATTGGAGATTATAAAATATCTTAAGGCACAAGAGGGAATCTCAATGAGACAATTGTCCAGATTGACTGGTCTTACTTTAAATAAAATCTTCAGAATTTAGATTTAGAACAGAGAACCGTCCCCTGTTTGACTTTTGTTATAGTAAAAAAGTTATTAAAATTTATTAATTAAATGGAGAAAGATAAAAATGAGGGAGGAAGCAACTGTGGAGGAAAAGGTAGCCTGGGTGGATTTTGATACCCTGGAAAATTTTATGGTTGATACTTTTCGAGGTGTTGGAGTGCCAGAAGAAGAGGCCCGAGTATGTGCTGATGTTTTGATAACTGCTGATAAACGTGGCATTGATTCACATGGGATTGGTCGTTTGAAAACTATCTACTATGATCGACTAAAAAATGGCATTCAATCCCCCGAAACTCAATTTGAGATTACCAAA
>DOTB01000058.1 GCA_003513845.1 Candidatus Atribacteria bacterium | reverse complement strand
GTTTATCGCTGGCTTTTTAGCAGGAGCCTTGCTAGCAATGGGAGTTGCAGTTTTGAAAGTTAAACTAGGGGTTAATGAAATTATTTCCACTATTATGCTGAACTATATCTTTATTTACGTTGTAGATTGGCTTATCCATGGCCCCTGGCGAGGAGAAAGTATGAGAGGATTTGGTTATACAGATATGTTTCCCGAGGCAGCATGCCTGCCGTTAATTCCCGGAACGCGGATACATTGGGTTACTCTTATAATAGGAGTAGGGGCGGTGGTAGGAGCAAGTTTAATATTACATAGAACGTGGCTGGGTTATGAAATTCAGGTAGCAGGACAAAGTAAAGATGCTGCCCGTTATGCAGGAGTTAATTTTCTCCAGGTTACTTTGTGGGTAGCTTTACTTTCTGGAGGGTTAGCAGGACTTGCTGGGGTGGGGGAGGTAGCAGGAGTACATTTTCGATTGACCCCTCCTCAAGATATCTCTATGGGTTATGGATTTACTGCTATTATAGTAGCCTGGCTGGCACGAGGGAATCCGCTTGCAGCTGTTTTAACTGCTTTTTTCTTTGGTCTAATATTTTCTGTAGGTGACTTGCTTAAGGCAGCTATGGGGATGCCTTTTCAAATTGTAGATATATTTAATGGATTAGTATTATTTTTTGTAGTTGGTAGCGAGATTTTGTTGGGTTATCGGTTTCACTGGAAAAAAGAGTAAAGATAAGGGAGGAATAATGGAGGATACAGGTTTGTTAGTGAACGTACTTAGTCGTGGTCTAGTTTATTCTACGCCTTTACTCTGGGGAACATTAGGAGAAATTTATGCTGAACGAAGTGGAGTAATGAATCTTGGAGTAGAGGGAATGATGATGATTGGAGCATTTACTAGCTTTGCTACAGCCCACATTACCGGCAATCCATGGTTAGGGGTATTGGTAGCAGCTATAGCCGGAGGGTTGCTTGCCTTAATCCATGCCTTTCTTACTATTACATTGCGGGCAAACCAGGTAGTATCTGGCTTGGCTCTGGGTATGTTTGGTTCAGGTTTAGCAAATATGTTGGGACGAGGCTGGGAAGGTTTTTCCTTGCGTTCTCCTCTTACTGATATTCTATTTGTCCCTGTGTTTTCTAATATTCCCTTGTTAGGGCCGATAGTATTCCAAAATCAGAATATTGTTACTTATATAGGTATCTTATTAGCAATAATGCTTTGGCTTTTATTATATAAAACAAAACTAGGACTTGTGATTCGGTCAGTAGGAGAGTCTCCCGGCTGTGCAGATGCTTTAGGAATAAATATTTTTTTGGTCCGTTATTTATGTGTTATATGGGGAGGGGCGCTTGCCGGGATAGGAGGTGCTTTTCTCTCGTTAGTATATCGACCAGCGTGGACAGCAGGAATGAGTGCAGGGATGGGGTGGATTGCACTTGCCCTCACAATTTTTGCGGCATGGAATCCCCTAAATGCGGTGGGTGGAGCTCTTTTATTTGGAACTTTATTTTGTCTTGCTTATACTCTTCAACCTTGGATGCCTCCAGAGTTTCTTAAAATTATCCCTTATGCTTCTACTATTTTGGTGCTTACTATATTGTGCCTTGGAAAAGCCAGAGAGGGGTTAGGTGCTCCTGCTGCTTTAGGTATTCCCTACAAAAGAGGGGAAGAATAAAATTTTGACGGCGTTTAGTGCTTTCAAAAAATAATAAAATAAAAAAGAAAGAAAGCAGGTACAATAGAAAATATAATTAATCCTTTTAAAAAAAGGGGGTGATAAATAAGGGCGTAGAAAGTGGACGGGAAATCTACAGTGTGAATCTGTTAATTTAAAATTTAAAAATGTTCTGGAGTAATGGAAAGGAGGAAAAAAATGAAAAAGAAATTAATTATCGTGTTTACTTTATCGTTAATAACTATTGCGACTGTTTACTTAGTGGGCATTGCTGCAGAGTATACACCTGGTCAAGCACTTAAGGCAGGTTTTATTTATGACAGTCCAGTTGGAGACTATGCCTGGAATTATGCTCATGACCAGGCTCGGTTAGCTACTGCTGGAGTTTTTCCCTGGTTAGAAACTGCTTATGTAGAAAATGTTAGAGAGACGGATGTACAAACATATATCGATCAACTTGTTCGCCAAGGATGTCAAGTAATCTTTGCGGATAGTATAGCCTATCAAGATGGTGTGCTTGCCGCTGCCAGACGCTATCCTGAGGTAATTTTTGGTCTTTGTAACGGATTTAAAAATGCTCCTAATGTAGCTACCTATTGGATTACGTTGGACCCATTGTTTTATATCAATGGTTTAATGGCAGGAGTTCTTACCGAAACAAACAAGGTTGGTTTTGTTTTGCCCCATCCTATACCTGAAATTAAGCGTGCTTTAATTGCTTTTACTCGGGGTGTCCAAGAGGTTAATTCAGAAGCAGTAGTGGATGGGCGGTGGACCTATGAGTGGTATAATCCACCAGCGGAAAAAGAAGCTACGGAGGCGCTTATCGGTTCAGGTTGTGACGTTATTATTCACGATATGAGTTCTTCTACACCAGTTCAAGTAGCCGGTTCGCAGGGGATAGCCACTTTTAGTCATTGTTCACCTATGCTGGACTTTGCTCCAGACTATGTCGTCTCTGGCCACCTTGTTCATTATGAAGTGATTTATGAGGATTTCTTAGCTAAGGTTTATGCTGGTCTTTACACTTCACATAATCTGGAGAAGGTGAAATATTGGTGGTCTATGCCGCAGGGGGGTCTGGAACTGGGGGGTACATACGGTGTACCAATTAATCCCTTGTTTGAAGAAGAGTTTAAAACGGCGAAGGTTACTGACCCAGTTTTAGGAGAGATGTCCATATATGATCTAATTTTTACCCGACTGGAGCAAATGGCGGATCCTCAAATGGCGTTTTGTCCTTTTGATGGTCCCCTATATGATAACCAGGGGAACTTAAGGGTTCCGGCAAGTATTAGGCTTACTAAAGAAGAGCAAGAAGTTTTAGATTGGTATCCTGCAGGGTACATTGGCCCTACACCGTGAGGATAGACAAGGCAAGAAGGAGGTCTTATGTTTTTTGATAGCAGCGACCTTCTTCTTGCCCTTTTCTAAGATAACTAAAGAACTAAATAGGTACTTAAGTACTAAGAAGGAGTTAAAAAATAAAAAGAAGGAGCACAAGAATGGCTAAGGTAATTAAAGGTGCTTATCTTTTATTGGAGGATGGTTTAAAGGAAGAGTGGGGGGTACGAGTAGAAGGTAATAAGATCGCAGAAGTGGCCCCTAATGAAAAACTTAAGGTAGAGACAGGAGATGAAGTTTTTGATTTTACGCACAAATTAATTGCTCCAGGTTTTATCAATGGACATATGCATATGTATGGTGTTTTATCCCATGGCATTAGTGTAGAAACCTTTGTCCATGACTTTTCAAGTTTTTTGGAAGATTTCTGGTGGCCTTACATAGAAAATCGCCTTAATCACCAATTGATAGAAATAACTACCCGCTGGGCTTGTGTGGAAATGATTAAGAGCGGGATAACTACTTTTATGGATGTTTTAGAGGCTCCCAATGCTATTCCCAATGCTTTAGAGGTAGAAGCTGAGGCAGTTAATCAAGCTGGTTTGCGAGGCATTCTTAGCTTTGAGGCTTGTGAAAGGATGGGCAAAGAAAATGGACAATTAGGATTAAAAGAAAATAGGGATTTTATAAGGAAATATAATCAATCTGATAATTTAGTTCAAGGAATGATGTCCGTGCATACCCTTTTTACTGCTGATAAAGAGTACCTGATTCAGGCTAAAAAAATGGCGGATGAATTAGGCTGTGATATTCATATGCATCTCTCAGAAAGCGTTTATGAGCCTAATTGGTCTATAGAAAAATATGGTAAACGACCAGTTGAAGTTTATAATGAATTAAATTTTTTAGGACCGAATGTAGTTGCTTCCCAGGGTGTGCAATTAGAACCTAAGGAAATAGATATTTTAGCCGAAAAAGGAGCAAGATTAGTGCATATGCCCTTATCCAATTGTGAAGTAGGAGGAGGCATAGCTCCGGTCCCAGCTCTTTTAGCTAAAGGGATTAAAGTAGGGTTAGGAACCGATGGTTACCTTAACAATTATTTTGAAGTTATGCGAGGAGCTTTTTTAATTCATAAAGCTTATCAGCAAAATCCTGCAATTATGCCTGCTAAAGATGTTTATAAAATGGCTACTAATGAGGGGGCAAAAGCTATAGGTAGAGATAATTTAGGTTGTATTAAAGTTGGCTATTTTGCAGATTTAATTGCTGTCAAAGTAGACACTCCTACCCCCCTTAATTCAAAAAATATTTATGATCAACTTATTTTATTTCGTAATCCGACTGATGTCACTGAGGTAATGATAAATGGTAAATTTATCTTAAGGGATGGAGAGTTATTAACTATTAACGAAGAAAAGACAAGGATAGAACTTAGAGCGGCGGTGGAAAAATTTTGGAAATTAGATTAAAAAAACGATAATTTATAGGAGTAGGTAACAATTGGAGAAGAATAAAATGTTAAATAAGGCAGATATCTCTACGGAATTATGTGGAGTAAAATTACAGAGTCCTTTTATTTTGTCTTCTGGCCCTCTTTCTTACGCTGCTGAAGGATTAATTAAGGCTCATCAGGCAGGGGCAGGGGCAGTAGTTACTAAAACCATAAGATTAAAAGCGGCAGTGAATCCAGTTAGACATATAAGCAAGATAAATAAAGATTCTCTGATTAATTGTGAAAAGTGGGCAGATAGTGAAGCAGATCTTTGGTTTAAAAGAGAAATACCGCTGACCAAAGAGGCGGGAGCTGTGGTTATCGCTAGTGTTGGTCATACCTTACCAGAAGCAGAGGCTTTAGTTAAAGATTGCGAGAGAGCAGGAGCTGATTTTATTGAACTGGTTTCTTACGCAGAAGATACCCTTTTACCGATGTTAAAAGCGGCTAAAGAGAGGGTATCTATCCCGGTTATTTGTAAGATGAGTGGGAATTGGCCTGATCCGGTAGGTACGGCCCAAAGATGTTTAGAAGCCGGAGCAGATGCTATATCGGCTATTGATTCTCTTGGTCCTACTTTGAAGATCAACATTAAAGAAGCTAGACCAGAAATGTTAAGTTCTGATGGTTATGGATGGTTATCCGGCGGAGCAATTAGGCCGATTGCCTTGAGGATTGCTTCTGAAATTGCTCGGAATGGTTGTAATAATTTAATCGGGATTGGTGGAGTAACGTGTGCAGAAGACGCGATTGAATATTTAATGATAGGGGCTAGCGCAGTAGGGGTATGTTCTATCGCCATTCTCCGGGGTCTTAAAGAATTTACCAAACTATCCCAGGATATTGCTGTTTGGCTAGCGAAGTTAGGCTATGATTCTATTTCTGCAGTAAAGGGCGTAGCTTTACCCAATTTTCCTAGAGAAGAAAAAATCGCTAAATTAAAGTTTGATTACAACCCTGATTATGCCCCCTGCCAAGCTGCCTGTCCTGCAGGAGTAGATGTTCCAATGTATTTGGATCAGATTAGAAAGGGTGATTATTTAGGGGCCTATCATACTATTAGTTTAACTAATCCTTTCCCCGCAATCTGTGGCAGAGTATGTGATCATCCGTGTGAAGAAGAATGTCGTCGTTCTACCATTGATGATCCTTTACAAATTAGATTGTTGAAAAGATTTGCTGCTGATCAAGTTTTGGAAAATTATAGTGATGCTCTTCTTTTACCACCTCAGCAGGAGGATCAGGGTAAAAAAATTGCGATTATTGGGGCAGGGCCAGCCGGTCTAACCTCTGGTTTTTATTTAGCTCAATTAGGATATAAGGTTAAGGTATTTGAAGCGCTTCCAGTAGCAGGAGGGATGATGGCAGTGGGGATCCCTGATTATAGATTACCTAAAGAAGTTTTAAAAAGAGAAATTGATAGAATCGAAGATATGGGAGTAGAAATTAAAACTAACATTAAGATAGGGAAAGATATTTCCTGGGAGGAACTAAAAAAGGAAGATTTTAGCAGTATTATAATTGCGACGGGTGCAGCGGGAGAATCAAGATTAAATATTGTAGGCGAAAATCTGTTAGGAGTATTATCGGGAATAACTTTTCTTAGAGATATTAATTTGGGGCGGGGGCATGATCTAAAAAATAAAAGAGTGGCGGTTATTGGAGGAGGTAATGTGGCTGTCGACTCCGCTAGATCAGCTTTAAGATTAGGCGCTAAAGAAGTTACTATAGTTTATCGCAGAGAAAAAAAGGATATGCCCGCTTTTAGAGAAGAAGTTAATTATGCGGAGGAAGAAGGAGTAAGGTTCATATTTTTGGCTGCACCTGACAAAATTAGCGGGCGAGAGAAGGTAGAAAAATTATATTATAAACCTATGAAATTGGGTAAATTAGACAGTTCAGGCCGGGGAACTCCTCTGGCTACTGGAGAACCTTCTAAGGTCTTAGAAGTAGATATAATAATAATTGCAGTCGGTCAAAAGGTAGATACTGAGTTCCTGCCACGAATAAAAAATAAAGAAACGGGAGAGACTGAAGTTGAAGGTGTCTATGCAGTGGGCGATTGTTTAAGGGGACCAAGAACAGTTATCCAAGGTATTGCTGACGGTAAAAGAGTAGCAGAAATGATAAATTCGAAACTGGGAGGAAAAGGAAAATTATCAGAGGCAAAAGAAGAGGTAAGACGCATACATTTTGGAGCACTAGATAGCGATTATATCTCCCGAGAAGAAACTAAATTATTATCACCCCGGGAAAGAATTCTTAGTTTCAGAGAGGTAGAATTGGGTTTGGAAGAGGATGCAGCGAGAAAAGAAGCTCAGCGCTGCTTGCAGTGTGGTTGTATTAATTGCCAGGCTTGTGTTATCGTTTGTCCTTATGGTGCCCGGACCTTAAATTTTCCGACAATGAAAGTAAATGAAGAGTTATGTCGGAGTTGTGGATTATGTCTATCAATTTGCCCGGCAGGTACTTTGACGGCGGATATAACAGAAAAGTAATTTATTAATTAGTAGTACAAATAAATTGAGAATAAAGAATTAAGGGGAGGTATTAATTATGGCGTTAACTGCCTATATTGACCTAAGTAAAAAAAATATAGAAATAAACAAAAGTCCTGCCCCTATTTTGGAAGAATATTTGGGTAGCCGGGGATATGCGGCAAAAATTCTCTATGATAATGTAGATCCAGAAATAGGTGCTTTCGATGCTGGTAATTGTCTTATTTTTTCAACCGGATTATTTACAGGAACTTGCTGGCCTACGTCAGCTCGTTTTACGGTTACTGCAAAGTCGCCAGCGACTGGTGCTTATGGTTATGCTAATGCGGGTGGTTATTTTGGGGTTGAATTAAGAAAAGCAGGTTTTGATGCATTGGTTATAAATGGTAAATCAGAGAAGCCGGTTTATTTACTCGTAAAAGATGAGCAAATAGTAATTTTGCCTGCTAACGAATATTGGGGGAGAAATACTGCAGACGTTAATAATGGCTTTAAAAAGATCTATGAGGGAAGTCATGTTCTTAGTATTGGCCCAGCAGGAGAGAATTTAGTTAAAATGGCTTCGATTATAACTGATGATTATCGCGCTTTAGCGCGCACTGGTATGGGGGCGGTTATGGGCTCCAAAAAGTTAAAAGCTATAGTAGTTAAAGCTTCAAAAAAAATAACTTTTTCGGAGGAATTTAGAAAGATAGCTATTGAAAGTTCCAAAAAAATATCTAATAGCCAAGCCGCCCAAGATTATCATCGTTGGGGAACGGCAGTTTTGATAGATTATAAAAATAAACGAGGAGATTTGCCGGCAAAAAATCATTTAGAAGTGCAGATTCCTTTTGCAAATAAGATTAATGCTCAAGCTCTAGATAAGTATGTTATAAAAACTTCGGGTTGTTATAACTGTCCTATTCGATGCGAAAGACATTCTCAAGTAAAGTTAGGACCATACAAATGCGAAACTGCCGGTCCTGAATATGAAACTATTAATGGATTTGGGTCAATGGTATGGAACGATGATATAGAACTTATTATCTATGCTAATAAACTTTGTAATGATCTGGGTTTAGATACAATTTCTACTTCAGGAGTTATCGCTTTTGCAATGGAATGCCATGAAAAAGGTTTTCTATCAAATAAAGAGTATAATTTAAAGTGGGGAGATAAAGAAAGCATCGTTGGCTTAATAAAAAAAATTGCTTATCGAGATGGAATTGGTGATATCTTAGCAGAAGGGGCATTAGAGGCTAGTAAAAAAATCTATCCTGACACTTTTAAATTCGCTATGCAAGTAAAAGGTGTAGAAATTCCTGAACAGGAGCCACGTACTAATAGAGGGTTAGCTTTAGGGCATGCAACATCTAACCGAGGAGCAGATCATCTTTATGGCTTAGAAACCATCGACCAAACACATAACGAAGAGGTAGCCAAAAAGTATTTCCCTGGAAGTGGTCCAGAAATTCTTGATGTATTTTCTCAAAAATACAAGCCAGAGATGTTGAAATTTACTGAAGCGTATTCAGCGATTTCCGATGCTTTGGGAATATGTAAATTTTCTACCCTGGAAAATTATGTTTTAGGACCCGATGATATCGCGAAAGCTATAAATGCTTTTGATAATTCTTTTGATTTAGAAGAAAAAGACTTATTAAAAATAGGGGAAAGAATTGTAAATCTAGAAAGGGTGTATAACTGTCGACATGGATTTGATAGAAAAAATGATTCACTACCTGAACGTTTTTTAAAAGAGCCAGCTACAGTTTACAAAGTAATAGATGGGATGCTTACTAATCAGGTATGGAAGAGTAATTTATTGGTAGATTTAGAGGAAATGTTAGATGGTTATTATAAGGTTAGAGGTTGGGATTTTAGAGGAATTCCTACCCAAAAAAAACTTAAGGAATTAGGTCTATTTCAATTAATAGAAGATTTATAAAAATAGATTTAAGTTATTCGAAAAAGAAGAATTGATTGATAATTTTGAGAGAAAATTATAATGAAATTGTTAATTAGAAACGGAATGATAGTGACTCCTGATCAAGTTTGCAAAAAAGATATTTTAATTATTGGAGACAAGATCAGGGAGGTAAATGATAATATTCTACCGAGAGAAATTTTTCATGGTTGTAAAATAATAGATGCTAGTGGAAAATTTGTAATTCCCGGAATAATTGATGCCCATACTCATTATTTTATGAAATCTTCCTCTAACCAAATTACTGCAGATGATTTTTACAGTGGAAGTATTTCAGCAGCTTTTGGAGGAGTAACTACCTTCATAGATTATGCAGAACAGCAAAGAGGTCATACCATAAAAGAAGCTTTTGCTAATAGGCAAAAAGAGGCTAAAGGAAAGGCGGTAGTTGATTATTCTCTACATCAGTCGGTTTGTTCTCTATATCCTAACCTTAAGAAGGATTTAGAAGAGTTAAAGACCGAAGGGGTAAATAGTCTAAAGTTATTTACCACTTATAAAGAAGATGGATCTATGTTGGATAAAGAGAGCTGGCTTGACTTATTAAGAATGAGCCGCGATTTGAAATTATTAATCACTGTTCACGCTGAAGATGATGAAATGATAGATCAAAATAAAACTAAGTATAAAGAGAAAGGAGAACTTCCTCCTTATTTTCATACTCAGCTACGTCCCCCTGAGATAGAATATGAGGCGATTAAAAAAGTGGGAAATATGGCTAAATCGTTAGATATGCCTATATATATCGTTCATCTATCTTCAGAGAAAGGCTATAAGGCCTTAAAAGAGATTAGAAAAAGCAGGGGGAAAATTTTTGCAGAAACTGCCCCTCATTATTTATTGTTAACGGAGGATTTACTTAAAGGAAAAGATGCCCAAAAATATTTTATGACTCCTCCCCTGAGGAAGAAAGAGGATAATCTTGCCTTATGGAGAGCTATAGAGAATAATGACATAGAGGTTATAGCCAGCGATCACTGTTCTTATACGATAGAACAAAAATTATCTTCTTCGAATTGTTTGAATATCTTGTCTGGTATTCCTGGGTCAGAAACTCTGCTACCTTTGGTCTATAGTTATGGAGTGAGAAGAGGTTATTTTGACATAAAGAGGATGGTAAATTTATTATCTACTAACCCTGCAAAAATATTTGGACTTTATCCGGAGAAGGGAAGTTTAAAAGTAGGGACTGATGCTGATTTAGTTATCTTTGATCCAGAGAAGGAAATTATTATTTCTGACTCTATGCAGCATACTGCTGCTGGTTATACCCCCTTTGATGGCTTCAAGGTAAAAGGATATCCTATTGCTACTATCTTACGAGGAAAAGTGATTGTTAACGAGAATAGGTTTTATGGGGAGCAAGGTGGAGGAAAGTTTTTAAAAGGGAAAGAGTCAGTTTTATATTAGGAGGAAGTGATTACTGTTATGTATAAGATAGTTAATAAATCGGTTGAACGAATAGATGTTTACGAAAAAGTTACTGGTAAGGCGAAATATGGCGCAGATTTAAATTGCGGATCCCAGTTGTACGCCAAAACAGTATACAGTAGATATCCTCATGCCAAAATATTAAAGATTGACACTAAGGAAGCAGAAGGGTTAGAGGGAGTAATAATGGTTATTACAGCAAAGGATGTACCAGGAAACAATATAATGTTTGGTAAATTTCCCGTATTGGCCCAGAATGAAGTAAAGTATATTGGTGATGGAGTAGCAGTAGTAGCAGCAGAAAGTAAGGAAATCGCCGAAAAAGCGGCTAAATTGGTAAGGGTTGAATATGAAGAATTACCAGGTGTTTTTGATCTTGAAGAAGCAAAGGTAGAAAATTCTAAAAGAGTGCATTCAGAAATAGAAAATAATTTTATCGAACATTCTCATCATCTTTTGCGATCAGGAGATGTAGAGAAGGGCTTTAAAGAAGCTGAGGTTATCTTAGAAAGGACCTATCGAACTCAATTTGTGGATCAGGCTTATATTGAGCCAGAAGCGGTTATTGTTCTTCCTGACCCTTATAAAATAGGGGTGGAGATTCATGGTTCTATTCAGAATCCTTATACCATTAGGGAAAATGTGGCCACAGTTCTAGGGTTGAAGATTAATCAGGTTAGGGTAATCCAGAGTACTATCGGTGGTAGTTTTGGAGGTAAAGATGAATCAGTTATGCTAATGGCTGCTCGTTGTGCCGTTATTGCTCTAAAAACTGGGCGTCCAGTAAAAATGGTCTTGACTCGAGAGGAGAGTTTTTTGGAAAGTTCAAAGCGACATCCTTTTCAGGCTAATTATAAAATAGGAGCAAAGAAAGATGGGTCTATAGTAGCAGTTGAAAATAAAGTTTATGTTCAAGGTGGAGCCTATAACAATAAAGCGAGTTTTGCAAATTGGAGAGCTTCAATTCATGCTGCCGGCCCCTATACTATCCCTCACATAAAAACCGACATTTACGGCCTTTATACCCATACCATTTATGGAGGGGCCTATAGAGGATTTTCTGCTCCCCAAATGGTGTTTGCCACTGAATCTTTAATTGATGAATTGGCTGAGGAATTAAAGATGTCTCCTCAAGAGATAAGATTAAAGAATTGCTTAAAACCGGGGGACGAGATGGGGACAGGGCAAATTTTACTTCCGGGCAAGATACCCGCTCCCTTAGAAAAGATGATCAGAGAAATTTGCAGAAAAACAGATTTTGAGTCTAAAAGGAAAAAATATATCCAAGAGAGAGAAGGCTTTAACCCTCTTAAGAAGGGCATCGGCTTATCCTGTACTTTTAGAGGAGCGGGATTAGGGGGAGAAGGTATCGATACAGCAAGTGCTACAGTTACCATAGATATAGATGGGAGTATCCTTATTCAGAGCGGATTAGTGGAGATGGGTCAAGGAATGAGGACTGCTCATGCTCAAATTGTGGCAGAAGTTTTGGGGGTTTCTTTGGACAGAATCACTTTTGGCAATACTGATACTGCAGTAACTATGGATAGTGGCGCTACCGTTGCCTCGCGGGGTATTCTTGCCGGAGGGAATGCTATGCTTATTGCTGCCACAGAATTATTACAGAGATTACATCAACAAGCCAGTATAATGTTAAATTGTAATATAGAAAACCTGATTAGTGAAAATGAATTTATTTTTAATAAATCTAAGCCGGATAAGAAATTAACCTTTGAAGAAGTAGTTAAAGAATGCCTAAAGGGGCAGGGCCTTTCTTTAAGTGCTCAAGGGTGGTATAACCCGGGACCAGAAAAATTGTCTCCCGAAACCGGTAGGGGTAAGGCTTATCCTACTTATTCTTACGGGACGGCGGTAGCTGAGCTAAGGGTAGATGTCCAGACAGGGAAAATTAATGTAGAGAAGATTACGGCAGCATATGAAATTGGCAAAGCCATTAATCCTCAAATTGCTAAAAGTCAATTTTATGGAGGTATTTTACAAGGGGTAGGTTACGCTATTATGGAAGAGATGAGAACCAAAGATGGATATTTAAAAACTAAGAACTTTGATGATTTTTTAATACCAAGCTCGGCGGATATGCCAGAAATGGAAGTTACCATTTATGAAAGCGATGATCCTGTTGGACCTTTTGGGGCAAAAAGCGTAGGAGAACTGGGCATAGAATTAATAGCTCCAGCGTTAGCCAATGCTCTATATAATGCTACCGGTAAAAGGATTAGAGAGCTTCCCTTAAATCTAGAGCGAGTGCTATTGGGTAAAACTTTGAAAAAATAGGAGGACAATAATTTGCAAGATTTTAATTTTATTAAGCCAACTAATTTAGAGGAAGTAAGTAGCTTGTTAATTAACTATAAAGATAAAGCCAGGTTAATAGCGGGAGGGACAGATTTAATTATCGCTTTAAGAGAAGAAAGGTTACCCTCTAATTTAGAGATTATTATAGATATTAGCCATTTAAAGGAATTAGACTATATAAGGGAAGAGGGGGGCTATCTAAGAATTGGTTCAGGAGCAACCCATGTGGAAATTGCGCAAAACGAATTAATCAAAAGATACGCACCCTTATTGTCTCAAGCTGCTTCGCTAATAGGTTCCCCGCAGATTAGAAACAGAGGGTCAATAGCGGGAAATATTGTTACCGCCTCTCCAGCTGCTGATGCTGTTCCCGCCCTAATAGTATTAGATAGTAGGTTGGTAATAAGGAAGGGTCAAGAAAAAAGAGAAGAGCTTTTGCAAAAGGTGTTTGTGGGACCGTATAAAGTAAATCTTAAAAGTGATGAACTGGTGGAAGAAATTTATTTTAAAAAATTACCTCAAAAAGCAAAATCTGATTTTAGTAAGTTGGTGAGGAGAAATGCTGTAGATAAATCTCGAGTGAATCTTGCTGTAGTAGCTCAGCAAAACGAGGATAAAAAGGTTATAGATATAAAGATATCTGCCGGTTCCATAACGCCCCTTCCTCAGCGATTTAAAGAAGCAGAGGATCTATTGTTGGGGGAAATACCTACGGCAAATTTGATTCAAAAGACCGGTGAAAAAGTAGCAGAAGAGATGATGGTTAAATCGGGCTATCGCTGGTCTACCGAATATAAAGAACCGGTAGTTAAATCATTAATGGTAAGGGCATTAAACCGGGTACTGGAGGTGGAGTGATTGGTAACCAAGAAAATAGAACTTAATATTAAGGTTAATAACAAGGATTATAAATTATTGGTGTCTCCTAATAAACGTTTGTTAGATGTTTTAAGGGAAGATTTAGGCTTAAACGGAGTTAAAGAGGGATGTGGAATTGGTGAATGTGGGGCCTGCACAATTGTTATGAATGGAAAAAATATCTGTTCCTGCATGGTTTTAGCGGGACAGGCCGAGGGAGCAGAGATAATTACTATTGAAGGATTAACAGGTCCTGAAGGAGAATTGCATCCCTTACAAGAAGCTTTTATGGAGACAGGGGCAGTGCAATGTGGTTTTTGCACTCCGGGAATGATTCTAAGTTCATTGGTATTACTAAGGAATAATCCCTCCCCTACTAAAGAAGAAATTAGAGCAGCCATCTCGGGAAATTTTTGTCGTTGTACCGGCTATCAACAAATTATTGAAGCAGTTCAGTTGGCTGCCGAGAAGATGAGAAAAGGAGGAGTTAAGGTTAATGGCTGAAGTAGTAATAATGCCCAAATTGGGCTTGTCTATGCAGAAAGGAAAGGTAGTAAAATGGTTACGCAAAGAAGGCGAATCAGTAAAAAAAGGTGAACCTTTATTAGAAATTGAGACAGAAAAGATTGTTAATGAAGTAGAATCACCTATAAGTGGTATTTTATTAAAAATATATGTTAAAGAAGGAGAAACGGTACCTATTTTAACCCCCTTAGGTGTAATTGGTGAGCTTGGTGAAAAAATAGATGAAGAGAAAGAGAAGATAGGGATAGAAGCTAAGGAAGGGGAAGAATTAAAAAACAAAAGCGTAGATAAGAAATTAAAAACTATTCCACCGCTTGAACAGACCAGCGAAATAAAAGCTTCTCCAGTAGCAGTAGAATATGCTAAAAAGCTAGGGGTTAATTTGGATAGTATTAAAGGAACTGGACCGGGTGGAAGAATAATGAAAAAAGATGTGGAAAAATATCTGGAGGTAACCCATCCTAATAATTTTCCCCGGTCAGAAGAGTCAAAAGAGAAAGAATTAGACGAAGGAGTTTTAGGATCTGCAGAAGGAAGGGGTGAGGAAGGTGAAAGGAGAATTCCTTATACTGGAATACGTAAGATAATCGGGGATCGACTTTCTCAAAGTAAATTTACTGCCCCCCACATTTACTTTGCTAATTCTATAGATATGTCCAAAATTCTAAAATTAAGAGATTTTTTTGAGGAAAGATTTACCTCTAAAATATCTATAAGCGAATTCATAGTCTTTGTAGTTGCTAGAGTATTAATGGAGCAGCCCAAGATAAATTGTTCTTTAATTGATGAAGAAATTGTTTATCATCAAGATATAAATATTGGAATAGCAGTCGCTTTAGAGGAAGGGATTATAGTTCCAGTTATAAGAAACGCAGATAGGAAAAGTTTAATGACTATTTCTGAGGAGATGAAAAATCTTGTTAGAATATCCCGGGAAGGCAGGCTAATGCCTGATGATTACAAAGGAGGAACTTTTACTGTTTCTAATTTAGGGATGTACGGCGTAGAGCAGTTTACTTCTATTATTAATCCACCAGAGGCAGCAATATTAGCAGTAGGGTCTATTAAGAAGATGCCTATGGTAGTTGAAGAGAAAGAAAAAGAAATTTTAGAGGTCCGGCCCCTAGCAAAGCTTACCCTTTCTGTTGACCATCGAGTGATTGATGGAAAAGCAGCAGCAGATTTTTTAAATCAGTTGAAATGTTATCTGGAATTTCCCGAGCTGCTTGTCTTTAAATAATAAGGTATAATATAGGAAAGGAAAATGGCTAAAGAAGCTTTGGCAAAGTATTTTAATATCATCAGGGAAATTACCGGAAAAAGTGAAGGAAAAATAATTTTAAATGATGAAGCAGGGTTAGCAGATTTGTTTTTCCGTTTAGCAGATGTATATGGGCAATCTTTTAGCAAGTATATTTTTAATGATCAGGGGGAATTAAATTCATATATACGCCTTGCCAAGAAAGGTCAACTCGACCAGGTTAGTTTAAATCAAAAGAGAAGGACAAATATTATTTATTCATTGCTCTATCAGGAGGATAAATTAGCAGGAGGTGTTATTCTTGACGGGAAAAGAGCTTCGTCTTTCTAGAATTTTTCAGAAAGATAGAAGAACGGGTATTTTTGCTTATGACCATGGTCAATATTTTGGTGACGTAGAATATCCTCAAGACCCAATAAAAATCATTAAAGATGCGGTTAAAGGTGGGATCGATGCCTTACTTTTAAACCCCGGTATGGTAAAAAGTTTAAAAGGAGATGTTTTTAGGAAAGTTGGTCTCATCGTCAGGATTACGGGGGGAGCCACCATTTATAGCAAGGAAAGTAATTTTCATAGTCTTTTATATGATATAGAGTATGCAGTAAGTGAGGGCGCGGATATGGTAGCAGTAATGCTCATACTTGGTTCCAAAAGAGAAAATGAGATAATGACTTCTATAGCTAAGTGTGTGAAAGAATGTGATAGATTACAAATACCTATTTTAATAGAAGTATTATCCGCAATTTCTAGGGAACCGGTTACTGAAGAATTGGCCTTTGGCTGCAGAGTTGCCTTTGAACTAGGAGCAGATGTTATAAAGACTTATTATAGTGGTGAAGGTTTTGGTCGAGTAGTTTCCGCTGCTAAAGTTCCTCTAATTATTGCTGGAGGGCCTAAGAGAGATAATTTTAAGGATATGGCTACAAAAGCAATAGAGGAAGGGGCTAAGGGTTTTGCTTTTGGAAGAAATATTTTTTCTTCTATCTCTCCTCGAGAGACAGTTGCTCAATTGAGGAAGATAATCCATAAATAAGTGTTGATATAGGACGGCAGTAAATTTATGCGTGTAGCCATATATAAGGGGATTGAAAAGATAGATATAGAAATGAGGAGTATCCCTGAAATCTCAGAAGATGAAATCTTATTACAGGTAAAGGCTGCAGCTATCTGTGGAACTGATATAAAGACCTTTTTAAAGGGACACCCTTTATTTAATCCTCCTTGTGTATTGGGTCATGAATTTTCGGGAATTATTAAGCAAGTAGGAACAAGGATTGAAAGTTTTAAGCCGGGAGAAAGGGTAGTTTGTGCTCCCTATATTGAATGTGGTAATTGCTATAATTGTAAAGAAGGGTTAGGGGAACTTTGCATCTCTAAGAGTTTCGTGGGAGGGGCTTTTTCAGAATATGTAAAGATTCCCGCTAAAGTAGTGGAGAAAGGGACTTTCAAGTTAGGGGGAAATATCTCTTTTGAAGTGGCCACCTTGGTTGAACCTCTTGCCTGTTGCATAAATGGACTCCAAAAGTTAAAGTTAGAAGTTAAGAACAAGAAGATTTTAGTTGTGGGTGGAGGTCCAATGGGGTTACTTTTGTCTTTAGCCTTAAAAAAGCAAGGTGCTAAACCGGTTATTTCAGAGGTTTCTACAGAAAGGTTAAAATTTGCTGAAGAATTAGGGGTAAAAGCTGTCTCTCCAGAAAAAATTAATCTCCTCGATTTTACCAGAAGTTATAGCACCTCAAGAGGAATGGACGCAGTAATTGTAGCTTTAGCTATTCCGCAGCTTGTGGAAGAGGCCTTTTTATATGTAAAAGAAGGAGGGGTAGTAGAAATTTTTGGTGGGCTATCCAAAGATTTATCCTTAAAGATCAATCCATTTTTTATTCACTACCAAGAAATCGATTTAGTAGGTAGTTTTGGATTTTCTTCAAGACATTTTTTGGATGCTTTTAAAATGATCTCGAGTTTCCCTGAGCCTTTCGAAAAATTTATTACCCAGAGGTATGAGCTAAAGGATATAAAAAAAGCTTTTTATGATATTTATGAAAAAAAGGGGATAAAGGCGGTAATCAGTTTTTGAAGATATTATCCTTTGATTTTGGTACTAGTTCTTTAAAAGCGGGATTTTACTTTAAAGATAAAATATTTTTTTATACTAATAAAAATTACTATCTTGATAAGCCACTTCTTTCAATGAAAGAAGTTACTGAAAGAATAAAGGGTGAACACCACATAGAAGAGGCTGATGTAATAGTGGTGGACAGTATTTTTCCTGCCTTTAAATTTTTAGACGAAGATTATTATCCTTTTGACCAGAGTTTTTATTGGTATAACAGTAATTTAGGGGAGACTATAAATGAGATTGAAAAAACTAATTTTAAGATAAAATACGTTTTGTCTTATAAAGATTACCTAAATTTTCTTTTAACTTCTAAAATATCTACAGATTTTATAACCTATTCTAATTTTAAAAAAGAGCCTTATCTAGGGAAATTTATAAAAGAATTTCCAGATGCCTTAGGACCTGCTGAACCTCTCGGCTTTCTCAATGAAGGGGCAAAAGAATATCTAGGAATTAAAGGAAGTTGTATTATTCTAAGCGGTACTATAGATGCTTTTGTCTCTGCTTTAGGTATGGGAGGAGTAGATGTGGGTGAAGGAGGTGAAATTGGAGGAAGCACTACGTGTGTTTATAAAATTATAGAAAAAAATAGTTCAGAGTTACCTTATTTTTTCCAGGACCAATCTATAAAGATATTAGCGATGTCTTGTGGCGGAATTACCCTTAAATGGCTAAAAGATACTTTTGGGCTTAATGAAGAAGGTATCTTTGAAAAGATCGATGGAAATCAAAAAAAAGATGAAAAGCTTTTGTTTTTCCCTTACCTTCTAGGAGCGAGAAGTCCCCTCTGGTTACCAGAGATAAGAGCAATTTTTTATGGAATAGATATATCGACGGATTTTAGTGACCTTTTAAAAGCTGTTGTAGAAGGAGTAGCTTTTGTGAATAGGCAAAATATAGATACTTTAAATTTAGATAAAACCTCCATATCTATTGCAGGTCAGACCGCTGCTTCTAATAGCTGGAATCAGATAAAATCTAACATCTACAATTTAAGTCTTAGAAGAGTAAATTATTTACAGTCGGCGGTAGTAGGTAGCATCTTTTTAGGGATAAAGTTTTTATCCAATTTTAAAGATCATGAATTAAAAGACTTTATAAAAAGCATAATTAAGATTGAAGCGTTGTTTGAACCGCAAGAGGATAAGAAATTATTTTATGAAAGAAAATACAAAAATTTTATTGGGGTACAAAATAGATTGTATGAACTTGAAGATTTAGAGAAAATCTAAATGAATTATCTTCTTTATTTTTACCCTTTCTAATCTTTCGGTTACTCACTCTTATTTTAGATACTTTCGATACGAGAGATGAGCTTTCATTCGCTGTGCAGCCAGCCAAAAAACAGAATACTATTACTTGGAGGCTTACTTCTTACTTATCGAGAAATATTTGAAAATAAATATTAAGGATAAATTCTAGGAGAGAGGTAATAAACTATGAATTTCAATTATAAGAAGGTGTTAGAAAAAGCCGAGGAATATAAACCCGATATGTCCAAATTCTTAAGAGAGATAATTGCCATCCCTAGCAGGAGCGGCCAGGAGAGAAAGATTATCTTAAGAATAAAAGAAGAGATGACCAAGGTGGGATTTGATCAGGTGCGAATAGATTCCATGGGGAATATTTTAGGCTATATCGGTGAGGGAAAACATTTAATCGCTATGGATGCCCATGTAGATACCGTAGGAGTGGGAGAAGAAAAATTATGGGAATATGATCCTTACGAGGGATATGAAGATGAAGAAATAGTTTTTGGCAGAGGGGCAAGCGATCAAAAAGGTGGAATGGCCTCACTGGTATATGCTGGTAAAATAATTAAAGAACTCCATCTGGAAGATGATTATACCTTACTAGTTACTGGAACTGTTCAAGAAGAAGATTGTGATGGACTTTGCTGGCAATACCTCATCCAGGAAGAAAAGATTAAACCAGAATTTGTAGTTATTACCGAACCTACCAGTGGTAAAATATGTAGGGGACAAAGGGGAAGGATGGAAATAAAAGTAACTACCGAAGGAATAAGTTGTCATGGTTCGGTACCGGAGAAGGGGGATAATGCCATCTATAAGATGACCTCTATATTAAAAGAGTTATCAGAATTGAATAAGAACCTAAAAGAGGATAATTTTTTAGGGAAAGGGAGTTTGGCAGTTACTGAAATCTTCTCTGAATCTCCTTCTCGCTGTTCCATCCCGGATAAATGTACTATCTCTATTGATAGAAGATTAGTAACTGGTGAAACGTGGGAGGAGGCCCTAGAGCAAATAAAAGGTTTGGCCTCAGTTAAAGGGGCTGGTGCTGAAGCGTCCATGTATAGTTATGCTTATCCTTCCTATACCGGGCTAGTCTACCCTGCTCAAAGTTATTTTCCCACCTGGGTTTTAGAGGAAGAACACCCGGTTTGTCAGACCTTGGTAGAGGTCTATAAAGGCTTATTCAGCGAAGAACCCTTAATCGACAAATGGGCCTTTTCTACCAATGGGGTATCCATCATGGGAAGATATGATATTCCCTGTGTTGGATTTGGACCAGGACAGGAAGACCAGGCCCACGTGCCCAATGAAAAGACCTGGAAGAAAGAGCTAGTTAAGGCGACAGCGATGTATGTAACCATCCCGATAATTTATGTATCTAATTATCTTTAGTTAGTCTTAATAACTCTAAATAACTGAGTGAGGGAAGACTAACACCCTGGAAGAAGGATAGAAGCCAGAGGCTGGAGAGAAAAAGGAGAAGAATATGAGTTATGTAAAGAAATTAAAATGTTTACTGTGTGGAAAAGAATATACTTCTAAGGAAGTAAAATATAATTGTCCGCAATGTGGAGATGAGGGCATTTTAGAAGTTATTTATGATTACTCCGGGATAAAAAAAGATTTTAATCCGGTTATTCTCGAAAAAAATAAGGAATTTTCCATGTGGAGATATTTACCCCTTTTACCTATCGATGACCCTACTAAAATAGGGCCGTTAAAAGTTGGTTGGACTCCCTTATATGAGGCAAAAAGAATAAGAGAAGATTTAGGGATGCCGAATTTCTGGATTAAAGATGACGGAAGAAATCCCACTGCCTCCTTAAAAGATAGACCATCTGCTCTGGCTGTAGTGAAAGCCCAGGAATTAGGGGAAGAGATAGTAACCTGTGCCTCTACTGGTAATGCTGCCTCCTCTCTTGCGGGAGCAGCTGCCTCCGTGGGTTTAAAGAGTTATATTTTTGTTCCCCAAACTGCCCCGGCTGCCAAGATTGCCCAGCTTCTGGTATTTGGTGCTACTGTTTTTGCGGTAAGAGGTTCTTATGATAAGGCCTTTGATCTCTCCATTGAAGCTACCAGAGAATTTGGCTGGTATAATCGAAACACTGCTTTTAATCCCTATATGGTAGAAGGAAAAAAGACCGTAGCCTTAGAAATTATTGAGCAGATGAATTTTGACGTACCTGACTATCTTTTTGTGCCGGTAGGAGATGGCTGTATCATCTCCGGTGTAGCCAAGGCTTATAAGGAGGTGTTTTCTTTAGGCTTTATTACTCATTTGCCTAAATTGGTGGCGGTACAAGCCGAAGGGTGTAAACCTATTGTGGATGCAGTAAACGGTGACGGCAAAGTGAAATTTGTGGAGCCGAATACGATTGCTGATAGTATTGCTGTAGGAATTCCCAGAAATCGCCTGATGGCCGTAAGAGATGTAAAAGAATCAAAGGGATTTGGTGTTGCGGTAAGTGATAAAGAGATATTAGAAGCAATTAGATATTTAGGGGTAAAACAAGGTATTTTTGCCGAACCAGCAGGGGCAGCTGCCTTTGCCGGTATGCTAAAGGCCTTAAAAGAAGGAATAATCTCTAAAAAAGATAAAGTTGTGGTCCTGATTACTGGAAATGGACTAAAAGATGTAGAGAGTGCTAAAAAAGCCGGAGGGGAAGCTTTAGTAATCGATCCCTGCCTAGAGGCAGTAAAAGAGGTAATAAAGAAACACATAAAGGAGGATGAACAACTATGATTGATTTAACCATCAATGAAGAACAACTGCAAAGGACGGTGCAAAGGGCCCGAGAAAGAAAGATCATTATTCCTACTTTTGCCCAGCTAAAAAACCCTGAACTTATCCCCGCCAAAATCCAAGATAAACTAAAAGAGATAGGCTTGTGGGATATTAATCCTTATAATCTCTTTCGTATCACCTGGAAGAATGAACCGCTAAAAAAAGGTGGTCTCTTTCATGGGGTTAATTATCTAGAATTACCCTCTTCCTTAACCGGGGTTAAAGCCCATATTATTGGCCTGGTGGGTAAATGGTTTCCCACTGGTTGTCATAAGGTAGGGGCTACCTTCGGCTGCCTGGTCCCCCGCCTGGTTACCGGTCAGTTTGACCCTACTACCCAGAAGGCGGTCTGGCCTTCTACCGGTAATTACTGTCGGGGTGGGGCTTACAATGCCGCCCTCCTCTCCTGCCAGTCGATTGCCATCCTCCCGGAGGGGATGAGTAAAGAGCGTTTCCAGTGGTTATCTAAGGTAGCCGGAGAGGTAATCGCCACCCCCGGGACCGAGAGCAACGTAAAAGAGATCTTTGATAAGACCTGGGAATTAAGGAAGACCCGGGATAATGTGGTAGTCTTTGATCAATTTGAGGAGTTGGGTAATTACCTCTGGCATTATGAGGTTACCGGTCAGGCTATGGAAGAAGTCTTATCTCAAGTAATGAATTCTAAAGACCATTATGCCGGTGTGGTGCTTACCACCGGTTCGGCCGGTACTTTAGGTTGTGGAGACTACTTAAAAGAACTCTACCCGGAAAGTAAGATAGCCGCCGGTGAGGCCCTCCAGTGTCCCACCATGTTAGCCAATGGTTTTGGGGCCCATCGGATTGAAGGTATCGGGGATAAACACATCCCCTGGATCCACAACGTCAAGAATACCGATCTGGTAATAGCTATTGATGACCGGAACGTCATGAGTCTTATCCGTCTCTTTAACGAACCGGCAGGTAAGGCCTACCTGAAGGAGAAGAAGGTCCCGGAGGAGACTATCGAGAGCCTACCTTTAATGGGGATCTCCAGTGTAGCCAATCTACTGATGGCCATCAAGTTTGCCCGCTATTACGAACTTACCGCAAGAGATGTTATCTTAACCGTCTTTACCGATTCTATGGAACTATACGGCTCCCGTTTAGAAGAATTAGAAGAAGAGTATGGTCTTTATACCAAAGAGGAGGCGGCTATCGATTTTCACCGTCACCTTCAAGCCCTTACCACTGATTACCTGCAGGAATTGACTTACCCCGAGCGCAAGAGGATCCATAACCTCAAATACTTTACCTGGATAGAACAGCAGGGGAAAGACCTAGAGGAGCTGAAGGCCCAATGGTACGATTACGAGAATTACTGGGGAAGTATCCATCGCCAGACAGGGGAGATAGATAAACTAATTGAGGAGTTTAACCGAAGGACGGGTTTGTTAAGGTAGGGTAAATTTTAAAATTATACTCAGCTAACCTTGTTTCGTAAAATTATTGTGAGGGGATAAAAATAATTTATTTATTATAAATAAGGAGGATCAAATAATACTTATAGGAGTACCAAAGGAAATTAAAAATAACGAATATAGGGTAGCCATTACTCCTGCTGGCGTTAAATCTCTGATATATGGGGGTCATAAAGTTATAATAGAAAAGGGTGCGGGATTAGGAAGCGCTATTCCAGATGAAGATTATATTAGTGTAGGAGCTGAAATAATTGCAGAAGCTAAAGATATATTTGCTAAATCTGATATAATTATAAAGGTTAAAGAACCACTTAAAGAAGAATATGACTACCTAAGGCCAGGTCAGATTCTGTTTACTTACTTACATTTAGCTGCTAATAGCTAATAAACCTTTAACTGAGGCGTTGGTAGAAAAAAAGGTAATTGCTATTGCTTACGAAACTATACAATTAGAAGATGGCTCTTTACCTCTTTTAACTCCGATGAGCGAAGTAGCAGGGAGATTATCGATACAAGCCGGTGCACATTTCTTAGAGAAGCCCCAAGGGGGAAGTGGAGTGCTCTTAGGTGGTGTTCCGGGAGTTAGACCAGGTAAAGTAGTAATCGTTGGTGGAGTAGTAGGGTTAAATGCGGCCAGGATGGCTCTGGGTTTAAGGGCGGAAGTAGTAGTTATGGAGATCAGTACTTCCCGAATGGCTTATTTGGATGATCTCTTTCAAGGAAAACTTAAAACTTTAATGTCTAATCAATATAACCTTTCCAGGGAAATTAAAGACGCTGGTTTAGTGGTAGGGGCGGTATTAATTCCCGGGGCAAAAGCTCCTAAGTTAATTACTGAAGGATAGTGTAAAATTTTAGGAGGGGGGTTCTAAAAAATCACTTGCCAAGAGGTCAACAAAAAAGGGAGACTTACCTCATAGAACAAAACTAAAGAAAAAGAAGAGACCTTCTTTTTCTAAATTAAGGAGGGAAATCTACCTAATGAAAGAATTACAGTTAA
>DOTB01000016.1 GCA_003513845.1 Candidatus Atribacteria bacterium | reverse complement strand
CTGCTACTTCTCCCACTCTTTGCCTTTAACTATCTATTATTTTTAATAATTATAACACAAATGTCAAGTTTAATTTAAAAAATCTCTTCATAAATTCTTATAAAAACTTATTCTGTTTTTATTCTGATGGCAATTCTGGCTCTTCTCTTTCAATTTCCTCTTCTTTTTTTCTTTCACTTTCTCTTTGAAGATTCCATTCGAGTTCTTGAATCCTCTTCTTCTGACTGGAAATCATCTTCCTGGTCTTTATCATTGAAGGTACTGAAACTAATAAACTCATTATAACTCCCAGGGAGATAGTAATTAAAAGTACTAGGGCTAATGAGCTTTCAAATTTTCCCCAAAATCTTTTCAATCCATCAAGCCAAGATTATCAAAAAAGTAAACAAAAGTGCCAGGCACCTTTGTTTACTTTTCATGCTATTCCTGATCCTGACAAGCTTGTTAAAATCCGTTCTTTATTTACAAATAATTTCAACATAAATTTTGAAAAAAGAAAAAATGGGGCAAGGACTTGCATTTTTAAATCAGTGCGCTATAATTATATTTAGATATTTATCTAATTATCTAAATATATAGAATCCTGGAGAGGATAGTGAATATTAATAGTGTCTTTAAAGCCCTTTCCGACCCGACTCGCCGTAAAATATTGGAACTATTGGCGGAAAAAGATATGACTGCCGGAGAGATCTCTGACCATTTTAAAATCAGCAAACCATCTATCAGCCATCATCTCAACTTATTAAAGAATTGTGATTTAGTTTTAGGAGAAAAGCAAGGACAGAATATTCTATATTCAATAAATACCACTGCCCTTCAGGAACTAATTAAATGGTTCTATAATTTCAAGGAAAAAGGAGAACTAAAATGACCTTCAAAATTCATAAAGGAATGATAATTTTAATCCTTATATCTATAGTTGCTACTTTTTTTATCTATTCTAACTTGCCAGAAAAAATCCCTAGCCATTGGAACATAAGAGGAGAAATCGATTCTTATAGAAGTAAGAGTTTCGTCTGGTTTACTGCTCTTCTCCCCCTGGGCATCTATCTATTAATGATATATGTTCCAAATATAGATCCAAGAAGAGAATCTTACAAAAAACACAAGAAAGCCTATGAAATATTAATGAATATACTGGTACCATTTTTTATAATGATTCACTGGGTAGCTATTTTCTCTGCCCTGGGTCATCATATTAGTGTAGCCAGAATTATCCCTATTGGAATCGGAATATTATTTATAGTTATCGGAAATTATATGGGACAAATCAGGCCAAACTATACCTTTGGAATAAAAATTCCCTGGACTCTGGCTGATGAAACGGTGTGGAGGAAGACTCATCGCATGGGAGGTTTTGCTTTTATTCTATCCGGGCTTATCTTTATTATCTCTGGGATTATCAATAAACCCTATAGTTTTATCCTGGCAATATCTTCTATCTTTGTCTTTCTTATCTATACTTGTATTTACTCATATTTAGAATATAAAAAAATTCATGGTTGAATCTATTTTACCACTTGATCTACTGCCCTTTCTTTGCTCTTCCTTTCTTTAATTAACAGAACTACACTTCCTATTACACCGACCAAAAATCCTATGGGGCAGGCAAATATAGCTACAAGGAAAAATATTACTTCGAAAGCTTTCATCAAGTAGCTTAATATAGTTATATGACTAGTAACCAGACTTAAAGCATAAAATATATTGTGTAATAAGACACAGATAAAGAATCCTGCGGTGGAGGCACCAGTCAGTATTAAAAACTTTTTCAGTTTTCTCTCTACTTTTTGCACCAAAGTTAAACCAATTAATATACTGCTGAGTACAATCAGAATTGCTGAAATAGTTATCATAAAAATACTATTAAAAATCACCCTAAATACAGGAATAAAAATTACCCCTATTGCTAAAACAAAAGATGTGACTAACAAATAAAATGTTATTCTTAATACGCTTTCTTTTTGACTCACCGCAACCAAACCCATAATTTTCACTTTCTTTTATCTTAATAGAGCATAATTTTAAAAAAACAAAATTAAAAAATTTTTTGTGTTTTAATAATAATGTATTTTAATAATTTTTAATAATCTTGCGAAAATGAAATCCATAGACAGCATAGGTTATAGCCATAGGGAGGAGATGTGGACGCCGAAATAAGGACCAGAAAAAAAGTTTCCAATAATAAGTTCTTTCCTTCCCTACTATACCCAGATGCCAGATAGACTTAAGAAATCCGGTAATATAATAAAGATGAAATTGATATTTCTGTTTTTGCAAAGGTTTAAAATTTTCTAAAAGAGTCTGAATACGTTTATAGTAATATTTAGGAGAATAAATTGTACTTAATACTTTTTTATAGCCGTCAATAAGCGTTTTATAGTTCATTTCGGGAATAAAATTAATGGAAAAATCGGTGTTGTCACCAGAAGCCTCTCGAATCAATCTATTTTCCTTGACAAGTTTCTGGTAGAGTTTGGTACCACGAGGAGCGTTTAATAGCCCTACCATAGCGCTGACTATCCCACTTTTTTGAACAAATTCAACCATACTTTCAAAAATGGAAGGTGGGTCACTATCAAAACCAATAATAAATCCTCCATTAACTATTAAACCAAACTTTTGAATCTTTTTAACACAAGCTATTAGATTACGATTTTTATTTTGTAATTTATTGCATTCAGCTAAACTCTCTTCATTAGGAGTCTCAATTCCTACAAATACTGAACCAAATCTTGCCTGGACCATCAAACGCATCAGTTCCTCATCATCAGAAAGATTTATCGAAACCTGAGTAGTGAAGGAGAAAGGATACTGCCGTTTTTTCATCCAATCAATCATTGCAGGTAGAATTTCTTCTTTCAACTCTCTCTTATTCCCAATAAAGTTATCATCAACAATAGATACTCCACCCCTCCATCCCTGTAAATAAAGACTCTCTAATTCTGCTAATATTTGGCCTTTAGTTTTTAGTCTCATCTTATGCCCAAAAAGTAAAGTAACATCACAAAAATCACAATTGAAGGGACACCCTCGAGAATATTGGATACACATAGTAGCATATTTATTCATATCAGCTAATTCCCAAAGGGGGATAGGGGTCTTTTTTATGTCTGCCCACTGATTTGAGGTATAAATGTGTTTAGGGTGCCCGCTTTTTAAACCTTTTAAAAATAGAGGAAGGGTAATTTCAGCTTCATTGAGGATAAAATAATCTACATCATTCTCAAAATCTTCGTATCCTGAAGTAAAGAGGGGACCACCGGCAACAATCTTAGCTCCCAACCTTTTACATTGAGCAATTATCTTCTTCACCGATTCCTTTTGAATAGTCATCGCACTAATAAATACATAATCAGCCCACTTTATGTCTTTATCACTTAACACTGTTACTGTCATATCTACCAGTTTTTTCTCCCACTCTTTAGGAAGTAGGGCAGCAACAGTTAACAGACCCAAAGGCGGCAGACTCGCTTTTTTAGAGATAAACTTTAAGGCATATTTAAAACTCCAGAAGGTCTCGGGATATTCTGGGTAAACAAGAAGTATTTTCATAAAACTCTCCTTATAAATATCATTTGCTATTGTAAGAAAAAATACTTCTTTTTTCTAAAGATTTTTTCTGATTTCTGCCAGAGTAGTTTTGGCCTCGGGAGCCATATTAAAAAACTTAGTTAGTTTTTCGCAGGCATAATCGTCACAATAAGCACAATTTTTAACTTCCTTCTCCTGCCCACACTTTCTTATTTCACATACTTGGCAATAATTAAAAAGTCGACCAGACTTTTCCAAAAAACCATCACAGTTAATATCCTCTGGTTTTATCTCACTGTTGAATTCTTTAGACCAAAGTTCTGCCACTTTTTTCTTTCTATATCATCATTTTTCTGAGTAGCTATAAAAGCCGGGCACTCGGTACAGATCAATCCACAAAAGGCAATCATCTTATCCATAATTATCACTCCTTTTTTATATTCTATACTAACTTGCTATTCTTTTCAAATTGTCAACGGTTCTTATGACAATCTTTTTAATTCTCTTGCCACTATCTTATCTAAAATTTCCGCCGCTTTCAAAATCACATCTCTACATTTTTTCTCTTCTGTGCGGTAATTATCTTTTAAAGGTTTACATAGGATATCGCCCATCTCTTTTTCAAAAGCATTAAATAATTCTTTACTTAATTCTTTAATTTCAGGATGTTTATGAGCAATATCTGGAACAAAAAGCTTCCCTAAAACCATAAGCGATGCCGTCAATACACCACAGACACTTTCAATAGCCATGCCCCCACCAAAGGCAGCTGCCAGTCTTAGAGAATCTGAACTTAAATTAAGATGATAAACCTGATTAGCACCATACAAAATAGTTTCCGCACAATTTAAATCTTCTTTAATGCCATACCCATCCTGAATTAATTCTTTCAACATTTATTTCTTCCTCCTAATGAAGTTACCGCTCCCTAAGCAAGAAGCACTAATTAAAATTTTATCGTGACATTGACATTAGCTCTCCATATACCTCTGTAATTGTAGGAATTAAGATTTTGTATTCTTTCGCCAAACGGATTAAAGTTCCTCCGAATATATCTCCTTCATGCCTGTTATTCCCTTTTTCAAAATCTCTCTGAAAAGAGGTCTTAGTTTCGTAGGGAAATCCTTTAGCTTTTTGTAGAGTTTTCTCTATTATATCTGGCTCGAAATCTATATTTTTTGCTTTTCCAATTAAAACAACTTCTTTCATAATATTTTCCGTCATCTTCTTCAACTTATCATCAGAGAGTACCCCCCCAATTGTCTTCCCCGAATAAGCAGTCATTAAACTAAAGGCAGTAATAAATATATACTTTTCCCATATTGCCGGATAAGGATTATCATACCAGGTATGGCTAATCCCCATTTCATTAAAGAATTCGATAAGATACTCATAATCATAATTTAAGTGTTTTGGGTCTTTGCCAAATACAATATGTCCTTCTGGACCTCTTTGTCTAACTGTTCCGGGTTTTTCAATGCTGGAAGAAACATAGACGCTTGCTGGGGTAATTATCGCTTTTTGTAAATTCTTCCTTATGCGTTCATAGATATCTACGCCGTTAAGCAGGGGAAGGATTATGGTATCAGCGGATATATTTTTCGAAATTGATGACACAGCATCATCTAAGTCATACCCTTTGACGCAAAGTAAATATAAATCTGGGGCAGGAATATGTCTTATATTATCTGTAGCAATATTAGGGAAGCAAAGAAATTCCTCTTTATCGGTAATCAGATTTAGCCCGTATTGCTGAACAGCTTTTAAATGTTCACCTCGGCCAATAAAATAAACCTGTATAGCACAATTACCTTTACAAACTTTATGGGCTATTCTTCCCCCAAAATATCCACCGACACCTCCGATACCGTATATACATACACTTTTAATTATTTTATTCATACATTACCATTTCTCCTTATTTTTAAATTAATTTTAATTCCCCCCACTATCAGGTTAAATTATATTAAATTTAGTCATCCTTAAATTTTTTTTATCATATCAGATTTTACAGTTTATGCAAATTTCTTGACAATAAAACTTTTTTATTATAAATTGATAAAAATTTTACATTCTGCTTGAATTAGCCCTAAAATTATAATTTAAAATAAATATTCAAGGAAGAAATAGAAATGGACTTAATTGACTTTGACGTTTTGATTCCCTTTGTTTTGATTACCACCTTCACTCCAGGACCAAACAACCTTAGCAGTGCTTCTATGAGTATTAATTTTGGAATTAAAAAAACTATGAATTATATTTATGGAATTGTAACCGGGTTTTTCTTACTGTTGTTACTTTGCGGATTTTTTTCTAATCTACTTTTTACAGCTGTTCCCTCTATGGAACCCATTATGTGGTTTGAAAAGTACCCTCGTCACTTTTATTTTTTCTTTTTCTTCTCCTTGTACATCATCTCATCAGCTATGCGGATTAATTCATCTATTGATGAAGGATTAACCGGGTCATAACAAGAAAGACCAATACTAAAATCTATCTTATAGGGTTTCTTTAGTTTCTGGTTTAATTTCTCTAAATTTTTATCTAACCTTTCTCTAATCAGAGGGGCATTATTTATGGAACTCTCCGGGAAGATAAGCAGGAATTCATCTCCGCCCAGACGGCAGATGATATCTACCTCTCTTAGGGTAGATTTAAAGAGTTTAGCTGCTTCCTTTAAGACCTTATCTCCTTCTTGATGTCCGAAGGTATCATTAATATATTTAAAATCATCTATATCAAGATAGAGTAAAAGAATAGGGGTCTTCTTTCGTTTAGCAGTTTTGATCTGCTGTTCCAAGAGGATTAGACCATATCCCCTGCGATAACAGCCGGTAAGGACATCATAATGGGCTAATCTTTCTAATTCTTCTTCCATCTTCTTACGTTCAGTGATATCTTGAAATATCCCTATCAGTCCTTTAAGTTGGCCATCGATTATAACCCGGGAGCCAGAAATGGCTACGGGGAATAGAGTCCCATCTTTCTTCTTTCTAATCGTCTCGAAATAGAAATAGCCTTTTAATGATTTCTTAGTCAACCTCTTCCCTTCTTCCATCTTATCCGGGGGATGAATCATCCCATCATCAAGATTTCTGCCCTTTACTTCTTCTAAAGTATAGCCGAATAGTTCGGTGAAGCGGGGATTTATGTTTAAGATATTGCTATTTTCATCCAGATAGACCAGGGCTTCTGGACTACTATGAAAAAGACTGGCAAATTCCTGCTGGCTTTCCTTTAGGGCCTCTTCATTCTGTTTCCGCTCTATAGCCATAGCCACCTGAGAGGAGACGAATTCCATAAGCTT
>DOTB01000015.1 GCA_003513845.1 Candidatus Atribacteria bacterium | reverse complement strand
AGGTAGCCGCCCGGGCAATCAATGATTACCTTTCTTCTGGAGGGAGTTTGAGAAAGGGATAAAAAAATATAAATTACTTCAAGAGGAAGGAGGGATAGTTGAGCAAAAATTAGGATATTCGGTATTGGTTAAAATTGTATTTTGTTTAAATAAAATTTTTAAAAATATTCGGGAGGACTATAAAAAATGTCTGAAGAAATGAATCCCTTTGAATTAGTGCAAGCACAGTTTGATCAAAACGCGGAAAGATTAGGTCTTGATCCAGCATTACGTGAATTTTTAAGAGAACCAGAAAGAATTATGCAATTTACTATTCCAATAGATATGGATAATGGCACTACTAAAACTTTTATAGGTTTTAGAGTACAACATTCTACCGCTCGTGGACCAGCTAAAGGCGGTATACGTTTTGCTAAAGATGAAACCCTTGATATGGTTAAACAGTTAGCTATGATGATGGCCTGGAAATGTGCAGTAGTAGATATTCCTTTGGGTGGAGGTAAAGGTGGAGTAATTGTTGACCCAAGAGAGTTATCAGATAGAGAAGTAGAGAGACTTTGTCGTGGATGGGTTAGAAAAGTATTTGATATCGTTGGTCCAGAAATGGATGTCCCTGCTCCAGATGTGGCTACTAATCCCCAGGACATGCTCTGGATAATGGATGAATATGATACTATTGCCCGATGCCGAAAACCGGGTTTTGTAACCGGTAAAGCCGTGGGCGTGGGAGGTTCTCTTGGGCGAACTGAAGCTACCGGTTATGGGGTAGTTTACTGCATTCGAGAAGCCTTGAAAAGTTTAGGTATTGATTTTAAGGATGCAACTGCATCTATTCAGGGTGCAGGCAATGTAGCGCGATATACTTGTGAAAAATTTACCCAATATGGTGGCAAGGTTGTTGCTATGTCGTGCTGGGATCCCAAAGATAAAAAAGCCTATACTTATAGTTGTGAAAACGGGATAAATCCTGAGGACTTGCTTGCCCCAGGTACTTTAGATAAATTTGGGACTATTGACCCAGAAAAAGCTAAATCTTTTGGCTGGAAACAGGAAGCCGGGGATGCCTGGTTAAAAAAGGAAGTAACTGTTATTATTCCTGCAGCTTTAGGACAAGCGGTTACTCAAGACAATGTAAATGATATTAATTTTGAAATAGTTAAAATTTATGCTGAGGCAGCTAATACCCCTACAACTTTAGAAGCAGATGAAGTGTTAAAAGAAAAAGGTATATATGTAATACCTGATTTTCTTTGCAACGCTGGTGGAGTAACTGTTTCTTATTTTGAACAAGTTCAAAATAATATGAATTATTATTGGCCAAAAGATGAAGTTCTCGAAAAACTTGATCACATTATGACTAATGCCTTTAATGCTGTTGCGGATTTAGCTGAAGAGAAAAAATGCTATACTCGTGATGCCGCTTATTTAATTGCAATTCAACGAGTAGCCAGAGCAGTAGAAGGTAGAGGTTGGGTGAAAACTAAAAAATAAAAATTAGTATCTCGTATCTCGTGAATCGTATCTCTCGTAAAAAATAAATAGTCAGAAAGATTAAAGAAATTTAAAATTATATATTAGAATGTATTTTTTTGGCGTGATACTAAATACGAGATACGAGATACGGAAAATACTGGAAGAAGGCAATTAAAAATGGAAGTATTTGCCTTAATTGGAGAGAGTGGAACAGGCAAAAGTTATAAGGCCCTTTTGGTTGCTCATAAATTTAACATAAACTATATTATAGATGATGGCCTTTTAATTAGGAAAGATAAGATTTTAGCCGGTCATTCTGCCAAAAGAGAAAAGAATAGAATTCAGGCTATAAGGACAGCTATCTTTGAGGAGCCTTCCCATGCTTATGAGGTAAAAGAAACTATAAGAAAAGCTAAACCAGCTAAGATCCTTGTTATAGGAACTTCAATTAGAATGATTGATAAAATTATTAAGACATTAGAATTACCTCCACCTAAGAGGATTTTCAAAATTGAAGATATTTCATCCGAAAAAGAAATTGAAGAAGCAAAACTTAGCAGGTTAAAAGAAGGGAGACACGTGATCCCCCTTCCAGGTATTGAGGTTCAAAGAAAATTTCCCATAAATTTATTGGAGTCGTTAGAAATATTTTATAAACGCAGATATGGTAAAAGAAAAATTGGGGAAAGGGCGATTGTAAGACCACCTTTTAGCTATTATGGAAAGTTATATATATCGGAAAATGCAATTTTAGATATAATTATTTATATTCTTAAAGATTTTAAAGAAGTGGTTAAATTAGGGAAATCCCAGATCAATATAAAAGATGATGGCATTTTAGTAAATCTCAATTTAGTATTCCTATATGGCGAAAACATACAACAGGTTGGTTTAAAAATTCAAAAATATTTAAAAAAAGAATTAGAATATATAACAGGTATAAGTGTAATTTTAATAAATATTTTTGTTTATGATTTAAAATACTAAATCTCGTATCTCGTGAATCGTGAATAGTATCTCGTAAAAAAAGTAAAAGAATAAAAGGTTGACTATAAATCTCTTGTATTAAAGAGTGTAATCAAAACGGTTAGTTAATTATATTTTAACGAGATACGAGATACGAACAACGAGATACGATTTGTAAGAGGGGTGAAAATATGTTTGATAAAAATGAAATAAAAAAGATTAAACAACTAAGAGAGCAATGGGAAAATAGTACTATAAAAAAGACCCTTGAGCGTTTTCCCGAGAGAAAAGATAAATTTGTTTCAGGTTCAGGAGAAGAAGTTGACCGGCTTTATGCACCTGATAATCTGGAAGATTTTGATTATTTTAAAGATTTGAATTTCCCCGGTGAATATCCTTATACACGGGGAGTTCAGCCAACTATGTATCGGGGACGATTATGGACTATGCGCCAGTATGCTGGCTTTGGTACTGCTGAGGAATCAAATAAACGTTATAAATACTTATTAACCCAGGGACAAACTGGATTAAGCATTGCTTTTGATTTGCCCACTCAGATTGGATATGATTCAGATCATCCTATGTCATTGGGAGAAGTAGGTAAAGTTGGGGTTGCTATAGATTCACTAAAAGATATGGAGACATTGTTTGATGGTATTCCTTTAGATAGAGTTAGTACCTCAATGACTATAAATGCTCCCGCGGCTGTACTTTTAGCTATGTATATCGCAGTAGCAGAAAAGCAGGGGGTATCTCCTGATAAACTTAAAGGAACCATTCAGAATGATATTTTAAAAGAATATATTGCCAGAGGGACCTATATTTTCCCTCCTTATCCCTCAATGAGATTAATTACCAATATTTTTGAATTTTGTTCTAAAGAAATGCCCAGCTGGAATGCTATTAGTATAAGTGGATATCATATTCGCGAGGCAGGAGCAACAGCAATTCAAGAAGTAGCTTTTACTTTAGCTGATGGAATAGCCTATGTAGAGGCTGCAATAAAGAGTGGATTAAAAGTAGATGATTTTGCTCCACGATTATCTTTTTTCTTTAATGCTCATAATGATTTATTAGAAGAAGTGGCTAAATTCAGGGCAGCTCGTAGGCTATGGGCAAGAATTATGAAAGAAAGATTTGGAGCCAAAAATAAAAAGTCTCTAATGCTTAGATTTCATACTCAAACAGCTGGATGTACTTTAACCGCGCAGCAACCAGACAATAATATTATCAGGGTTACCATACAAGCTTTAGCAGCAGTATTAGGTGGAACCCAATCTCTACATACCAATTCCCGAGATGAAGCATTAGCTTTGCCAGCTGAAGATTCAGTGAGAATTGCTCTTAGAACTCAACAAATTATTGCTTATGAAAGTGGAGTAACCGAAACAATAGATCCTTTAGCGGGGTCTTATTATATAGAAGTATTAACTAAAAATATTGAAGAACAAGCCTTAAAATATATAGAAAAAATTGATAAATTGGGTGGTGCTCCTCGAGCCATTGAGAAAGGGTTTATCCAACAAGAAATCCAGAATAGTGCCTATCAATATCAGAAGGAGATTGAAGAAGGTAAACGAATAGTCGTAGGGGTGAATAAATTCCAGATTAAAGAAGAAACACCCAAAGGTTTACTAAGAGTTGACCCAGAAGTTGGTCGTCGTCAAGTAGAAAAACTAAGGGAGTTAAAGGAAACTCGGGATAATCAAAAAGTGAAGGTAAGTTTAAGTGCACTGGGAAGGGCAGCTAAAACAGATGCCAATTTAATTCCTTTTATTTTAGACTGTGTTAAATCCTATGTTACCTTAGGAGAAATTTGTGATGTATTGAGAAGTGAATTTGGTGAATATAAAGAATCAATAAAGCTTTGAAAGGCGGAGGTTAAAAAATGAAGGCGAAAAAAATTAGAGTATTAGTAGCCAAACCAGGTCTCGATGGTCATGACCGAGGGGCAAAAGTTGTTGCCAGAGCTTTAAGGGATGCTGGAATGGAAGTAATCTATACTGGATTACGTCAGACACCTCGACAGATTGTAGAAACCGCAATTCAGGAAGATGTTAATGTTATAGGATTAAGTATTTTATCAGGAGCCCATACACATCTTTTTCCGGAAATAATGAGGCTTTTAAAGGAAAATAAGGCGGAGGATATTATAGTAATTGCGGGAGGAGTAATTCCAGAAGAGGATATTCCTGAACTTAAAAAAGTAGGTATAGCTGAAATATTTACGCCTGGTACTGATACGCGTGATATAATTAATTTTATTAAGGAGAAAGTAAAATAGAAGATAATGTAGAGCGTACAGCTTTAGAGTAAAAAATTACCAAAACGAATTGAGCTAGTGAATCCGAAATTGGCAAAATAGATGAACTTAAGGCCTTGTCAAAAGGGTTGTCCCTTGATAATATTATGAAAGTTTTTCCAAATAAATTTGAACGCGATATGCGATACGCAATACGAAAAAAAGGTAATGAAAATGGAGATTGTAAAAAAAATAATTAATGGTGATCGTAGAGCAGCTGCTAAACTAATTACTTTAGCAGAAAATGATTTTGATAAAGCAGAAGATATTTTAAAAGAGCTTTATAGTTATACTGGAAATGCTTTAGTGATTGGAATAACTGGTCCTCCCGGAGCAGGAAAAAGCACAATTACTGATAAACTTACTAAGAGTTTGCGGAAACAAGGAAAAACTGTAGGTATTATAGCAATAGACCCTACTAGTCCATTTACTGGAGGAGCATTATTGGGAGATAGGATCAGGATGCAAGATTTGAGTACTGATCCGGGTGTGTTTATTAGAAGTATGGGAACCCGAGGACATTTGGGGGGACTTTCTCAAGTAACTCAGGCGGCAGTTAAAATTTTAGATGCCCTGGGTAAGGAAGTAATATTTATTGAGACAGTAGGTGTAGGACAAGCAGAAGTAGATATAGTTAAAGTAGCTGATACTGTAGTATTAATAACTATGCCAGGAATGGGAGATGATATCCAGATTATAAAAGCTGGTATAATGGAAATCGGAGACATCTTTGTAGTAAATAAAGCTGACAAAGAAGGCTGTGAACGATTAATTACAGAAATAGAAATGATGTTAGATCTAAATCAAAATGGCCAATGGCGACCCCCAGTATTAAAAACTATTGCTACAAGTGATTTTGGGATTCAGGAACTTGAGCGAGAGATCAAACATCACCTGGAATACTTAAAAGAAAGTGGAGAGTTAGAACAAAGGCGTAGAGAAAGTGCTAAGAAAGAAATTTTCGATATTATTCAAGAGAAATGGAAAGAAATACTAGCTGATTCTGTTAGTAATGAATTTTTAAATGAGATAGTAACCAAGGTAGTAAAACGTGATGAGGACCCCTATACTGCAGTAAAAAAAATATCAGACATATTAATGTATTCTTATACTCAAGGAGGAAAGAAATAATGGTGAAAAAGATAGATCATATTGGTATTGCAGTAAAAAGTATTGAAAAGGCTAAACATCTCTTTGAAAATATACTCAATTTAAAAATCATTGGAGTAGAGATTATAGAAGAACAAAAAGTTAAGGTTGCATTTATACCTTTAGGGGATAGTGAGTTAGAATTATTAGAATCTACTTCCCCTGACGGGCCTATTGCCAGATTTATTGAAAAGAAGGGAGAAGGAATTCAGCATATTGCCTTCAAAGTAGATAACCTGGAAAGTATTTTAGGCGAATTAAAAGAAAAAGGAATTAGATTGATTGATGAAAAACCAAGATATGGAGCAGGGGGGGCTAAAATAGCATTTTTACATCCCAAAAGTACTAATGGAATTCTTATCGAATTATGCGAAAGAAATGAATAGAGAAAGGTGGTAAAATAATCAAATGGAATTTTCGATTAATGATTTAATAAAAGCCTTAAGAGAAAAAGAAGAGAAGGTGAAGGCTGGGGGTGGAGAGAAAAGAATACAAGCTCAACATGAAAAAGGTAAACTGACTGCCCGAGAAAGGATTGATCTTCTTTTAGATAAAGATAGTTTTGTAGAGCTTGACCTTTTAGTAGAACATAGGTGTACTAATTTTGGTATGGATAAAGTGGAGGCACCTGGAGAAGGAGTTGTAACTGGTTATGGTACTATTGATGGGCGACTGGTCTATGTTTTTGCTCAGGATTTCACTGTTATTGGTGGTTCTCTGGGGGAAATGCATGCCAAGAAAATATGTAAAGTAATGGATATGGCTATGACTATGGGCGCTCCTTGCATCGGAGTAAACGATTCCGGAGGAGCACGCATTCAAGAGGGAGTAGATTCTTTAAGTGGCTATGGTCAAATTTTTTATCGCAATACTATTGCCTCAGGGGTAATTCCCCAAATATCTGTAATTGTTGGGCCCGCAGCCGGAGGAGCAGTTTATTCTCCTGCCATAATGGATTTTGTATTTATGGTAAAAAATATCGGTATAATGCACATTACTGGCCCAGAAGTAATTAAGGCAGTTACCGGTGAAGTGGTAACTCCAGAACAGTTGGGGGGAGCAATGACCCATAATAGAAAGAGTGGGGTGGCTCATTTTGCCGCGGAGAATGAAGAGGTAGTTTATCAGATGGTAAGAAAGTTGATTAGTTATTTACCCTCTAATAATATGGAAAATCCTCCTCAAACGGAATGTAAAGATGACCCAAATAGAATAGAAGAAGCTCTTTTAAATATTGTACCTACTGACCCCAATAAACCTTATGATATGAAAGAGATAATAAGGTATATTGTAGATGAAGGAGATTTCTTTGAAGCCCACCAATATTTTGCAACCAATATTATTACCGGGTTTGCCAGATTGAATGGTCAATCCATAGGTATAATTGCCAATCAACCAAAAATTTTGGCAGGTTGTTTAGACATTGATGCCTCTGATAAAGCTGCTCGCTTTATCAGATTTTGTGATGCCTTTAATATTCCTATTTTAACTTTTGTAGATGTTCCAGGATTTTTACCTGGAACTGCGCAGGAATATGGAGGAATTATTAGACATGGAGCAAAATTATTATATGCTTACTCTGAGGCTACTGTTCCCAAGATTACCTTGATTACTCGAAAGTCTTATGGTGGTGCTTATCTGGCAATGTGTAGCAGAGACTTAAGAGCGGATCAGGTAATTGCCTGGCCTACAGCTGAGATAGCGGTAATGGGATCTCAGGGGGCTGCCAATATTATCTTTAGAAAAGAAATAGCTAAAGCAGAAGATCCAGAAAAAGTTCGACAGGAAAAGATTGAAGAATTTCGGCAAAAATTTTCTAACCCTTATGAAGCAGCTAAACGAGGTTATGTAGATATGGTTATTGATCCTCGAGAAACCAGACCTCGACTTATTACTACTTTAGAGATGTTATCTACCAAAAGGGAAGGTAGACCGGCGAAGAAACATGGTAATTTTCCAGTATAAATTAGTGAATAGTAAATAGTCGTTAGTAAATAGCAAGAAAAAGAAAAAAATAAATATAAAATTAAGATTATAACGAGATGTATATAATGTAGGGGCACGATGAATCGTGCCCACAAATACCGGGGAAAGAAGAAGAATAGATTCCCGTTTCCGCGGGAATGACATAAAGATGCGGAAATAACAGAAGTAAGGGCTTGATTTATCAAGCCCGTAAGAAAAATTACCGAAATAATTCGGGTCGAATAAATTCGACCCCTACAACAAACAATGCAAAGAAAGTTTTTTAGTTTTAAATTATGATTTTAGCTTTTTTGCTTTTAACTATATACTATTCACAAACGACTAACGACTATAATATGAAGGAGGAAAGAATAAATATGTTTGAAGAAATAAGCGGAGCTGTACAATTAGCTATTATAGATATGGTTTTAGTATTTGCAGTTCTGAGTGGTTTAGCTTTGGTTATGGTATTGTTAAAAAATGCCGTTAAAATTAAAACTAAAGTTAAAGAAAAAACGCCCAAAGTTGAAGAAGTTAAGGTTGTCCCTCCAGCAGAAAGTCCTTCCAGGATAATAAGAGAAGAAGAAATCGAAGGTAAATTAGTGGCAGTAATCACTGCCGCCGTGGCTTCGTATTTAGAAAGACCAAGAAGGGAATTTAAAATACTAAGTATAAGAAAATATGAACCGTCTACAATAAATCCCTGGACTGCGATGGGGAGACAAGAATTAATGTTAGGAAAAAATATTAAATATTGAAGTAAGAGGAGGACTATAAAAAATGAGAAAATTTAAAATTAAAGTTGAAGGAAAGATATACGAGGTAGAGGTAGAAGAAGTAAGTGAAAATAAAACATCAGGAGGGATTGTTTCCGCTCCTCAACCAGTAGTGACAAAAGTACAAGAAGAAGTAACGAAACCAAAATCGGCAAAGGTTCCCAATAGCCCGGCAACATCTAAGGCGCCGACAACAGCAATTGCTGGAGAAGAAGTGGTAGCTCCAATGCCTGGTAAAATTCTTCAGTTAAAGGTTGCTGAGGGAGATAGTGTAAAAGAAGGAGATACTTTATTAATTTTAGAAGCTATGAAGATGGAAAACGAAATTGTGGCTAATACCTCTGGTAGTATTAAAAAGATAAATGCAGCAGTAAATGATATGGTAGATACCGGTGATGTTTTAATGGTGATAGGATAAAATAGAAAGGAGAATTTAAATGGATCTTCTAATGAAAGTCCTTTCTTTGTTTAGTCTTTCAGGATTTAATGAACTCAGCAGAGGCAATGTAATAATGATCATTGTGGGAGGAGTATTATTATATTTTGCTATAGTAAAGAAATGTGAACCTTTACTACTTCTACCCATTGGTTTTGGAGCAGTATTAGTAAATTTACCTTTAACTGGAATAATGGAAGAGGGAGGTCTTTTATATTTTATTTCTTTTGGAATAAGACATGAAATATTCCCCTGTCTAATCTTTATGGGCATAGGGGCAATGACTGATTTTGGTCCCTTATTAGCTAATCCGATAACCTTTCTTTTAGGGGCAGCTGCTCAAGTAGGGGTCTTTATAGCTTTAATCGGAGCTGTGCTTTTAGGGTTTAATATTTACGAAGCAGCTTCTATAGGAATTATTGGTGGGGCAGATGGACCCACAGCGATTTATCTTACCGTTAAGATGGCTCCACAATTATTAGGAGCAATTGCGGTGGCTGCATACTCTTATATGTCCTTGGTTCCTATAATTCAACCTCCCATAATGAAACTATTGACTTCCCCGGAGGAAAGAAAGATTGTGATGAAACAACTTAGACCTGTATCTCGAAGTGAGAGAATAATCTTTCCTATAATTTCCACTATTTTAATTGGCCTTTTATTACCTGCATCAGTTCCTATTATCGGGATGTTAATGTTAGGAAATTTATTCAGAGAGAGCTTAGTAGTAGATAGATTATCTAAAACTGCCCAAAATGAATTAATAAATATTGTTACTATTTTTTTGGCAACTTGTGTAGGGGCAACTATGCAAGCTGAATATTTTTTAACTTTTAGTACTATTAAAATAGTAATCCTGGGCTTGATTGCCTTTGCATTTGGGACTGCAGGGGGAGTTTTGTTTGGGAAGTTATTAAATAAAATTACTGGTGGAAATATTAATCCCTTAATTGGAGCAGCTGGGGTCTCTGCTGTACCAATGGCAGCAAGAGTAGCCCAGAAGGTTGGTCAGGAAGCTAATCCAAGAAACTTTTTATTAATGCATGCAATGGGGCCAAATGTAGCTGGGGTAATAGGGACTGCAGTTGCTGCAGGAGTGATGTTGACTTTATTGCAATAAAACTAACTTGTATCTCGTATTTTAGCGTAGAGCATATAGAAATACCGTAATAAATAATATGTGTAATGAGTAATGAGTTTATATTTTTAAGTTTGCAAGAACAGATTATTTATCATATATAAACATTGCATAATTTACTAGTTAATTATATTAATTTGCAATTTGTATTTATACTAACTACTTTTCACTATTCACTAACGACTAATCAATTGGTAAATTTAAAAATTTACCAATTGATTTTTTACTTCTAGTTATATATATGCTAAAATATCTTAAGTTTATTAGAATTTACTCTTTAAAGAAAAGGAAATGCTATTATAATGCCAAAAAAATCTTATCCAATTTTAATTATTTTTATTATTGTGGCTTTAGTGATCGCAGGGATTATAATTTACCATCGTTCTAAATTGGAAAGCGATTTTACACAAGTAGAGTTAGTTATGAGTCTAAATGAATTACGAGAATTATGTTACCAGGAAGGCTATGATGAAATTGAACTGCTGGCTAAAATAAAAGATTCCGGGATTAATTCTATAGCCATACATGAAGATACTCTGGAAAGTCTAAACTTATCTGGAAGGATAATTTATTTTTCTGATAAAGAGTTCAACAAATTGAATTTCTTCTTAAAATCTATTGATCCATTTAAAAAATTTCAGCCTTCAACGGGAGAATCTTATATTATATTCAACAATAAAAATGATTACCTTCGTATAAAGGAAAATTTACAAAGGCAATTGGGTGAAGATTTAGTAAGGGACCTTGGTTTTCTTCCTTATACAGGTTTAAAAGTGAAGGGGAGCGAGGAAAAGCTTGCTGATTTAGGTTTAGGATTTTCTAAAGAAGATATTGAATTAGTAAGAAATTCGGGATTTCAGATCATTTTGCGCCCTAAAAATTTACTTAAAATGAATAATGAAAATATAGATTTTAAGTTTAGAGAAATTGACAAGGCTGGAAATATTTCAGGAATAATTTTTGAAGGTGAAGAAGTTTTAGGTTATCCTTCAAAAGAAAATTTAATTTATACTGCAGAACTTTTAAAGAAAAAGGAATATCCCTTCGGAATTATAGAATTTGCTGGACAGAAAGGGATTGAGGTAGTTGCTCAATCAGCCAGCGAATTAGCAATCAGGGTTCATAGTATAACCAAAGAAGAAATGGAGATTATTCCTAAACAGAAAGCCATAGACAGATGGATTAGGTCGGCTAAAGAAAGAAATGTTAGAATCTTTTATGTTAAACCTTTTATGAAGAAGACCATCCCCGATCTTATAGAAGAGAATTTATCTTATATTGAGACCGTAAGAAAAGATTTAAATGCAGGTGGTTTTACTACTGGAAAAGCAAGTCTCCCTCCTGTGTATTTCCAAAAACCTAAAATTTTTATCCTTTTATTAATCCTGGGAGTCATTTCTGGGGGAATAATCCTGTTGAAAGATGTTTTTAACTTAAAAAAGTATCAAGAATATTCTCTTTTATTTTTGGGAATCTTATTTTCTTTTCTTCTTCTCTTTTTTAATCGAGAAATATTTTTAATAAAAATAATGGCCTTATTAACCGCTCTAATATTTCCTACTTTGGCTATTATTGGTAATGAAAAATATTTTTTGGGGAAAATATCTAATGATAATTCGAAAAATATTGACAAAATTTCTAAAAATAATTCCAATTTTATTCTGATGATAAAAGAAGTTTTAATTGGGTTTTTAAGGATAATTTTAATCACCTTATCCGGTGGTCTGTTAATAGCAGCTTTATTAAGCAATAGTAAATTTATGTTAGGCATAGAGCAATTCAGCGGAATAAAGATATCCTATATTATTCCTCTTCTTTTAGTCCTGGCTATAATGTGGTTAAAAGTGAATAGAGGTAAATTAATGATTCTGGAAAATATAAAGAAACCCCTTTTGATTGAGCACGTAATTATAATGATATTCTTTGCGGTATTTTTGGTAATTTATATCTCTCGTTCAGGCAATTTCTCTTTTCTTCCTGTTTTAAGTATTGAGGAGAAGATAAGAATCTTTTTGGAGAAAACTTTGATTGCACGACCTCGAAACAAAGAATTTTTAATTGGATATCCAGCTCTATTTCTGGCAATGAGTATGAATTTTTTAAAGGTCAAGGAATTTAAAATCCCTATAATCATAATCGGGACTGTTGGTCCAGTTACTTTAATTAATACATTCTGCCATATTCATACTCCCTTTTTATTTTCGATGCTACGAACTTTTAACGGAGTATGGTTAGGCTTGATGCTGGGATTGATAATAATTATTATATTTTATTATCTGGTAAAAATATTTAGGAAAAAGAATTAATTATGAAAAAGTCTAAAACCATAGTGAAGATAATGATTTCCGGTTATTATGGTTTTAATAATACTGGTGACGAAGCTATTCTCAAATCTATGGTTAGAGTCTTTAAAGAAAAATTACCGCGAGTAAAAATAGTAGTTCTTTCCCAGAACCCTTTACAAACTTCCCAATCTTATCAGGTGAAAGCTATAAATCGAATGCATCTAATTAGTATTTTAAACTGTTTTAGAGACACCAATCTTTTTATTAGTGGTGGTGGAGGATTATTACAGGATTCGACTGGAAGGGGATGGAGCATTCTGTATTATCTGGGATTGATATTAGGGGCAATACTATTTAGAGTGCCGGTTATGATTTATGCCCAGGGTATCGGGCCAATTAATAAAAAACTTAACAAACTCTTGACAAAGTGGATTCTAAATAAAATTGATATAATTACTGTAAGAGATAATCCTTCAAAAGAATTATTAAAAAGTATGGGGGTTTTAAAGCCAGCAATATATGTAAGTTCTGACCCTTGCTTTTTATTAAAGAAAAAGAACATTGACCATATCATAAAAAATTTTCCTGATATTTTGGAATTAACAAAATCAAATAATTATCCTTTAGTTGGAATTTCTATCAGAGAATATAAAGGCAATAGAACAGATTTAAAGAGAATAGTTTCGCGATTAGCTGATGATATAATAGAAAACTACAAAGTAAAAATTATTTTTTTACCTTTTAAATTTAATGAAGATTTACATATTAGTGAAGAAATATTATTTTTAATGAAAAATAAAAGTCAGGCAAATATCTTAAAGGCCAGGCTCGAACCTGAAGAATTGCTTTTTTTTGTATCCCAATTATCTTTGATGATTGGAATGAGACTTCATTCTATCATATTTTCCAGTATGGTTAATATTCCCTTTATTGCTCTTAACTATGACCCCAAAGTGAAAAATTTTGTACAAGATTTGGATTTAACTGAATTATTATTAGAGCTTGATGACCTTTCTCTAAAAATATTTCGAAAAAAAGTAGGATATGTTTGGAAAAATAGTGATAAAATAAAAAAAATATTAGCAAAAAAAGCAAAGGATTTAGAAAAAAAAGCTATAATAAACAATGATATGGTTTTTGAAATTTTAAAGATCTAATTACTGAGGTTATTATTTAACATGATCAGAATGTTCCATGTTCATAAAATCTATCCCAATAGGATAATAGCCCTAAAGGATATTAACATACACATAAAGAAAGGTGAATTTGTCTTTTTAGTAGGTCCTACTGGTGCAGGGAAAAGTACTTTTTTAAAATTGATTTACCGAGGAATTGTGCCTACTAAAGGTCAGGTAATTGTTGATGGCATAAATGTAGCTCGACTTAAACCAAAGTATGTGCCTTATTTAAGACGTAATATAGGAATAGTTTTCCAAGATTTTAAATTATTGTTTAATAGAACAGTATATGAAAATGTTTCTTTTGGTTTAAATGCCATAGGGGCAACTAATTTGGAGATAAGGCAGCAAGTTAAAAAAGTACTTAATTTAGTAGGTTTAGAACATAAAAAAAGAACGAAACCTCATTTACTTTCAGGAGGGGAACAGCAAAAATTATGTATTGCCCGAGCTATTGCCAATGAGCCGATGATACTGCTCACTGATGAACCTACTGGTAATTTAGACCCCGACACTTCCTGGGAAATTATGCAGCTTTTATTTCATATAAATATGAGAGGAACTACAGTGATAATGGCTTCCCACGATAAACTTATGGTAGATAAGGCTAGAAAAAGAATAATTAGATTGGAACAAGGGAGAATAGTAGAAGATATACAAAAGGGGAAATTTTGAGATGATATTTGAAAATATGGGATTTTATTTTAAGGAGGCTTTACTTAGTTTTAGAAGAAATACTTTAATGTGTATAGCATCTGTAATAAGCATTACAACTATTTTTATAATTATAGGAATATTTTTATTGATTTCCTTGAACTTCAATCTTTTTCTAAAAAATTTAGAGTCTCAATTAGAGATTATAGTATACTTAAAAGATGACATTTCTACTGCAGAGTTGGATAATTTAAAGAATAGTCTTACTTCAATAGAGGGGGTAAAAGAAGCAAAATTCGTATCCAAAGAGGAAGCCTTCCAGCGTCTATTAAAAGATTTGGGAGGTCAAAAAGATATCTTTAGTATCGTTGAAGAAAATCCACTTCCAGCTTCTTTTGAAATAAAAGCAAATGACCCTAAAATGATTGAGCAGATTGCACATAAAGTAGAAAAATATAAAAATGTAGAGGAAGTCGAATATGGCCGAGGGATAGTCGAGAGGTTGTTAAATTTTACTAGTATATTCAGAGTAGTAGGAATTTCAATTTTGATACTGTTAATCTTCGCTTCAATTTTAATTATATCCAATATAATGAAAATTACCGTGTATGCCAGAAGAGATGAAATAGAGATAATGAGCCTGGTTGGTGCCACTCGTTGGTTTATTAAATGGCCTTTTATACTTGAAGGTTTTTTACAGGGTATTATCTCAGCTATTTTATCGATATTAATTTTGTATAAATTTTATTTTGTGGTTATAGATAAAATACATCAAATCACCCCCTTTTTACCAGTAGTTTGGGATAAAAAAGAGTTACTGGTCATAGGTTTAGCACTTATAGTGTTAGGGAGTTTAGTGGGTTTTTTAGGAAGCATGTTTTCAGTGGGGAAATATATAAGTGAGTAGTAAGGTATTAAATTTTAAAAAGATTACAAAAATATTTTCTAAAATATCAGTAGTTTTATTCATTATTCTAATTGTTGTTCTATATAGTTATGGCAATAACGAAGATTATAATCAAAGGATAAAACAGGAACAAGAAAGATTGAAACAGATAGAAGATCAGATTGAAAGGGTTAAAAATGAGATTAATAATTTACAAAAAGAGGAAAGTGGTTACTTAGACGCCATTAATAAAATAGAAAAATTGTTACTGGAAACAGAAAAAGAGCTAAAAACTATTGAGAAAGATATAGAGCTTACTTTAAAAGAGCTAAATAAAATAGAAGATGAATTTATTTTGGCAAAGGAAAAACTAAAAGAGAAAACCAAAATTTTAGAAGTCAAATTAAGAGAAACATATAAGCATAATCGAGCTGGATATCTAGCAATTCTATTAAGTAGTGAAACTTTTTCTGAATTTATTACTCGTTATAGATATTTTAAAGATATTTTATCTCAGGACAATAAGGTTATAGGTGATATTCTGCAACAAATTAAAAGGACAGAAGATAAAAAAATAGACCTGGAAAATAGAGAAGAAATATTAAGATTGCTTAAGGAAGAAGTGGAAAAAGAGAAAGAAAATATTGAATTTTCAATTAAGGCAAAAAAATCTATAATTAAAAAAATTAATTCTCAAAAAAATGCTTATTTAAAGTCTTTAGAGGAGTTGGAACAGTCTTCCTCGGAAATAAAGAATATAATTGAGAGAATATATCATGAACAGGAAAAAACTCTCAAAGAAAAAGAAAAACAAAGCCCCGGGATTACCCTAACACCCAAGAAGGGGATTTTTACCTTGCCGGTTCAGGGTAAATTAATCTCTAATTTTGGAAGACAGATGAATCTTGATTTTAATACTTACACCTTTAATTCCGGGATAGATGTTAGCGCCCCTTTGGGAGAGGTGGTTCGGTCTGCCGGTTCCGGGGAGGTAATATATACTGGAAACATAAAAGGGTATGGGCAGATAATAATCATTGATCACGGAGGTAGGACTACTACTCTATATGCTCATCTTTCTAAAATTTTGGTGGAAATCGGAGATAAAGTCAATAAAGGTCAGATTATAGGTCAAGTGGGCGAAAGTGGTGGTGTTTCTTCTCCCAGATTACATTTTGAAGTTAGAGTAGAGGGTAAACCTACAGATCCTATGAATTGGTTATAGATGTAAATATTTTTAAGAAATTGGTGGTGACTGAATTTGGTAAAGAAAAAAACAAAAATTACTTTAATTATAATTTTAGTAATAATTTCTATAGTCGGAAGTTTTCTGTTTTATAAGACAAGCGCGAATGGTAATAATAATGAGGAAGCATTATTCATTAGTTTAGAACCTTTCATTGAAGCTTTAAACCTGGTAAGAAGTGAATATGTAGAGAAAGATATAGACTTAGACAAAATAATCCAGGGAGCTATTAAAGGTATGCTTAAAGCTCTGGATGACCCATATACTCGATATATGGACCCTCAGGCATTAAAGAGAGAACAAGAAGATATGTTTTTAGGACATTTTGGTGGCTTGGGTATAATAATTTCAATAAAAGATGATCAATTAACCATAATCTCTCCCATTGAGGACACACCAGCCTATAGGGCAGGGATAAAGGCTGGAGATAAAATAGTAGAAATAAATGGCAAATCTACTGAGGGAATTGAATTAGAGGAAGCAGTTAATGTTTTAAGAGGGGAGAAAGGGACTCAAGTGATCTTGGGAATCGAAAGAGAAGGTGTAGAAGGAATTTTAAAGTTTACAATAATCAGGGATATTATCGAGGTTAAAGCAGTAAAAAAGGATGTGTTAGGGAGAGACAACAATATTGGTTACATAAGAATTACTACTTTCAATGTAAATACTGAACCAGAGCTAAAAGAGGTTTTAGATAACTTTACAAAAGATGATAACATCCAGGGGATTATCCTCGACTTACGTAATAATCCAGGAGGATTATTAGATAGTGCAATCGAGGTAGCCAGTAAATTTATAAATGAAGGACCAGTTGTTCATATTAAAGACCGAAATGGAATTCAAATTTCTGTACAATCAAAAGGAAATAAATATCCTCAATGGCCTTTAATTGTACTAATTAATGGGGGAAGTGCCAGTGCCTCTGAAATTGTAGCGGGGGCAATTCAGGATTCAGGAAGAGGAGTATTATTAGGACAAAAAACATTTGGTAAAGGATTAGTTCAACAAGTCTTTAGCTTATCTGATGGTTCGGGGGTAGTTATTACTACCTCTGAATATTATACTCCAAATGAAAGAACCATAAACAATATCGGAATTGAACCAGATATATTAGTAGAAGCAGCTGAGGAAGGTGAAGAAGATATACAATTGAATAAAGCAATAGAAATATTAGAAGAGCAATTAAATTAGTATCGAGTATCGAGTGTATAGTATATGGCGAAAAACGAAAAGCGTAAAACATATTTCATATCTCGTAAATCGTATCTGGTGAAGAAAAAGAAAAGACAGCAGATATAATTGGTTAGCTAGTTAATTGAAAATTAGTAATTAGTGATGAGCAATAAGTGATAGGTGACAGGTTTATAAATTCAGAGGTCGTGGTTCAATTTATCGAACCCGTCAGGGAGTTAAAAAACAACACGGGTCGGATAAATCCGACCCCTACAAATTATACTTTTTTAATCAGCAGATTGGCCGATCTAAATAAAACTTAAAAGGAATTTTTACTTTGAAACAAAATCATCGATTAACTATAAATATTATAACTTTATTAATTATTTTAGTAGTAGGTTTTGGAGTGTCTAATTTCTTGACAAAGTCTTTTAGGCAAGAAAGCATTACTCATAGTACTCAAAATACTATTTCGATGAATAATGATGAAATTAAATTAGAAACAAAAGAGTCTGAGGGAACCATTTATATATATGACAGTGAGCAATATGTGGATTCTATAATCGATGACTTAGCGTCCTCTAAAGAGGAAGTGAATTTTGTTCCTAAAATTGCCTTTATAATAGACGATTTAGGCTATGAAAAAGAAGTTGCCCAAAAAATAATAGAATTGGATTTTCCCATAGCCTTATCCATATTACCTTTTCTCCAGAATTCTGAATATGTCGCTGAAGAAGGTAATAAAAATAATCAGGAAATTATGTTACATTTACCGATGGAGCCTAATAATTCTGATGCTGACCCTGGACCAGGGGCAATTAAATCATATATGTCTGAAGAAGAAATCAGGCAGGCTGTTAGAGGTAGCATATTTGATTTTCCCTATGTTATTGGTGTAAATAATCATATGGGGTCAAAAATTACTGAAGATAGAAGAATAATGAAGATAATTCTGGAAGAAATTAGAAGATATAATTTATTTTTTATAGATAGTATGACCAGTAAGAATTCTATTGCCTACGAAGTTGCCCAGGAAATAGGGGTTAAAACAGCAGTAAGGTCGGTCTTTCTAGATAATGAGAATGTTATAGAATATATCAAAGGACAAATGTTAGAAGCTGAAAAGATTGCCTTAAAATATGGTGAAGCTATTGCCATTGGTCACAGTCGTATAAATACTTTTTATGTTTTGAAAAGGATGGTCCCCGAGTTTATCAAAGCTGGGATAGAAATAGTTCCGGTGTCAGAATTGGTTAAATAAAATTTTTAATTGTGTTAACATAATTTTTATATTATAATAATCTTGTTTCTTAGAAAAAGCGTATAGCATTAGTAGGCAACATATTAGTATATGGAAAGTAGGGACTAGATTTATCGAGCCCGCATAAGAATCGGGTCGAATAAGTCCAAACCCTACTATTCACTAACGACTAAATACTAACGACTGATTAAGGATGGAGGAAAAATGAAAAACAAGGAAATTCGACTCAGATTTGCACCCAGTCCAACTGGTTATTTACATATAGGCGGGGCGAGAACAGCATTATTTAATTGGCTTTATGCCAGACACTACAAGGGAAGTTTTATTTTGCGCATTGAAGATACTGACCAGGTAAGATCTACTGAAGAAGCAGTAAATGTAATATTAGAAGGCATGAAATGGTTAGGTTTAGACTGGGATGAAGGTCCTGGAAAGGGTGGAAAATACGGTCCTTATTTTCAGATGCAAAGATTACCTCTTTATCAAGAATTTGCGGAGAAATTATTAAAAGATAAGAAAGCATATTACTGTTATTGTACCAGAGAAGAGCTAGCTGCCAGCAGAGAAAAACAAACAAAAGAAGGTAGACTTCCAAAATACGATAGACATTGTTTGAATCTTAGTGATGAAGATAAGAAGAAATATGAAGATGAAGGTAGAAAACCAGTAATAAGACTCAAAGTTCCTTCTAAAAAGGTAGTATTTAATGATTTACTAAGAGGAGAAGTGGCTTTTGAAGGTGAGTTATTGAGTGACTTTGTAATTATAAAATCAGATGGAATTCCTACTTATAATTATGCAGTGGTTATAGATGATGCTTTAATGAAAATCTCTCATGTAATGCGGGGAGATGATCATATTTCTAATACTCCTAAACAGATATTAATTTATGAGGCTTTAGGATTCGACATACCAAAATTTGCTCATATTCCGATGATTATGGGACCTGACCACACCAGGTTGAGTAAAAGACATGGGGCTACCTCGGTTATGGAATATAAAAAAATGGGTTATATTCCAGAAGCAGTAGTAAATTATATTGCTCATTTGGGTTGGTCTTCGGGAGATGAAAGGGAAATTTTCTCGGAAGAAGAGTTAATTAAAGAATTTACTTTGGATAAAATCTCTAAACATGCCGCAGTTTTCAGTATGGAAAAATTGAATTGGTTTAATAACGAATATTTAAAGAGGATGTCAATCGATTCATTAACTGAAAAGCTGATTCCCTTTCTTGAGGAGGCTAATTATATTAAAAAAGAAGATCTTTCTCCTGATAAACTTAAATGGCTGAAAGAAATTGTAAGATTAATGCAGGGGAGGTTCAAGAATTTTTCTCAGTTTATTGATTTTGCAGATTATTTTTTTAAGGATAAAGTGAATATTGAACCAGAGGCTTTTCAAAGTGTATTAAATAAAGAGGAAGTTCCAAAAGTTCTACAAACCTTAAAAGATAAGCTTTCTTCTCTCAAATCCTGGGATGAAGAAAATATTGAAAATGCAATAAGAGAAGTTGCCTCTTCTTTACAAATAAAAGGTGGTCAAATTATTCATCCTACTCGCGTTGCCCTGAGTGGGAAAAAGGTGGGACCTAGTTTGTTTGAATTGATGGTAGTTTTAGGCCAAAAGAAAACTATTGAACGTTTAGGAGAAGCTATAGAGAAAATAAAAGAATTAAAAAATAATTAATTGTGCTTTTCAAATCGCAAGATTTAGTATAAAATAATAGAGGAAATATCCTTATTAAGTTGAGGGATCGTCTAGTGGTAGGACACCAGACTCTGGATCTGGGAGCGGTGGTTCGAGCCCACCTCCCTCAGCCACTTACATTAGTTGTGGCGCAATCGAATAGTGGTTAATTCAGCTGGCTCTCAATCAGCAAACGGGGGTTCAATTCCCCCTTGCGCCACCAATTTTTTTAAAACAGTAATATAGGTTTAAAAAGAGTTTAAAATGAGCAGGAAATACCTGCTTTTTTTAATAATATTTCATCAGTGTGTGAGAATGAATTTTAAAATTAAATTACCATTAATGTGATTATAATAATATAATTGTCTCCAAAAAAGTAAACAAAACAATGCAGAGTTACGATGCGTCGTGCCCAGAGGAGAAATTAGCCGATAATATAGTAAGGGCATAATTCATTGTGTCCCCACTATATAATTGTAAAATATAAAATTAATTAATCAGAGAAGTAAGCACAAAAAGAGGTAGAGATGTATAATACAGATAATAGAGAAGTATTTTTAACTAAAGAAGGATTAAAGAAATTAAAAGAAAAGATAAAGTATTTAGAAGTAGTAAAAAGAAAAGAAATACAAGAAGATATTAAGCGGTCTTTAGAATATGGAGATATATCTGAGAATGCAGAATATAATATTGCCTTAGAAGCTCAGCGTATGAACGAGATAAATATTGTTAGGTTAAAACAAAGATTAAGTAATACTAAAGTAGTAGAAGAAGATTGTTGTTCAAAAGAGATTGGTATTGGAACAGCCTTAAGATTAAAAAATTTAGATTCACAAGAAGAAGTAGAGTATATTTTTGTCCCCGATGACCAAATAGATTTCGCTCAACATAAGATTTCTATAAGTTCTCCACTCGGGCAGGCCTTTTTGGGTCACCAGGAGGGAGACAGGGTCGAGATTGAAGTTCCTATTGGAATATTAAGGTATAAGATATTAAAAATTATAAAATGAATACTAAAATTTTAGAAATAAATCCTGAAAAAATAGATTTAAATAAGATAAAAATGGCTGCAGAGGAGATAAAGCAGGGTAACTTGGTGGCTTTTCCGACCGAGACAGTTTACGGTTTGGGGGCAGATGTCTACAATAAGGAAGCAGTTACTAAAATATTCAAGGTTAAAGGAAGACCTTTTAATGACCCGCTAATTGTTCATATTGCAAAAATAGAGGAGCTACAAAGGCTATCAAAGTATGTTCCTCCAGTGGCTTTACAATTAGCAAAAATATTCTGGCCTGGTCCTCTTACCTTAGTTCTTAAAAAATCCGAGTTAGTTTTAGATATTATAACTGCTGGTTTGGACACAGTTGCCATTAGAATGCCAGCTAATAATATCGCCTTAAGTTTAATAAGGGAATCTCAAACTCCTATTGTGGCTCCCAGTGCCAATATATTTGGAAGAACCAGTCCCACCAATGCCCAGCATGTGGAAGATGATTTAGGTGGTAAGATAGAGATGATTATTGATGGAGGTAAGACAGAAGTAGGGGTAGAATCTACTGTGTTAGATATAACTGTTGAACCTGTCCAGGTACTGCGGGCAGGAGGGGTATCGGTAGAACAATTAATGAAAGTAATTGGTAAGGTAAAAATTAGCAAAGAATTGGAAAGAGGTTTCCGTTCACCGGGGATGTTAAACACTCATTATTCTCCCCAGGCAAGATTAATTTTGGTGGAAAAAATGGGGGACACTCAGATAGAAGAGGTTCGTAGATTGGCTTATAAATATAAAGTGCAAGGGCATAAAGTAGGAATAATGGCCAAAGAAGAAAATCAGGATAAATATAGTGAATTTGAAGTTAAAGTTATAGGTAAAGGCAGCGAATTAAAAGAATGTGCTGCAAATCTCTTTTCAGTTTTAAGGAGTTTTGATAAAGAAGGGTTTGAGATTATTATTGCTGAAGGATTAGAAGATCAGGGTTTGGGTCTGGCAATAATGGAGCGGTTAAGAAAAGCCGCTGCCCCTAAATAAAAATAAATGTGTTAGCATAAACCTTAGAGGTATTTTCTTTACGCGTTTCTCGATACGCAATACGCGATACAAATAAAATTTGACAGAAGTAGAAAGATATGCTAATATCTTAAAAAATGTTAAGGAGTAGACAAGGTGGCTACAAAAAAAGAATTTGTTAAATTAATAAATTCCTTTAATTTTTATTATTACTATTATGCTACCGATGTTTATGCCTTAGCATGGTAAAAGATTAAAACAAGATATCATAGGCATAGACATCGGTTTTATGCCTATGATATCTTTATATATTTATATATAAAGGTCATAGGTTTTTTAAATTCCTATGACCTTTTTTATTTTTAGTCTATCCATTTACGAAAAAGTAGGAAAGGAGCTCGATTTATTAAGGCCGTAAAAAATCCGGGGCGGATGAATCCGCCCCCACACAATAAATAAATGTCATTGTGAGTTCTGATTTATCAGGGCGTGGCAATTTTAAATTATGTCAAAGGACCATCACCTGACAAAGTCTGTCAGTAGAACCGTCCCCTTGACATAAAAGGAGGTATACATATGTTAGTGCGAGGAATAAGAGGGGCTATAACTGCGGATAGCAATACTAAAGAGGAGATTATAGAAAAGACTAAAGAATTATTAATCACTTTAAAAAAAGAAAATGATTTCAAAATTGAAGATATAGTAAGTATTTTTTTTAGTGTCACTCCAGATTTAAATGCTGCCTTTCCAGCCCAGGCAGCGCGAGAATTAGGTTGGGGTATAGTTCCCCTTTTTGATATGCAAGAAATAGATGTTCTGGGGAGTTTACCCAGATGTATTCGAATATTAGTACAGATAAATTGCCAAAAAAGTCAACAAGAAATAAAACATTGCTATTTGGAGGGAGCAAAAATATTACGAAAAGATTTAATTAAAGAAATTTCAGATCAAAAGGAGGGTGAATTCAAGTGATTATTGTGATGAACGGAAAAGCTGACGATTCTGATGTGGAAAGAGTAATAGAGAAATTGCACGAAATGGGGCATAAAGTGCACATCTCCCGAGGAGAAAGACGAATTATTTTAGGAGTAATCGGGGATGTTGAAAATTTAGCCTCTGTCCCTTTTTATGCTTTTAACGGAGTCGAAGAGATTATCCGTATCCTAAAACCCTATAAATTAGCCAGCAGAGAATTTAAAGACTTTGATACTATTATTAAAGTAAAGGAGGTAACTATTGGAGGAAAAGAAATTGTGGTGATGGCCGGACCTTGTGTTGTAGAAGATGAAAAACAGATATTTGAGACTGCCCATCATGTTAAAGCCTTAGGAGCAAAAATATTACGAGGAGGAGCTTTTAAACCACGAACTTCTCCTTACAGCTTTCAGGGATTAGGGGAGAAAGGTTTAAAATTATTGGCTCAGGCAGCTAAGGAAACAGGTTTGGCAATAGTTACTGAAGTGATGTCGGTTAACCAGATTGATTTAATTGCCAAATATACTGATATATTTCAAGTAGGTGCTCGTAATATGCAAAATTTTGTATTATTAAAAGAATTGGGCAAACTTAAAAAGCCGATACTGCTTAAAAGAGCAATGTCTGCTACTATAGAGGAACTGTTATTATCAGCAGAATATATTTTATCTCAAGGAAATTATGAAGTAATCTTGTGTGAGCGAGGAATACGTACTTTTGAAAACTATACTCGTAATACTTTGGATTTGAGTGCAGTTCCTGCCTTAAAGGAATTAAGCCATTTGCCAGTAATAGTAGATCCCAGTCATGGTACTGGAAAGTGGAAATTGGTAAGTCCAATGGCTAAAGCAGCCATAGCGGCTGGAGCAGATGGCCTGCTTATTGAAGTCCATCCCGACCCCAAAAGTTCACTTAGTGATGGTGCCCAAACCTTAAGACTTGATACTTTTACTCAACTAATAAAAGAGCTAAGACCAATAATCCAGGCAGTAGGTCGAGAATTTGCTCTACCTACCGAATATGAATTAGAGAGGATGAAGAATTAGTGGAACTTGTTTTAGAAAGAATCAATAAATTAAAAGGAGATATATCTGTCCCGGGAGATAAATCTATCTCTCATCGCTCTCTAATTTTAGGGTCTATTGCCCAAGGAGAGACTCGAATATATAATTTTTTAAATTCCCTGGATTGTCTTAGTACTTTAGAATGTATGCGAACATTAGGGGTAGAGATAAAGAGGGGTAGCAACAACTCTATTAAGATAAAAGGCAAGGGATTATATGGATTAGAGGAACCGAAAGATATACTTGATGTGGGAAATTCAGGGACAGCTGTTCGCCTCTTAGCTGGTCTGATTAGTGGTCAAAAATTTTATTCTGTTTTAAATGGTGATGATTCAATCAGAAAAAGACCTATGAAAAGAGTAGTCGAGCCCCTTAGATTAATGGGAGCAAATATATGGGGGAGAGAGGATGGTGAACTAACCCCTTTAAGTATAAAAGGAAGCAGACTTAATCCTCTTTGCTATACTTTACCAGTTGCTAGTGCTCAGGTGAAATCAGCTCTCTTACTGGCCGGCCTTTATATTAAAGGTGAGACAGTAATTAAAGAACCCTTGCCTACCAGGGATCATACTGAGAGAATGTTAAAGATTATGCAGGCAGATATAAAGATTTCTCCTCTTGAAATTAAAATAAGAGGTGGAAGGGAATTAAAAGGTACTGATATATTTGTACCTGGAGATATTTCTTCCGCTGCTTATTTTATAATAGCAGCGAGTATGTTAAAAGGTTCTCAGGTTATAATTAAGCAAGTAGGTTTTAATCCTACCAGGATTGGGATAATCGAAATACTAAACAAAATGGGTGCAAAAATCGATATCTTAAATTACCAGATAAAATCAAATGAGCCACGAGCTGATTTAAAGATAGAATATTCAGAATTAAAAGGGGTAGAAATTGGTAAGGAAAATATACCTTTTCTAATTGATGAATTACCCCTTATTGCTGTATTGGCAACTCAAGCTCAGGGTGAAACGGTGGTAAGCGGAGCAAAGGAATTGAGGGTAAAAGAGACTGATCGAATAAAGGCGATAGTCAATGAATTAAGAAAGATGGGAGCAAATATTAAGGAAAAAGAAGATGGTTTTATTGTAAAGGGCCCTTCTAAATTACATAGCGCAGTCTGCAATAGCTATAATGATCATCGGATTGCTATGTCTTTAGCGGTGGCGGCTTTATTAGCTGAAGGTAAAACTATTATTAAAAATTCAGAATGCATAGATATATCTTTTCCTGGTTTTGAAAAAACTCTACAAAAATTAATTTAAAAGTATGATTGTAAGCCAAAAGTAAATAAAAATAGTAATGTATGGGCACTATGCATCGTGCCCATAGGAGAAGATTGGCAATAGTATAGCAAGGGCACAATTCATTGTGCCCCTACAATTTTTTACAAATTTTATAAAAAAGTTTTGAGTTTTGAACTATCAACTAACGACTATTCACTATAGACTAAAGACTAATTTTTTTCTTCCTCTCGAGGGAGGTACATCTAAGATGGGAGTGTAGGTGTAAATGAAAAAAGAGATAAATGGGAAGACTAAAATAATTGGGTTAATTGGTGAAAATATAGAAAATAGTCTTTCTCCTTTTATTCACAACCAAATAATATTTAAATATTCTTTAGATTATTGTTATCTTCCCTTTCAAGTAAGATGGACAGATTTAAAAGATGCTATTCAAGGGATAAAGGCTCTGAATATAAAAGGAGTAAATATTACTTTCCCTTACAAAGAAAAAGTAATTGATTTTTTAGATGAAGTAGAAGAATCTGCTCGAAGGATAGGCGCAGTAAATACTATTGTCAATAATAAAGGAATTCTTACCGGTTACAACACTGATGTAATCGGCTTTAAGAGAAGTCTACAGGAATATGGAAAATTTGTCATAAAACAAAAAAAAGCAGTTATTTTTGGAGCAGGAGGAGCTGCTCGTGGGGTAGTTTATGCTCTTTTAGAGGAAGGAATAGAAGAGATATGTATCTTTAATCGAACTTTAGAAAAAGCCAAAAAGATTAAACAGGATTTTTCTTCCTTCTTTCCCAGGAGCTGTATTAATGCATTTTCCTTAGATGAAGAGAATTTGAAAGATAAGATAGAAAGGGCTCATATTATAGTTAATACTACTTCTTTAGGAATGCCCCCTCAAATCGATAAAACTCCTTTACCAGATGAAAAATTATTTCACTCTAATCTTTTAGCCTATGACCTTATATATCATCCCACTAAGACTATTTTTCTAAAGCAAGCAGAGAGGGCAGGAGCAAAGATAATTAATGGTTTACCGATGTTAGTTAATCAAGGCATAGAAAGTTTTTATCTCTGGACTGGACTTAAACCAGAGGGTAAAGAAGTATTAGAAATATTTAGACAAGTTACATAAATTAGTCAGTTAGTGAATAGCGAATAGTTACTAGTTTTCCACTTTACCACGTGAGTATTAACCTCATACAACATAGGAGATTGCAACACAAGGTAAAGTGGGGGTTTTACTAAATACTATTAACCAACGACTAACGACTATTTAAGAAAGGAGAAGAAAAAAATGCTAAGATTTCTGGAAGCAGGAGAATCTCACGGGAAAGGTCTAATAGGAATAATAGAAGGCTTACCAGCCGAGCTTTCCATAAGTGAAGAAAAGATCAATCGAGACCTGGAGAGACGTCAGGGGGGTTATGGTAGAGGAGAGAGGATGAAGATTGAACAGGATAGAGTTGAAATATTATCTGGAATAATAGAAGGAAAGACAATAGGAAGTCCACTTGGTTTGCTGATAAAAAATAAAGATTGGGAAAATTGGCAGGAAAAGGAATATCCTCCATTGACTATTCCTCGACCAGGACATGCAGATTTTACCGGAGCCATAAAATATGGATTTAAAGACTTAAGAAAAGTTTTAGAAAGAGCGAGTGCTCGACAAACTGCTATGAGAGTAGCAATAGGTTCAGTTGCCAGTATACTTTTAGAAGAGTTCAATATAAATATTTACAGTTATGTACTAAGGATTGGCAAGATTAAAGCTAAGAGAATCGCTTCTTTTAATCAAAAAGTAAAAGATGAGATTGCTAAATCCCCGGTATATTGTATAGATGGGGTTGCCTCCATTGGAATGTGTCGAGAAATCGATCGAGCCCGTGAGAAAGGAGATACTCTGGGAGGAGTATTTGAGGTGATAATTACGGGGGTTCCTGTTGGGTTAGGAAGTTATGCTCAATGGGACAGACGTTTGGATGCGCGCCTGGCTTCAGCATTGATGAGTATTCCAGGAATTAAGGCAGTTGAGATAGGTGAGGGAATAGAGGCTTCAGAAAAAAGAGGTTCAGTTGTTCATGATGAAATCTTTGTATATCAGGAATTGGAAACAAGCTCTTCCAGATATTACCGGGAGACTAATCGAGCCGGTGGTATAGAGGGTGGGGTAACTAATGGAGAAGCCGTAATTATTAGAGCTTACCTTAAACCCATACCTACTTTGATTAATCCTCTCCGTTCTATTGATTTTGCCAATAAAAAAGAGAACAGGGCAATTTACCAGAGGTCTGATATATGTGTAGTACCAGCTGCCAGTGTAGTGGGAGAGGCGGTAGCTGCCTGGGAAATAGCGGTAGCTTTTTTGGAGAAATTCGGTAGCGATTCTTTACTGGAAATTAAGGAAAATTATGAAAACTATAAGAAGAGGCTTCAAAAGATATGAGAAGGAATATTATCATTACTGGCTTTATGGGAGCCGGCAAAAGTGTAGTAGCTAAACAATTAGCCCAAAAGTTGAAAATGAAATTTGTAGATACGGACAAGGTTATAGAAGAAAATCAAGGTATGAGTATAGCAGATATTTTTACTAGATATGGGGAAGATTATTTTCGACAACAAGAAAATAAATTAGTAAAAGAACTATCCCAACAAGAAAATTTGGTCATTGCAACTGGTGGAGGGACATTACTTTCTTCGGATAATGCTGAAATGCTGAGTCAGAAAGGAGAGATAATTTGCCTTTATGCTGACCCTACAGTTATCTATAATCGGGTAAAAAGAAAGAATGATCGACCCCTTTTAAGAGGAGAAAATGTATTGGATAACATTAACAAACTATTAAAGGAGAGAAAGAAGATATACGATAATATTAAGTTGAAGGTTGATACTTCTGATCTGAATATAGAGGAAGTTGTAGATAGAATAATAGAGCTTTTGAAAGGTAAAGGTCTAAATAGATGAAGGAGATAAAAATAAAAATTACCAAAGATGAAGAATATAATATTTATATCGAAAAGGGTATTTTGAGTAATTTAGATGAATATTTATCTAAAATAATAAAGAACAAAAGAGTCATCGTGATTACCAACCCCTTAGTGAATAGTTTATATGGAACTAAGTTATTATCTACTCTGAAGAAAGGTGAGTTTAGTACCGATTTTATAGAAGTTCCTGATGGGGAGAAATATAAATGTATATCAAGCGCAAATTATTTATATGATGAATTATTGAAAAGAAAGGCAGACCGGTCTACCGGGCTTATAGCCTTAGGTGGGGGGGTTACAGGAGATTTAACCGGGTTTGTCGCTGCTACCTATATGAGAGGTTTATCTCTAGTGCATATTCCTACTACTCTTTTGGCTCAGATAGATAGTAGTATCGGGGGTAAGGTTGCAGTTGATCATCCTTTAGCTAAAAATATAATTGGAAGTTTTTATCAACCGAAGGCAGTTTTTATTGACCCTGAGGTTTTATCTACTTTATCAGATAAGGATATAAAAAATGGAATAGTAGAGGCCGTAAAGATAGCAGTAATCAAATCCCCCGATTTCTTTAAATGGTTGGAAAGCAATATTTATCAATTATTAAATAGAGATATTGATATCTTATGTGAACTTATAAAAAAATCTGTTAAATTTAAAGTAGATGTAGTTTTAGAAGATCCCTGGGAGACTGGATTACGTAAAATACTAAATTTTGGACATAGTATTGGTCATGCCCTGGAGGTTGAAGCCGGATATCAAGATTTAAGTCATGGAGAAGCAGTAGCCTTAGGTATGCTAATTGAAACTAAAATAGCTCGGAATAGAGGAATATGTTCAGATGAATTTGAAGAACAGATTAAATACATTCTGGCAATCCTTTACTCTTCTCAACCATCCAGATCAAAAGAATCTAAATCTGTATTTAAATATGTAAGAAATATAGATTATAACCGAATATGGGAAACTTTAACCTTAGACAAGAAAAATATTCAGGGGAAAATAAGATTTATCTTACTAAGAGCCCCGGGGAAAGTTATTTTAATTGATGACATAAACAAAGAGGAAGTAATAAAAGCCTTAGAAGAATTTTAAAAGGAGGGAGAATTATGATAAAGATAGGAATAATTAATGGACCGAATTTAAATATGCTAGGGAAAAGGGAGCAGAAGATTTATGGAAATATAACTTTGGAAGAAATAAATCATAAGCTTAAATCATTTGCTGAGAAGGTAGGTATTGAACTTACCATAAAACAATCCAATTTCGAGGGGGAGATTATAGAATTTATTCAGCAATTCTCTTCCCAAGTTGAAGGCTTAATTATCAATCCAGCGGCTTATACCCACTACAGTTATGCTATTGCCGATGCTCTAAGAGATTGTCCTATCCCAATAGTTGAAGTTCATCTTTCCAATATATTTTCACGGGAGGATTTTCGGGGAAAATCAGTAACTGCTCCTGCTTGTACAGGACAAATTGCCGGTTTTGGCTATCATAGTTATATTCTCGCTATCCACGCTCTTCAAGATTTGTTAAAAAAAGGAGAAAAACAAAATGGATGAAGAAAGCGACTTTAAAAAAATAACTATTATTGGTGTGGGACTAATCGGTGGATCCCTCGGTTTGGCACTAAGAAAAGATAGACCAAAATTTAAAATTGTAGGCGTAGATAAAAAAGAAGTAATAGAAAAAGCCATTGTCCGGGGGGCAATTGATGAAGGGACAGTTAACTTCAAAGAAGGGGTAAAAGAAGCAGATATAGTAATTATGGCTACTCCAGTAAAAACAATTTTAGATTTATTACCTAAAATTAGTCCTTTTCTTAAGAAAGGGTGCCTGATTACTGATACCGGGAGCACCAAGGTCAAGATTGTTGAAACAGCTAATCAGGTATTATCGTCAGATATTCATTTTATTGGCGGACATCCTATGGCTGGTTCAGAAAAATATGGCATAGATTCAGCAGATTCCCATCTCTTCCAGGAAAAGACTTATATCTTAACTCCTACTAAGAAAAGTAATTTAATGGCCATAGAAAAAATATTCTCATTGATTAAGATAATAAATGCAAACATACTGATATTAGATCCCTTAGAACATGACAGAGTTGTTGGTACAATAAGTCATTTACCCCAAATTATAGCTATATCCTTAATCAATGTGGTGGGTAGATTGGTTCAAGAAGAAAATAATAATAATTATCTTAGAGCCGTTGGAGGGGGGTTTAAAGATATGACTCGAATTGCCCAAAGCCCTTGTAAAATTTGGGAAGATATCTGTGATACCAATAAAGAGACCATTCTGGAGATAATTCAAAAATTCAAAGAATATCTTAATTTGATAGAAGATAGATTAATTAATGACCCCGAAGGCCTAAGAGAAGAATTTCAAAAAGCCAGGAGATTAAGAGAAGTCATTGAGAATTTTCCTCATTTATGTTATAATTCAAAAGGAAAATGAGGAAAAATTATGAGTTCTACCAATAAAGATGAAGTAAAAAATGTAGCTGTAAATAGAAAAGCATATCATGATTATAGTATATTGGACACTTATGAAGCTGGGCTGGCTCTAAAAGGAACAGAAGTAAAATCTTTAAGGGAAGGCAAGGTTAGCCTGCGGGAAAGTTTTGCTCAATTTGAAAATAACGAACTTTACTTGATGAATATGCATATTTCTCCCTATGCCTTTGGGAATATATTTAATGTGAACCCCAAGAGGAAACGTAAATTGCTCCTTCATAAGCGGGAAATTTACCGCTTAAAAGGGCAAGTTCAGGAGAAAGGCTTGACCTTGGTACCTTTACGAATTTATTTTAAAAGAGGTTATGCTAAGATTGAATTAGCTTTAGCCAAAGGAAAAAAATTGTATGACAAACGCAGGGCATTAGCTGAAAAGGATGCCCAACGAGAAGTGGAAAAAGAAATAAAGAATAAAAAATGGGGGCGATAGGTTTCGACAGAGATAGGAGAGGTAAAAACAGCGAGTCGAGGTGCCATGTCCTCGTAAAACCATGGAAAAACAATAAACGCTAATAATAGAGAATTAGCACTCGCAGCCTAATCAGGTTGCACATCCATAAAAGTCTTTCGTCTACGAGACTTTTACGGGTGTAACATAAAGTAGACTATCTTTTTCAGGATTGCCCTGACCTGAAAAAGAGAAAGTTAAGGGCTGGCTCAATTTACATCCTGTCTATGGGAGGTAAAAAGAGCGAGAACAAAATCATAGACTACACTCGTAGCGGTTTTTACCGAAATATCTTTGGACGCGAGTTCGAATCTCGCCGCCTCCACCATTTTATAGGTTAATAATAGCCCTTTGGCTTTTGCTAAAGGGTTTTTTGTAAGGGCGCAATTCATTGTGCCCAGGCAATATAATTATGACCAAAAAGTTGTAATTTAAAGCATCAGAATTTTTAAAATCCGGTGTTCTAAAATAAAGCAAGGGGGACAGTTTATGGATTCAATAGGTTCTAAAACAAGCGTTAATTTTATACAGGAGATCATTGATAATGACAAAAAGGCAAATAAATATAATGGTAGGGTTCATCTCCGGTTTCCCCCAGAACCTAATGGATATCTGCACATCGGTCATGCCAAGTCTATCTGCTTGAATTTTGGTTTGGCTGCAAAAAATGGAGGTCTATGCAATCTTCGCTTTGATGATACAAATCCCAGTAAAGAAGATATGGAATATATTGATTCTATAATTAACGATGTTCGGTGGTTAGGATTTAATTGGGGTGATAGGCTTTTTTATGCCTCTGATTATTTTGAAAAAATGTATGAGTATGCCATTAGTCTAATTAAATTGGGTAAAGCTTATGTGTGTGACCTGAGCCCTGAAGAAATTAAAGAGTACCGCGGAAGTTTTAAGGAACCAGGAAAAGAAAGCCCATATCGCAACCGTTCTGTGGAAGAAAATCTGGATTTATTTCGTCGTATGCAGAATGGTGAATTTCCTGACGGTTCGCGGGTATTACGGGCTAAAATTGATATGTCTTCACCTAATCTGAACATGAGAGATCCTGTTCTCTATCGTATTTTAAGAGCCACTCATCCCCGGACAGGAGATAAATGGTGTATTTATCCTATGTATGACTATGCCCATCCTCTTGAAGATTATTTCGAAGGAATTACCCATTCCATCTGCACCCTGGAGTTTGAAGACCATCGTCCCTTGTATGAATGGGTTCTCAACACTTTAAATTTACCAGATCCACCTCAGCAGATCGAGTTTGCCCGTCTTAACTTAACTAATACAGTGATGAGTAAACGGAAGCTTCGCAAGTTGGTGGAAGAAGGATATGTGTCCGGTTGGGATGATCCTCGTTTACCGACCATATCGGGTCTGCGGCGTAGGGGTTACACACCGGAGGCTATTCGAAATTTTTGTGATAGAATCGGTGTGTCCAAGAGTAATAGCGTAGTAGATATCCGTTTTCTGGAACATTGTATCCGTGAGGACTTAAACCTGCGAGCACCTCGGGTTATGGGGGTACTGCATCCTTTAAAGTTGGTTATTGTTAATTATCCTGAGGATATAGTGGAAGAGATGGAATCGGAAAATAACCCTGAAGACTCTGCTGCCGGAACACGTAAGATACCTTTTTCCCGAATTCTTTATATCGAACAGGACGACTTTTGCGAAAGCCCGCCCAAAAAATATTTCCGTCTGGCTCCAGGTAATGAGGTCAGATTAAAAAATGCCTATATTATTAAATGTGAAGGATTTATTAAAGATGAAAAAACAGGAGAGATCAAAGAAGTTCACTGTACATACGACCCAGAAAGCAAAAGCGGTAAACCGGGTGCCAAACGTAAAGTAAAAGGAACTCTACACTGGGTTTCTGCAGCCCATGCTTTAGAAGCGGAGGTGCGTTTATACGACTATCTTCTGCTGGACCAGAATGAGGTAGCGGAAGAACAGGGGGAAGGGAAAGATTTTATAAATCAGCTTAACCCAAACTCTCTGGAGGTATTAACTAATTGCCTGGTAGAACCTAGTTTGGCTGGAGCTGCACCTGGAAGTAGATACCAGTTTATGCGAAAAGGTTACTTTTGTGTGGATCCTGATTCAACGTCAGATAAATTAATATTTAACCGCATTGTATCTTTACGGGACACCTGGGATAAAATCCGGAAAGCCAACAAAAATCAGAAATTCTAATTGGATATTCGTTATTTATAATAGTATCGGAATTTCAAAAATTCCGATACTATTAAATAAATTTTTACCCATTTTCATGGGTATAAGTTTGAATAAAGAATAGATTTTAACCAGTTTGTAAGGCGTAAGGAAAAGAAAAAAATACAAGGTATAGGGGATAAAAAATAAATATTCAAAATTCACTAATTTTAATTAATTAATATTTAATCAAAAAATCCGAAAAATAGATTTTCGGATTTTTTGATTATTAAACTAAAAAGAAGGATAATAAGAAGTTTGTGTAGTATATATTATAAAGTATATATTTAAGAGCATCGGAATTTTAAAGGAGTTCCGATGCTAAAAGGTAAATTATTTTTAAATAATGAATGGATTCTAATGAGATTATCATTGTCAGGGAAAGTAATATATAAAACTGAAAAAAATAACAAATGGCAGAGGAGTTTCAAGGGAGTTTACTCCCCTGAAAATCTTGTAACTGATATTAGATAGAAAAAAATTGAATAATCTGGGTTAATCTGTTATAAATAAATAAATAAATAAGTAAAAAGTTGTTTTAGGTGAAAAATTATTTATGGAATTTGTAAAAGACAAGAAATTAAATTTTATTATTAATATCTCTATTGGCCTGGTGATTCTATTTTATGTATTAAGTAAACTTAAATGGTTATTTATATATTTTAGTATTGCTTTGATGTTGGCTTATTTTTTTGATCCTCTTTATAAATATCTCATTAATAAAAAAGTTCCAAAGGTATTGACTGTTATTATTATAATCGGGATAATAATTGCTATGTTAGTTCTAACTATATTTTTCCTTATTCCCAGCGTAATTAATCAACTTAATATTTTATATAAAGAAATTCCTAATTTTATTGATAAATTTCAAAATCTAATTTTATCCTTAGAACCTCAACTTTCTAAATTTATAAACCCCGAGGACGTAGAAACCTTACTTAAAGAAAATTTATCTGAACTCCAAAAAGATATATTAAATTTTTCCCGAACCATTATAATTTATTTGTCCAATATAATTTCCAGTATTACCTTTGGTATAGTAATTGTTCCTTTAATTTTATTTTATATGTTGAGAGATATGAATATATTTAAAGAAAATTTATATATTTTTGTGTCCAAAGATAAGAAAAAAGAGTTTAAAGAAATACTGGAAGAGATAGACCGTATTGTTAGTGGGTTTATACGCGGTAGAATAATAGTCTGTTTTATTGTAGGAGCTCTAATTGGTATAGGTTTGTACCTCTTAAATTTGAAATTTGCTTTAATTATCGGGATAACCAGTGGGATATTTAATTTTATCCCCTATTTAGGTCCTATAGTGGGGCTCGTTTTGGCTCTAATTTTTGCTCTGGGTAGTTCCTGGTGGGTGTTATTAATAATTGTGATATTGTTTGTAATAGTTAATCAAATTGAAGCGATACTTCTTAATCCTAATATCCTGGGTAGAGAATTAGGTTTACATCCTTTAACGGTAATTTTATTTATTTTAATCTGTGGCCAGTTATTGGGGGTATTAGGTATATTAGTGGCTGTGCCTTTAGCGGCTATTTTAAAAGTTTTGGCCTTGAGATATTTAGTCCAGGAGGAATAAACTAAGTTAGATGAAAAAAATAATCTTCGTATTGCTGATAGTGGTCGGAATAATTGTTTTATTTCCTCTTTCTTCAGTCTTCACTCAATCTTCAGAGATAAACATATTGTTAGACCAAAAACCTCTCGAAACAGTTGTTTCTTCAATTATTGAAGATGGTCGGATATTTATTCCAGCTCGTAACATAGTAGAGGCATTGGGGGGGAGAATAACCTGGTTTCCCGCCTTAAAATTATTAAATATATATATCGATAATCACACTGTTAGTTTAGTAATCGACGACCCTTCCTTAGACATAGATGGGGAAATAGTTTCTCTGGAAATGCCTGTACGGATTATAGATAACCGGGTAATGATCCCTTTAGAAGTAATTAAAATTATTGCTCAGGTAGAAACTAAGTGGGATAACCAGACTAAGACTTTATCAATCAATACCATAAGACCTTATTTACTGAAAATTAGAAGTTATTCTCATCCTGATAAGACTAGAATAGTTATTGATTTATCTGAAAAGACCGAATTTAAAGCAAATTTATTAACTAATCCTGATAGAATCTTTATTGATATAATTGGCTCTATTGTAAAGTTGGAAGATGCGTTAAAACAGATAGAAATAAATGATGGTGTAGTAAAGACTGTAAGAACTGCCCAGTATAATCCAGAGATAGTTAGAGTAGTATTTGACCTTTATCAAGAGTTCAAATATGACTTTTTCAGTCTTACTGACCCTGATAGAATTGTAATTGATGTATTTAGGCCTGAAGAAAAAGAGAAGGCTATTTCTGAAGCTCTCCCCACAAAGTCCGAAGAAAAACCTACTATTGAACCTGAAATGACTAAAAAGAGGGTGGTGATTATCGATCCCGGACACGGTGGGAGTGATCCAGGGGCAATTGGACCAACTGGTTTAAAAGAAAAAGAAGTTGTTTTGGACATTGCTCTTTATTTAGAAAAACTATTAAGAGGGGCAGGTATTTCCACCTATTTAACCAGAGATAAAGATGAGTTTATTTATTTAGAAGATAGAGTAAATTTTGCTAACCAGAAAAATGGTTTTATATTTGTGAGTTTACACACTAATTCGGTTTTAAATCATCGTCCTAGCGCGGGGGGAATAGAGACCTTTGTACTAAGTTCCAAATATATAGGTGCTTCAGCTAAAGATGTTGCAGATAGAGAAAATAGGGCAAGCAGAGCTCACCCAGAGTTAGATACAGATTTAGCCAAGATAATTGCTGACCTGGAGGAAAGTGCCAATATTCAATATAGCCTGAATTTTGCGGATGTTGTGCAGAAAAAATTAGTAAAATACCTTAAATTGGACGATAGGGGAGTAAAACAAGCTCCTTTTGTAGTATTAAAAGGAGTAAATATGGTTGCAGTTATTGTGGAGGTTGCTTTTATTTCTAATCCTAAAGAGGAAAAATTATTAAGAGATAGTGGTTTTAGGAAAAATGCAGCTCAAGCCTTGTTTGAAGCCATAAAATATTATATAGAAAATACTCCTAATGAGATATAGGTGAATTACTATGGCAAAAAATAGAAAGTCAAAGAAGAAAAAAAATCACTTGAAAATTATCTTTACATTGTTAGTAATAATAGCACTGATAATTTTTAGTTATTTAATATTCAATAAATTAATTATGCCTGTTTGGGAAAGGTATAAAGAAAAGCCTGTTGTTACCAGGGAAATCCCTTATGAAGAAGAGAAAGAGGAAATTAAACCTGTTCCGATGGAAGAGATGGTAGAAGTTAACCTTTATTTTTCCGATTATCAGGCAATGTATCTGGTGCCTGAAAAAAGAAAAATTCCTGTGTCTCTTTCTTTAGCTAAACAAGTTGTTCTTGAGATTATAAATGGTCCGGAAAATTCCAATCTTTATCCAACTATTCCTAAAGGTACTCAACTTAATGAACTTTATATAGCTGATGATATTGCCTATGTTGACCTATCAGAGGAAGTATCTAAAAATCATCCTGGAGGCAGTAGCGCTGAATTAATGACTGTCTATTCTATAGTTAACACTTTAACCGAAATCCCTCCTATTAAAGGTGTTCAAATATTGATTGCCGGAAACGAGAGAGAGAGTTTAGTAGGTCATATTGATATTAGTAAGCCTCTCCTCAGAGATGAAGATTGGATTAAACCATAAAATTTGCACAAAATCTTTTTGCATTAAAGCTGGAGGAAATAATGATTCATATCACCGATTTCTCTGAAATATTTAAAAATCAAATTATAATAATCGCTCTTATAACTTATATCCTGAATCAGATTTTGAAGTTATTTGTATTTTTTTTTACAGAAAAAAAATGGGATGTCAGAAGATTTATTGGGGCAGGAGGAATGCCAAGTACTCATTCTGCCCTTTCAATGTGTGTGGCTGTAACCATTGGCTTGAGTGAAGGATGGAATTCTCCTTTATTTGCTTTAGCCATAGTTATGGCTTTTATTATTATGGCTGATGCTGCTGGAGTAAGAAGGGAGACTGGAGAACAGGCTAAGGTATTAAATAAAATAATCCTGGAATTCTTTGAAGAGAGAAAGATCAGAGATAAGCATTTAAAAGAATTGATTGGCCATACTCCTTTTGAAGTCATTGTAGGTGCTATGATAGGTATTATGATGGCTTATCTTTTATATTATTATTTAAATTTTTAAATAAATGATTGAAACCCAAAAAGTAGACAAAACGGTAAGGTAGGGGATAGAGGCACGATGCATCGGGCCCACAGGAGAAATTAAGCAATAATATGGTGAAGGCACAGGTTTGCGATAGATGAATCGATTGAAAAAGATAGAGAAAGAGCGGTTAGATTTACTGCTTGTAAAAAGTGGATTTTTTTCTACCAGGGAAAAAGCCAAGAGAGCAATAATGGCTGGAGAAGTGTTGGTAGAAGGAGAAAGAATCGATAAAGTTGGGCAAAAAGTCAGGGTTGATAGTAGTATATCATTATTTAAAAAAGCGACTGTTTATGTAAGCAGGGGCGGAGAAAAATTAGAAAAAGCTATAAAGACATTTAATATTTCTGTTAAAGGCAAGAAAGCAATCGATGTGGGTGCCTCAACCGGGGGTTTCACCGATTGCTTGTTAAAGTTTGGAGCTGAAAAGGTCTATTGTATAGATGTGGGTTATGGACAGTTGGCCTGGAAACTGCAAAAAGATCAAAGAGTAGTATTGATGGATCGCACTAACATAAGATATCTTACTCCCGATAAATTTGATAGTCTATTTGAATTGGCTACTATAGATGTCTCTTTTATATCATTGGATAAAGTTTTACCAGCAGTGTATAATTTACTTAAAGAGGAAGGGGAGGTTGTAGCCCTAATTAAACCTCAATTTGAAGCAGGTCGAGAATTTATTCAAAAGGGTGGATTAGTAAAAAAGGCGGAAGTTCATCAAATGGTAATAAGAAGAGTAGGTAATAATGCCCAAAAATTAGGTTTCAATATTCAGGGATTGACCTTTTCTCCCTTAAAAGGGGCTTCTGGTAATATAGAATATCTTATCTATTTGACTAAAAATATCATAAAAAAGAAAATAGATGATTTCTCCCCCTTAATCAAAGAGATAGTAGAACAAGCTCACCAAGAACTTTCTAAGTGACTGTATAAAATAAATACTAATTTAATAGCGAAGGAGTGAATGCGAAATTTAAATAGTAGAAGTAAGAGATTATTGGAGTGAGATTTTTGGATATAGGTAAAAATGGAATTTTAATTTTAGTTTTAATTATTGGTGGAGGAATAATCTTTCTATTTTCGTTTATCAAGATAAGTAATTGGGTAAGGGGTAAGAAATTAAGGCAAAGATTTACTAAAAGCAGACAGGCAGAAAAAGAAGCAGAAAAAATATTGAGAAGAAATGGTTATACCATCATAGATATTCAAAAAAGTAAACCACTCCTTATAACCATTGGGAATAAGATTCATCGCTATTTGGTACGAATAGATTACCTGGCAAGAAAAAGGGGGAAAGTTTATGTGGTGGAAGTTAAAAGTGGTGAGAAGATCCCCTATATTACTAATCGGGAAACTCGAAGGCAGATGTTAGAATATTATCTTGCCTATCAACCAAGTGGTATCCTTTTACTAAATATGAAAAATAAGAGTATTTCTGAAATAAAGTTTCAGTTCGGAAGCACCCCTCGCCAATGGATGATCAGAATAATTTACTTTATAGCGGGGATAATTTTTACCTTGGTTTTATATTATTTACTTCGGGGAGGATGGAGATGAAATTAAACAGTGTAGGATTAGTAGTAAATTACGAAAAAGAGAAAGCTCGAGAAACAGCTTGCCGAATAATTGATTGGTTACGTCCTAAAAGCATAAGAGTATATATTGAGGGTAAAGGTGGGGAACCTATAGGTAGAAAAGATTTAAATTGTCCTACCGAAAAATTCCTTAATAAGGTAAATATGGTAATATCTTTGGGGGGAGATGGCACTCTTCTTAAAGCAGCAAGATTAGCTGCCTTTGCAGATATCCCAGTTTTTGGAGTAAATTTAGGGGGATTAGGTTTTCTTACTCAAATCGGTATAGAAGACCTGGAAAAATCATTAGAAAGACTGTATCAGGAAAAATATTTTCTTGATGAAAGAATGATGTTAGATTGTTCAGTGAGAAGAAAAGATAAAGAGATTAAGAAATTAATTGCTTTGAACGATGTAGTTATTGGTAAAGGGGCATTTGCTCGAATTATCAGCCTGGCTACTTACGTCAACAATGATTATGTTATTACCTATTCAGCAGATGGATTGGTTGTTTCTACTTCTACTGGCTCTACTGCTTATTCCCTTTCTGCTGGCGGTCCCCTTGTTAATCCCAACATAAATTCTATGATACTTACTCCCATCTGTCCACATACCCTATCTGCTCGACCTTTAATTATAGGTGAAAATGATAAAGTGAAGATTATATTAGAATCGAGTGAAGAAGAGGTAATGGTTACAATAGATGGACAGGAAGGTTTTACTTTAAAAACAAAAGATGAAGTGTTAGTAAAAAAATCAAATCACAAAGCTCGATTGATTACTTTTAAAGAAAAGAGTTTTTATGCTATTTTGAGGGAAAAATTAAGGTGGAGTGGGCAGGTAAGTATTTGAATAAACAGGAGGACAGGCTCTGTGAAAACAGGGAGGTAGTCCTGGTAAAAGCAAAGGCGTTGATGACCTAAAAGAAGATGAGGTGGATTAAAAGGTAAATGTTATTTCAACTAAATTTAAAAAATATTGCTCTAATAAAAGAATTGAATATAGAATTTGATGAGGGATTAAACGTCGTGACTGGAGAGACTGGAGCAGGAAAATCTATTATTATTGAAGCAATAGATCTAATTTTAGGTGGTCATACTTCTATTGATCTAATCAGGTCGGGAGAAGATAGTTTGGTAGTAGAAGGATTATTCTTATTATCGCCCGTTGAAAAGATGGCAATAAATAATCTAAATCCTGATTTAGAAATTGTTGATAAGGAAGGGGCCTTGTTAATCAGGAGAGAAGTTAATAGAAAAGGTCGGAATAAATGCTGGATCAATCAGAGATTGGTAAATTTATCTTTGCTTCAGGATATAGGAAATTTCTTGGTTGATTTACACGGTCAACATAATCATCAATCGCTTTTAGATATTTCTAAACATATAGATTTAATAGATAATTTAGGCGGCGATAAAATCACTAGATATAGAAAAGAGTTATTTAATGCTTATCGATTATGGCGAGAGAAGAAAAAAAGATTAACGCAAATAATAGAAGATAGGGAAGAAAATTTAAAACGTATAGATTTTTTAAAATTTCAGTTAGAGGAAATAGATAAAGCATCTTTAACTAAAGACGAGGATAAAATTTTGGAAGAGGAAGAAATGGTCTTAAGGAATGCAGAAAAGATAGTTGAGACTATGGAAAAAGCTAACTTTATCCTTTATGAAGGCGGGGTTGAGCATCCCTCAATAAGAGATTCTTTAAATGAAGTATCTAAAAATATGGGAGAAATTGCCTCTCTGGACCGACGGATTGAAAAAATGAAAGAGACTTTAAAAGAAATAGTATACCAGCTTGAAGATTTGGTTAATGAGATTGAGAAGTACAAAGATAAAATAGAATTAGATACTCAGAGATTAAAAGAAGTCGAGGAGAGATTAAACCTGATCAACAATTTAAAGAGTAAATATGGTTCCACCATAGATGAAATCCTGAAGTGTCGCCAAAAAATATACCAGGAATTAAAGGCTATTGATTATAGTGAAGATGAGATAGAAAGTTTAAGAGTAGAAATAAATTCTCTGGAAAATAAGATATCAGATATTTCTCATAATTTGAGTTTGGAGAGGAGAAAGATAGCTAAAAATTTAGAGGAGATGGTAGTTAGAGAATTAGAAGATTTAAATATGAAAAGATGCCAGTTTAAAGTCTCTATTAACCATTATCAAGATGATGAAGGTATAAAGATAAATAATAAAAGGTATAAAGTTGGACCTAAGGGGATAGACGATATTGAGTTTATGATATCTCCCAATGTGGGAGAGAGCTTGCGACCATTGGCACGAATAGTATCAGGTGGTGAAGTTTCCAGAGTTATGTTAGCCTTAAAATCAATACTCTCTGAGGTTGACGAGGTCCCCACCTTAATTTTTGATGAGATTGATAGCGGGGTAGGGGCAAGATTGGGAGAGGTGATTGCTCAAAAATTAAGAAATATTTCCAAAAAGAGACAGATAATCTGTGTAACTCACTTACCTCAGATAGCCTGTAGAGCCAGAAAACATTTTTATATAGAAAAATATGTTGTAGAAAATAAAACAGAGATAAGGGTAGAAGAAATAAAGGGAGAAGATAGGGTTAAAGAGATTGCCCGGATGTTAGATGGAAATCAGATGAGTGAGATTACTATTCAGCATGCCCAGAAGATGTTAGAGAGATGATGCAGTGATGAGTGATGAGTGATGAGTAATGAGTAATGAGTGATGAGTAATAAGTAATAAGTGAGATGTAAAGATAGTATGATAGTAGATAATAAGAGAGTTAATTGTTTATATGGTTAACTGTTTGACTTGGTAATCAATTAAATCGGTCAATTGGAAAATTGGTATAAGGTTGTATATTTATGAAAGAGAAGATTAATACAAATAAAAATAAATGGTTGAAAGAAATTGCCACACAAAAAGAGATTCAGAGTACTTTAAAGGCAATAATTCGTTCTACTGATGATGCTATTTCGGTAGTAGATGAAAAAGGTTTACATACTATCATTAACCCTGCCTATACTCGGCTAACCGGTTTAACTGAAGAAGATGTATTAGGAAAACCACCCACTATTGATATTGCTGATGGGAATGAAAGTATGCATTTAAAAGTATTAAGAACCAGAAAACCAGTTCATGGAGTGAGGATGCGAGTTGGGCCTAATCGTAAAGAGGTAATTGTAAATGTAGCACCAGTCATTGTAGATGGAGTTCTGAAGGGAAGTGTAGCAGTAATCCATGATGTTTCTGAAATAGAGTATTTAACGGAGGAGTTAAATCGAGTTAAACAGAGAGTCAGACATTTAGAATCAAAATATACCTTTGAAGATATTGTAGGGAAAAGTAGGGCTATGATTATTGCCAAAGAGCAAGCCAGAAAAGCTGCTGAAACTCCCGCCACAGTTTTACTTCAAGGAGAAAGTGGGACCGGAAAAGAGCTTTTTGCTCATGCCATACATCATGCGAGTAAAAGAAGGAATAAACAATTTGTTCGGGTTAATTGTTCTGCCCTGGTTGATACTTTGTTAGAGAGTGAACTTTTTGGGTATGAGGGAGGTTCATTTACTGGTGCCAAAAAGGCTGGTAAGAAGGGGTTGTTCGAAGAAGCTGACAAGGGAACTATATTTTTAGATGAAATTGGAGTAATGAGCCTTAATTTACAGGCAAAGCTATTGAGAGTTCTTCAAGAAAAGGAAATCGTAAAAGTGGGAGGAAGAACCCCTATCAATGTAAATGTAAGGGTAATCTCTGCTACTAATATAGATTTGAAAAATGCAGTAAAGGAAGGGAGATTCAGAGACGACCTTTATTATCGGTTATATGTTATTCCTATTTATATCCCCCCATTAAGAGAAAGGAAAGAGGATATACCTCTTTTAGTAAATAATTTAATTAGAAAATATAATCAAGATTTTGGAAGAAATGTAAGAGGGATTTTACCGAAAGCCCTTGATCTTCTATTAGATTATTACTGGCCCGGAAATGTTAGAGAATTAGAAAATGTTATTGAAAGGGCAATAATAAATATGAAATTAAGTGAAGAATTAATTTCACCCAAACATATTCCTCCCCTGGTGGAGTTAAATGAAAAAGCAGGAATTGAGGGGAAGACCATCAATGATTATGAATCCAATCATCTGGTAAATTTTGATTGGGATAAAAAAAATCTTAAAGAGATAAAATATAATGCGGAAAGGGCAGCTCTAATAAATGCTTTGAAGGCCTCAAACGGTGATAATTTAAAGGCTGCAAAGAAATTAGGAATCAGTCTCAGGAGTTTTTATTATAAAATTAAAAAATATGATATTAAAAAGATATATGATTATAAATGAAAGATAATTCACCAATTCACCAATTGACCAATTAAGGTAAAGAAAAAGATTAAGACTAGTTAATTCAACAATTAGCTGATTAGGAAATTAAATTAGCCACTAGTCGCTGGTGAATAGTCGTTAGCATTAAGTGTGAAATACAAATTCACAGTTTTTACCCTTTGAAATTACTTCCCAAGTAATTATTGATAAAATGTTGCTAAAAGTGCAATAATATGCAAGAAAATGCAAAGGAAAATAAGAATAAAAACATATAATTTTTTCAAAAATAGCTTTTTACCAATTAGTAAAAGCTATTTTTTATTTTATTAAGGTTGCTTGAAGAATTGGAATAAAAATTGCTTATAAATATATTGGAGGATTGTATATGAATAAAAAATTAAAAATATTGGTTATAAATCCTGGTTCTACTTCTACTACCATTGCACTTTTTGAAGATGAAAAACTATTAGAAAAAGAGACAATAAGACATAGTTCAGCAGAATTAGCAAAGTATAAGAGAATTGTAGACCAGCATAAGTTAAGAGAAGAAATAATTATTAATTTTTTAAAGAAAAAGAATATTCACATTAGTTCTTTAGATGCCATAGTAGGCAGAGGGGGAATATTAAAACCAGTTAAAAGTGGAGTATATAGAATTAATGAATTGATGCTGAAAGATTTAAAAGAAAGACCACGAGTAGAACATGCCTCCAACCTGGGTGCAATTATTGCCTATGATCTGGCTAAAAAAGTAAGAGTTCCTTCTTTTATTGTCGATCCGGTCGCAGTTGATGAACTTGAACCTATAGCTCGAATTTCTGGGATACCTGAAATTGAGAGAGAAAGTTTATGCCATGTTTTAAGTATGAAGGCAGCTGCCAGAAGAATAGCTCAGGACTTAGGAAAACCTTATCAAGAACTTAATCTAATAATTATTCATTTAGGGGGAGGAATTTCAGTAAGTGCTCATCGTAAGGGAAGAATGATAGATGTTAATAATGCGAGTGCAGAAGGTCCATTTTCTCCTGAACGGAGCGGAGGTGTGCCAATTATAGAATTAACCAAACTATGTTACTCTGGAAAATACAGCTTGCCAGAAATGTTAAAAAAGATTATAGGACGAGGTGGATTGGTAGCTTATTTAGGAACCAACAATACCATGGAAGTTGAAGATAGAATTAGCAAGGGAGACAAAAAGGCCAAGCTGATATATAAAGCGATGGCCTATCAGATATCAAAAGAGATAGCAGCTATGGCAGCAGTGTTAAAGGGGAAAGTTGACGCTATCGTTATTACCGGAAATGGAGCAAGGGATAAAGGAGCACTGGGTAAAACATTTGTAGATTGGATAAAGGAAAGAGTTGATTTTATTGCCCCTATCACTGTATATCCGGGAAGTGATGAAATGAAAGCCCTTGCCTCAGGAGCACTTAGAGTATTAAGAGGAGAAGAAAAGGCCTATGATTACAAATAAAAAATATATTTATTATAAAAATTATAAAGGAGTGGAAAAATGTCATTAATTAGTGAAGAATTTTATTCTGTTTTAGCATCAAGAATGAAAGCATCATCTATAAGAGAAATCTTAAAGATAATTCAAAGTTCAAATGTCATCTCTTTAGCTGGTGGTATGCCAGATCCCGCTACTTTTCCCGCTGAAGAAATAAATGAAGTAGCCAAACAAATATTGAGCAAGAAAAGTGCGCTTGCCTTACAATATAGCAGTACAGAAGGTTTAACGGAATTAAGAGAATTCATATTGAATTGGATAGATAAAGATAATAAAAAAGCAGGACTGGATAATATTGTGATTACTTCTGGTTCTCAGCAGGGATTAGATCTGGTAAGCAAAGTCCTATTAGATCCTGGAGATATAGTAATAGTTGAATTACCGAGTTATTTAGCAGCCTTAAATGCTTTCCGTAGTTATGGAGGAGAGATGGTAGGTATTCCGATGGATGATGAAGGTATGCGAATGGATTCTTTAAGAGAGACCCTAACTCAACTTAAAAAAGAAGGAAAAAGAGTTAAATTCATCTATACTGTTTCTACTTTCCAAAATCCCGCAGGAGTAACTATGTCTATATTAAGACGAAAAGAAATTCTGGAAATTGCCCGGGAATTTAATGTACTTATTTTAGAAGATAATCCTTATGATAAACTTAGATTTGAAGGAGAACCACTTCCTTCTATTTATTCTTTAGATAAAGAGGGTTATGTAATCAGTCTGGGGACTTTTTCCAAGATATTATGTCCAGGTTTAAGGTTAGCCTGGATTTTAGGGAATAAAGAAATTGTTGGAAAAATAGTAATTATGAAACAAGCAACAGATTTGTGCACTACTATTTTTAATCAGTTAATTGCTTATGAATATTGTACTAACTATGATATAGATAAAAATATAGAATCGAATATTGAAATTTATAGAAAAAAGAGAAATGTAATGTTAAATGCATTAGATAGATATTTTCCTGCTGAAGTTATCTGGACAAAACCTGAGGGAGGTTTTTTTGTTTTTGCTACTTTACCCGAGTATATAGATGCTGATGAAATGTTTTTGGAGGCAATTAAAGAAGAGGTCGCTTATGTAAGTGGTGCTCCATTTTTTGCCAACGATAAAGGGAAAAATACTATGCGACTTTCCTTCTGCTATCCCAGTGAGAAAGATATTGAGGAAGGAATTAAAAGATTAGGTAAAGTAATCAAAAAGAGAATTAAGAAGTAAGAGCTCAGAATGCAAATTCGTATCTCGTATCGAGTATTGCGTATCGCATAGGACGCATTCTCCTATATTTCTACTACTAACATACGATTTTGTCACTGCAAGCCACCGAAGGGAGCGTGGCAATCTCGTTAATAATTAATATAGAATTGAATTCAATTGGAGAATTGGAGAATTTTTAATAATGAGGTGATGGTAAAAATGTTAAAAACATTTAAGGAAGTATTAGAAAAAGCCAAAGATTATGGTCCAAAAAAAATGTCAGTAGCTGCTGCTCAAGCAGAAGATGTTTTACGGGCAGTTGAAGCTGCTCGATTAGAAGGATTAACTGATTCAATTTTGGTCGGTGATAAGAAAGAAATTATTCGGATAGCCAAGGAAATAGGAATTGATCCTTCCAACTATGAGATAATCGACAAACCAGATAAAACGGAAACTGCTAAATATGCTGTAGAGTTAATTAGAAATAAAAAAGCTTCTATATTAATGAAAGGAATAATGGGCACGGCAAGACTTTTAAAAGCTGTTTTAGATAAAGAGATTGGGTTAAGAACTGATAGATTACTTAGTCATGTTTATACCCTGGAAATTAAAAATTATGATCGTTTACTTACTATGACTGATGGCGCTATGAACATTAGTCCAGATTTAAACCAAAAAGCACAGATCATTCAAAATGCAATACATTTTGCTCAATCATTGGGAGTTGAGAAACCTAAGGTGGCGGTTCTCGGGGCATTAGAATTAGTGAATCCTGATATGCCAGCTACCATTGATGCTGCCTGTTTGGCTAAAATGAGTGAGCGAGGTCAAATTGTTGGTGGTATAGTAGACGGACCATTGGCTTTTGATAATGCTATTTCTAAAGTATCTGCTCTACACAAAGGAATTGAAAGCCCAGTTTCTGGAGAGGTAGATATTGTTTTAGTACCAAATATTGAGTCAGGAAACATATTTGCCAAGGGTTTGGTTTATCTGGCTAAAGCAATACCAGCAGGATTACTTTTAGGCGCAAAAGCTCCAGTAGTTTTGACTTCTCGAGCGGATTCTGCCCAGTCAAAATTATATTCTATTGCTTTAGGAGTACTAATGAGCGAGATGGCTAAAATAAGATAAAACAAAATTAGTCGAACTAAGAGAGGTGACATCTTGATGGCTAAAGATTATAAAATATTAGTAATAAATCCAGGTTCTACTTCTACAAAAGTAGCATTATTTTCTAATGAGGAGTTATTCTTCGAAAAGAAAATTGAACATAGCAGTGAAGAATTATCTGTTTTTCATAAGATTATCGATCAATATCAGTTTCGGAAAGATATTATTTTAGATTTTTTAAAAGAAAAAGGAATTAATCTTTATACTCTCGATGCGATAGTAGGAAGAGGGGGATTATTAAAACCTATTCCCAGTGGTACTTATCGGGTTAATGAAAAGATGTTGGAAGATCTGCGGAAGGGGGTAAGTGGTGAACATGCCTCAAATTTAGGAGGGATACTTGCATATGGAATTGCCGAGAAGTTATCTATTCCTGCTTATATAGTCGATCCAGTAGTAATTGACGAGATGAAGCCTGTTGCCAGAATTTCTGGAATGCCAGAGATTCCCCGAATCAGTATACTTCATGCTTTAAACCAGAAAGCAGTAGCCCGAAAAGCTGCATTAGATTTAGGAAAAAAATATGAGCAAGCAAAGTTTATTGTAGCTCACCTGGGTGGAGGAATTTCAGTAGGAGTGCATTGCAATGGAAAAGTCATTGATGTTAATAATGCGCTTAATGGAGAGGGTCCTTTTACTCCCGAAAGGAGTGGTGGAGTTCCTGTTGGTGCTCTGGTAGAACTTTGTTTTTCTGGAAAATTTACTAAGGATGAAATTATGAAGAAAATAAAAGGCAAAGGCGGATTAGTGGCTTATTTAAATACTAATGATGTTAGAGAAGTGATAAAGAGGATTGAGCAAGGTGACAAAAAAGCAGAGCTAATCTTAGAAGCAATGGCTTATCAAGTAGCTAAAGAGATTGGAGCAGGGGCTACAGTATTAAAAGGTCAAATAGATGCGATTATCCTGACTGGGGGGATAGCTTATGCCAGTGAATTTGTAAATTTGGTAAGAGACAGAATAAGCTTTCTATCTTTAGTGATGGTATATCCTGGAGAAGAAGAGATGCTAGCTTTATGTGAAGGCACTTTAAGGGTTTTAAGGGAGGAAGAGGTGGAAAAAATATATTGAATAAAATATTAAATAAAAGGATAATGATATTTGTGGGAAGTTTTGGAAGCGGAAAAACAGAGATTGCTATTAATTATTCGATATATTGTCGAAAAGATTATAACCAGGTGGCAATTGTAGATCTGGATATTGTCAACCCTTATTTTAGAACTCGAGAAGTGAGAGGTACCTTAAATCTTAAAGGCATAAAAATAATTGCTCCTGAAGGAAAGATGGCTTATGCTGATTTACCCCTAATTTCCCCAGAAATAAAAGGTTTAATCCAGAATTCAAATTATCATCTGATTCTTGACGTAGGCGGAGATGACATAGGAAGTGTTGTTTTAGGTAATTTCGAACACTTTATTAAAGAGTTAGATTATGAAATGCTACTTGTGGTGAATTCTTATCGACCCTTCACTCAAAATTTATCTCAAATTATGCAAATGGCTCAGGAAATCGAAAATTCATCTCGCTTAAAGATTACTGGAATAGTCAGTAATCCCAATTTAAGCACTCAAACCGATGAAGAGGTAATAAGACAAGGGCATACTTTGATAAGACAGGCAGCACAAAAACTAAACCTAACCGTTAGATTTATCTGTGTAGATAAACGATTCTCTCAAAAAATTAAATCGGAAGATTTTGATGAACCAATATTTTATATAGAGCGTTTTATGCATTTACCATGGAATAAATTTTAAAAGGAGGATAAAACAAAGAATATGGCAAAAATTGTAATTGATGAAGAAAGATGTAAAGGGTGCGAATTATGTCTTACGGCATGTCCCAAGCACATTATAACTATGTCTGACAATTTTAATAAAAAAGGCTATCATCCAGCTAAACAGATTAATCCGGAAGAATGTAGTGGTTGTGCTTTTTGTGCAATAACCTGCCCGGATGTTGCTATTGAAGTATTTAAATAAATTAGTTTTAGCAGGCCAGTCTTCTCACTGTCTATTAGTAAATCTTTTTATTATAAGTTTTAGTTGACAGTTTTCAGTTTTCGGTTATTAGTGAACAGAAACAAATTATATACACTTGTCTTGCTAATAACTGGTTAATTACTTCTTAACCGACAAACTGGCTAACCGGATAACTGGGTAACTAATAAAAAAGAGATATGAGATACGGATTAAGGTCTACAGAAAAAGGGATTTCTATATTATTAAATTATTATTAAGGAGGCTGAAAAATGGGAGAAAAAATATTGATGAAAGGAAATGAGGCTATTGGGGAAGCGGCAATACGTGCTGGTTGTCGATATTATTTTGGTTATCCGATAACCCCTCAGAGTGAGCTAACTGCCTATATGGCTAAGAAATTACTAAAAATGAAAAATGCTGCTTTTATACAAGCCGAGAGCGAAATTGCAGCCATAAATATGGTTTATGGAGCTGCTGCCACTGGAGTACGAGCTATGACCTCTTCTTCAAGTCCAGGAATAAGTTTAAAACAAGAGGGAATATCTTATATTGCTCTTGCAGAATTACCTTGTGTAGTAGTTAATATGATGAGAGGTGGCCCTGGTTTAGGTGATATTCAACCTAGTCAAGGTGATTATTTTCAGGCAACTAAAGGAGGAGGGCATGGAGATTACCATTTGATTGTCCTTGCTCCTTCCTCAGTACAAGAGTTAGTAGATTTAACTATGGATGCTTTTGATTTAGCAGATAAATATCGTAATCCAGTAATGATATTAGGTGACGGACTTTTAGGTCAAATGATGGAGGCAGTGGAATTTAAAGAACGCCCCAAAGTCGACCTTCCGGATAAAGGTGACTGGATTATAACAGGGTGTAAGGACAGGGAACCCCGTCATATTGTCCCCTTTGATTTAGATCCCTCTGTTTTAGAAAAGTGGAATTATAATTTAGGTGAGAAATATAAAAAAATTAAAGAAAAAGAGGTTCGATATGAGGCTGTAAATACAGAAAATGCAGAATTGATAATAGTTGCCTATGGAACAGTTGCTCGAATTGTAAAAACAGTAATTAGCAATGCTAAAGAAGAAGGGATTAATATTGGGTTAATTAGACCGATTACTTTGTTTCCGTTTCCTGAAAAGGTAATTAATAAAACTGCTGATAATGTAAAAAAATTTTTGGTAGTGGAAATGAGTTTAGGTCAAATGGTTGAAGATGTTAAATTGTCGGTAAACGGAAAAGCAGAAGTCAACTTTTATGGACGCGCTGGAGGGATAATACCTTCCCCGGAAGAGATTTTAAAAGAAGTAAAGAAATGTTTATAAAGTATATAACTAATAATTTTTATACTATTATGGAGGTGGATTTTATATTATGAAGAAAGTGTTTGGACGACCAGTATCCTTAACTGATGTTCCTTTTACATATTGTCCCGGCTGTCATCACGGAATTGCTCATCGATTGGTAGCCGAGGTTTTAGATGAATTTGGGGTTAGAGAGAATACTATAGGAGTTTGTCCTGTAGGTTGTTCTGTCTTCGCTTATCTGTTTTTCAATTGTGATATGGTATGTGCCGCTCACGGGAGAGCTCCGGCAATTGCTACTGGTATTAAAAGGTCAAGGCCAGATTCAATTGTATTTACTTATCAGGGTGATGGGGATTTGGCTTCGATTGGAACTGCTGAAATAGTTCATGCAGCAAATAGAGGTGAGAACATAACCGTTATATTTATAAATAATGCCATTTACGGAATGACTGGTGGACAAATGGCGCCTACTACTTTAGCAGGACAAATAACTCAAACCTCTCCTTATGGGAGAGACCCTAAAACAATGGGTTATCCGATTAGAGTGAGTGAAATGTTGTCTACCCTTAAAGGAGCTACTTATATTTCTCGGGTAGCGTTAAATAAACCGGCAAATATAATAAAAGCTAAAAAATCAATCAAAAAGGCATTTCAAGTACAATTAGATAGGAAAGGATTTTCTCTGGTGGAAATTTTATCATCCTGTCCTACTAACTGGGGTTTAAGCCCAGTTGAAGCTTCTAAATGGGTAGAGGAAAATATGATTCCGTATTACCCTTTAGGTGAATTTAGAGTTCCTGAGGAGGTGGCATAAATGTTAGAAGAAGTTATCATTGCCGGATTTGGTGGACAGGGAGTAATGCTCATAGGCAGGTTATTAGCTTATGCCGGGATGTTAGAAGGAAAAAATGTTGCCTGGATGCCATCATATGGGCCAGAAATGAGGGGAGGTACAGCTAATTGTACAGTAATAATTTCGTCAGAAGAAATTGCCTCTCCAGTTGTACCATACCCTAAATCAATTATTATTATGAATAAACCTTCTCTGGATAAATTTGAACCAAAAGTGAAGAAAGAAGGGTTAATTGTCTTAAATGACTCCTTAATTAAACAGAAAATAAATAGAGATGATGTTGCTGTTGTTCGGGTATCAGCTAATGATATAGCTGATCAGTTAGGGAATTTAAGAATAGCCAATATGGTAATCCTGGGGGCGTATGTTAAAAAATCAGGAGTAGTAAGACTGGAGACTATATTTAAAGCTTTGGAAAAAGCCTTAGCCGGGCGTAATCAAAATTTAATAAAAATAAATAAAGAAGCATTGAAAAAAGGAGCCGAATTGGTAAAAGAATGAAAAACTAAAAAACATTACCTATTTTCACAAGTACAAGAATTTAAAATTCAAAAATTCTTAATAAAATATTACTAATAATGCAGGGGGCGGATTTATCCGCCCCGCATTGTTTTATTAATTTTTCTAACGGGTTCGATAAATCGAACTCCTACATTATACACTAAATGCTATTCGCTGATTTATATTCTGACCCCTGCGTCCTGACTTCTGGATTCTTTATGTTTTACGCTTTGCATTTTTCATTATTTAATATAATATGATTGTGACCCAAAAAGTATACAAAATAGTAAGATAGTGGTATGATGACTAAAATTATAATTTATTATGAAATTATCTGCAAGGTATCCTATATAATATAATATGATCTGTTAAAAATGTTTTAGCTTTTTGGGAAGTTACCATAATATAATAATAAATGTTATTTAGTTATTCAATCTATGATAGAATATAAAAAACAAATAACTATTTTTGTTATTATAAGATATTCAATATACTAAAAAGAAAGGGGCTTAATTAATGGTTAATAAAAAAAGATTGATAGAAAGTTTTATGGAATTAGTTAGAATAGATAGTGTATCCAGGGAGGAAAAGGATTTAGCTGATTTTTTGATAAAAAAAATAAAAAATTTAGGATTAGAACTTATAGTTGATCAGGCTAGTGAAAAGGTAAAATCTAATAGTGGTAACATAATAGTTAGTTTAGAGGGAAATAATAATACGATTCCAATTATGTTTTCCGCCCATATGGATACAGTTATCCCGGGGAAAAACATTAATCCTCTTTGCGATGGAGAAAAGATAGTGAGTGATGGAAAAACAATTTTAGGGGCAGATGATAAGGCAGCAATAGCTGCTTTATTAGAGGCTCTTTATATTATTAGAGAAAATAATATTCCTCATGGTGATATAGAAATTTTACTTACTATTTGTGAAGAAATTGGTTTAAAGGGAGCAAAAAATTTAGATATTTCTAATCTAAAAGCTCAAATGGGATTTGTTTTAGATGCAGGAGGTTCGGTAGGAAAGATAATTACTACAGCTCCTTCTCAGAATTCTCTGGAAATTACTATTTATGGTAAATCTGCTCACGCTGGTGCAAATCCTGAAGAAGGAATTAATGCTATCCAGGTGGCGGGATATGCTCTCTCCCGGATGAAATTAGGTAGAATAGATGAAGAAACCACAAGCAATATTGGAATTATCTCTGGTGGGAGAGCTACTAATATTGTTCCTGATGAGGTAATATTAAAAGGAGAGGTCAGGAGTAGAAATGAGGAAAAGATAGAGAAATATACTGAGCAAATAAAAAAAATAACCGAAGATACTGCTCGGGAATTTAAAGCAAAAGCGGAGGTAAAAATTAACAGAGAGTATTATGGTTATAATTTATCTCCTAATGACCAGGTAGTTAATATAGCAACAAAGGCGGCAAAAAACATAGGGCTGCAACCATTATTATGTCCTAGCGGCGGAGGTAGTGATGCAAATGTATTCAATAAAAAAGGTCTTCCTTCGGTAGTTTTAGCTTTGGGCATGGAAAAAGTTCACACTGTGGAAGAATATATCCTTATCAAAGAGTTAAAAAATACAGTAGAATATATTCTATCTATTATAAATGTGGTAGCTTCAGGAGAAAACTTAAATGAGTAAAGAAAATATTTTTCAAGAGAAAACTTTATCTTCTACCAATATTTACCGAGGAAAAGTTATTAATGTCTGTCAGTATAAAGTAAAACTCCCTGATGGCAGGAAGACTATCCGAGAAATAGTTGAACATCCAGGGGCAGTAGTTATTTTAGCTTTAACTGATGATAAAAAGATAGTAATGATTAAACAATTCAGAAAACCTGCAGAGGAAGTTTTATGGGAGCTACCGGCTGGAACAATTGAACCAGGAGAAGATTTAGAAACTTGTGCTCGAAGAGAATTGGAAGAAGAGACTGGTTATTATCCTCGAAAGATTAAAAAGATAATAACTTTTTTCTCATCTCCAGGTTTTTGCAATGAAAAATTGACTCTTTTTTTGGCAAAAGATCTAGAAAAAAGAATTAAAAATGAAGATGCTGATGAATTTATCAAGGTTCAATTGATTACTCCCGATGAGACCTTAGATATGGTTAAAAATAATATTATTAAAGATGCCAAGACAATAATAGGAATATTATATCTCGTATCTTGTATCTAGTGAATTGTATCTCCTGCTCCTCTCCCCTGAAGGGAGAAGGAGTCGGTGAGGGGGGAGCTATAATTAAAAATGAAAAAATATTTTATGGATTTTCATGTGCATATTGGTAGAAGCAATAGTGGATCCCCGGTAAAAATAACCGCTTCTCGAGACCTAACTTTTGCCAACATTGCCAGGGAATGTAAATATAGAAAAGGGATTGACATTGTAGGTATTGTTGATTGTGCATCACCCGAAGTTATTAATGATATATCCCAATTAATGAATAGTGGGGAAATGAAACCTCTAAAAGATGGGGGATTGATTTATCAAGATCAAGTAACCATTATTTTAGGTGCAGAAATAGAAACAAAGGAGAGAGATGGAGGGTCATCACATCAGATAGCTTATTTTCCCTATTTTGAAGATATAAAAGAGTTTAGTAAAATTCTTTCTTCTTTGGTAACGAATGTAAGTTTAAGCAGTCAAAATTGTAGAATTAGTGCCCAGGAAGCTTTTAAAATTATAGATCAAACTGGAGGAATTTTAATCCCTGCTCATGCCTTTACTCCCCATAAAAGTGTTTATGGAAATTGTGTGAAAAGGTTGGGAGAAATGTTTAACAAATCTACTCTAAAGAAGATTTCGGCTATAGAATTGGGATTAAGTGCGAATACAGAAATTGCTGACCGGTTGAAAGAATTGGCTCAATTTACTTTTTTGACTAATTCAGATGCACATTCTCTGCCCAAGATTGGTCGAGAATACAATATAATAGAGTTAGAAAAGGCAAATTTTAAAGAGATTCTTTTAGCATTGCAGAGAAAAGAAGGAAGAAAGATAACTGCTAATTACGGTCTTGACCCTAAACTGGGTAAATACCATCGAACTTTTTGTGAAATCTGTAATTATACTACTACCAGTAATCCCCCAATTTATAAATGCGAAAAATGCGGAAGTGATAAAGTAGTAAAAGGTGTTTTTGATCGAATTGTGGAGATAGGGGACTATCAACAATCTTTTTCTCCTCCTCATCGACCGCCTTATTTTCAGCAGGTTCCTTTAGAATTTGTCCCCGGGGTAGGCAAAAAAACTTTAGAAAAATTATTTAGCTATTATGGCACTGAAATGCATATATTGCATAAAGCTTCTTTTCAGGAAATTAGTCAGGTAGTAGGATTTGAAATTGCCCAAAATATAATTTTAGCCCGAAAGGGACTTTTAAAATTGAGCCCCGGTGGCGGGGGTAGGTATGGGAAAGTTAAACTAAATGAAAAGAAATCAAAAGCAGAGAATTTACAATTAAACTTATAAATTATTTTACTGAATTTTAATAAAAAGAAAAATGAAACCTCTAAAACTAGTTGATTTATATTGGTTATAAACAACTAGTATTTTTTTTAAAATATTTTTTCAAAAAAAGAGGAAAATTGAATTTTATGTAGAATATATTATAATAGCAAGATAATTTTGTCAAAGGAGAATATTGGGTGAGATTTTCATCTGAGTTATTGGAAGAAATTAGAAATCGATGCGATATTGTAGATATAATTTCTGGATATGTTCCTTTAAAACCTGCGGGAAAGGGATTTAAAGGGCTGTGCCCTTTTCATGAAGAGAAGACTCCCTCATTTATGGTTAGCCCTGAAAAACAGTTGTTTCACTGTTTTGGATGTGGCGAGGGAGGTAATGTTTTTAATTTTATTATGAAGTTTGAAAAGGTTGAATTTTACGAAGCAGTAAAGATGCTGGCTAAAAAAGCTGGGGTAACCTTGCCATCAGATGATAAGAAAGGAAATCTTCTTTACAAACAAAAAGATCGCTTATATAAATTAAATAATTTGGCAGCTAAATATTATCAAGAATGCTTAGCCCGAACTTTTCAGGGGAAAAAAATAAAAAACTATCTTAAAAAAAGAGGAATTAATGACAAGACTGTCGAAAAGTATAGATTAGGTTATGCTCCTGCCGGAGGGAATTTATTAATAAATTTTTTAAAGAAAAAAGGTTATTCCTACGAAAACCTAATTAAAGCAGGACTTGTCAAAAGGAGTAATATAGACGGTAGTTATCTTGATTATTTTAGAAATAGGATAATTTTCCCCATTTTTAATGTACAGGGGAATATAGTGGGTTTCGGAGGTAGGGTCTTAGATGATTCTTTGCCCAAATATATAAATTCTCCTGAAACATTAATTTATAATAAAGGAGAAAATTTATATAACTTAAATTTTGCCAGGGAAGATATTCGAAAAAAGAATGAGGCAATTATTGTAGAAGGTTATACTGATATCTTAATTGTTCAACAATATGGATGCACTAATACAGTAGCATCTCTGGGGACTGCTTTAACTATAAAACAGATAGAGTTAATAAAACGTTTTGCAGATAATGTTTTAATTGCTTATGATGCAGATTCTGCTGGCAATCTGGCTACTCTTAGAAGCCTTGATTTACTTATAAAGACCGGCCTTGGGGTTAAGGTGATAGTTTTACCTCAGGGTTATGACCCCGCAGATTTTTTAATTAAAAAGGGGAGCAAGGCTTTTCAATTTTTAATTGAGAAATCCTTATCCCTGATAGATTATAGATTAAAACTTTTATATGCAAAATATAATACCAGCACTATTGAAGGAAGGGTAAAAATCATTGAGGAAATTTTACCCACTTTGAGTGTAATAGATAATGAAGTTGAACTGAGGGCTCAGATTAAAAAATTATCTGAAGAACTAAATTTATCTGAAGAAGCAATATTAATTGAATTAAAAAAATATAAAAGAGGGGCAAAAGAATTTACTTATAATTTTATCAGGCCAGATTCTGAACCAGGAAATGTGGTTGCAGAAAAAATTCTTATTGGATCTATGTTGGGGGATGTGGAAATTGCTCAAAAGGTGCTAAAAGACTTAAGAGAGGAAGATTTTACGGTTTTATTGCATCGCCAAATTGTATCAGCCATTGAAAGTCTTTTAAGGGATAATAATGGGTTAGATCCCCAAAAAGTGATTGATTATTTAGATGATGATAAGGCAGCGAAATTAATTTCCAGAATATTAATGGAAAATAATATAACTTTTAATGAAAAAGTAATTTTTGGGTGCATAGATACTATAAAAAATTATAAATTAACTCAAGAGATAAAAGAACTTGAAAAAAGGGCAAAAATGCTTGATGAAAAAATAAAAAATTCTGAAAAAATAGAAGAAAATGATTTAAAGGAATTAGGAAAAATTGTCAAACAATTAAAAACTCGAAATGTTAATTAATTTTTAGTGTTTTATGTTAAATCAAAAAAGTACTTTTACTTTTTAAGAAGGAAGGCTTGAGAATAAATGGGAAGAAAGAGAATAATCGAAGAATTAATTAAAACAGGTAAGGAGCAGGGTTATTTAACTTATAAAGAAATAGAAAAATTTTTAGCAGATGATATTGTAAATTTAGATAAAATTGAATATTTATATGATAAGCTAAGTGAGTCCGGGATTGAGATAGTGGAAAGTGATGAAGAAGGCTCTATGTTGTTGAAAGAAAAAAATATTGAGGAGAAAGAAAGACCAGGTTCCATTTCAAAAGAGGAAATGGATTTAGAAGCAGAATTAGCTAAAGAAATAGAATTAGACGATCCGGTAAAAATGTATTTAAAAGAAATAGGGAAGATAAAACTCTTAACTGCCGAGGAAGAAATAGAATTAGCTAAAAGGATGAAAAAGGGAGATCACAAGGCTAAAAAGAGATTGGTGGAAGCAAATTTGAGATTAGTAGTAAGTATTGCTAAGCGATATGTAGGAAGAGGAATGTTGTTTTTAGATCTTATCCAGGAAGGCAATATGGGCCTAATAAGAGCAGTAGAAAAATTTGACTACAAAAAAGGATATAAGTTTAGTACTTATGCTACCTGGTGGATTAGACAGGCAATTACTCGAGCTATAGCTGATCAAGCAAGAACCATTCGAGTACCTGTTCATATGGTTGAAACTATTAATAAACTAGTACGGGTATCGCGTCAGCTTTTACAGGAATTAGGACGAGAACCCACAACCAGTGAAATAGCTGAACGGATGGAAATAAGCGAAGATAAAGTGAGGGAAATATTGAAGACTGCCCAGGAGCCTGTTTCCTTAGAAACTCCAATAGGCAAAGAAGAAGACAGCCATTTAGGAGATTTCATCGAGGATAAGGATTCACCTGCTCCTCCCAAAATTGCTTCTAATACTCTTTTAAAAGAGCAATTAAATGAAGTATTAAGTACTTTAACCTATCGCGAGAAAAGGGTATTAGAATTAAGATTTGGGATTGCTACTGGCCATCCCCATACCCTTGAGGAAGTAGGTAAAGAATTTGGAGTAACCAGAGAGAGAATTCGTCAGATTGAAGCGAAAGCATTGAGGAAACTAAGATATCCGACACGAAGCAAAAAATTGAGAGATTATTTAGAATAAATAAAATCAAATACTATTTTATTTAAAAAATTCTCTAAAATATATTTTAAAATCTATAAAATTATTGACTTGGGTAGGGTTTTTAGGTATAATTACTTTGACCTTCCTCGGTAGCTCAACGGTGGAGCATCCGGCTGTTAACCGGAGGGTTGTAGGTTCGAATCCTACCCGGGGAGCCATTTTTTATAAATCGAACTGGGAACTTTCGGAAAAGTTGACGGAAGTTCCCTTTTCTTTTTTATACCCACCCACCCCGCAGTATCGGTGCTCGGACACAAGCCACTATCGGCTGTCTTCCGTTGCCTGCGCTCCGAGCCTGCTTCCCTTGATCGGCTTCCTCAGACACATGCTTTCGTCAAGGTTTGTCTGCCTTTGGCAGACAAAGTTTTGTAAGTAAGGAAAGGAGAATTTTTTTATTTTCGGGGTTGACTCTCCACCTTTAATCAAAGAAGTACTTTTTAAAAATTGAAAAATCGGGAATCTCTAAACCCTTCCTCAGGCAGGCGTCTTCGTCAGCCTATGTTTTGACTTCATCAAAACAGAAAAAGGTATCTTCTCCCACCTACCATCCAAGAATCAGAAATTCGATTTCTTGACAAATTTATTTTAGTACATTATTATACATTTTAGTAATAACTTAAATAAAAGAGGCTTATCAATGACAGAATTAGTAAATATCCTAAAGGCAATATCAGACGATACTCGTTACAGGCTTGTTAATCTTCTACTAAAGCATGATCTTTGCGTTAGTGCACTAGCTACACGTTTAAATATTTCTGAATCCGCCGTATCCCAACACCTGAAAATATTACGGGATGCAGGTATTGTAAAAGGGGACAAGAGGGGGTATTACACTCACTATTATGTAGACCGAGAGATATTAAAGCAAGCAGCTGGTCAGATGATTACATTGTCTGAAGTTCTTCCTATAAAAAATAAATGCTATCAAGGTTACTCAACAATCAATACACATCTCAGCAAGAAAGAGGCTAACCAACATGAGTTATGATAACTGTAGGCATACGGAATACAGACTAAAAGATGGTAAATGTAGTGAAGAACAAATTAAAAAATGCCATGGGGAAAAAGAAGATCATCACTGTGATAGGGAAAAAAGGAATTGCAAAGGAACATTTAAATTTGAATATCTTGGAAGTAAGAAATCTTAGTAAAGATTATGATGGATTTCATGCAGTCAAAGAGATAAGCTTTGCTCTTGGAAAGGGGGAAGTGTTTGGATTTTTGGGACCTAATGGCGCAGGCAAGACGACGACTATCAATATGCTCACCGGGCTTGCCAAGCCGACTTCCGGTTCTATTGAAATAGCCGGAGAAGATGGAATAAAAGATATCAAAAAAGTACAGCAAATTATTGGTATTGTTCCTGACGAAAGCAATCTTTACGATGAAATGAATGGTTTTGATAATCTTGTTTTTTGTGCCTCTCTTTATGGGATGGATAAAAGGAAGAGAGAGAGAAGAGCACAAGAGTTGTTAAAGCAGTTTGGATTGGCCAATACCGGGAAAAAACTGTTTAAGGCTTATTCTAAAGGCATGAAGAGAAAATTGGTCATAGCTGCAGGTATTATTCATGAGCCACCTATTTTGTTTTTGGATGAACCTACAACCGGTATTGATGTAGAAACTGCCAGGCAGATTAGGAGATTGATACAAACATTAAATGCTAATGGTACCACGATTTTTTTAACTACCCATTATATAGAAGAAGCTGAAAGGCTTTGTCATCGTGTAGGATTTATTGTGGAAGGCAGAGTGGTTAAGATTGGAAAAACAGTTGACTTGATGCAGGAAACACAACAAGCACATATCATTGAATTTACCCTGGAAAATGATGCAGATACTTTAAAGGAATCATTCAGAAATGCTTTTCCTAATATTGATATCAATACTATTGATCATTTTCGCATCAGGATTAGTTCCCCGGAAAAGATTGATCTAATACCTTTTATTAAATTTTTTGATGAGAAAAAGTGTCTGGTTCGTGAAGCAAAGATGATTCGCCCATCTCTGGAAGAGGTATTTGTCAAAGTGACCGGAATAGAAATAAACCGTATGAAAAAGGAGAAGGAAAAGGGAGGCGAAAAAAAATGAAGAAATGGATTGCCTTTTGGAGTATCTTAATGAAGGATATGAAGATGTACTATCTCAAACCGCCTAATATCAGTTGGGGGCTAATCTTTCCTTTTGCCTGGACCTTAATGTTTTTTGTACGTTCAGAAAAGGCTATCGATATCAGAGGCGTTCTTCCTGGGGTGATGTCTTTAGCGGTGCTTTTCGGGACAACTTCAATGCTGGCAGTCACCATTACTTTTGAAAGAAAAAGCAGATCTTTTGAACGACTTTTGCTTGCTCCGATCAGTTTGAATCTCTTAATGTTGGCCAAAACCTCCGGCGCAATAATTTTTGGTATTTTAAATGCTATGTTTCCGGCTATTATTGCCTCTTTTGTGGTTGATTTATCCGGTATCAATTGGTTTACTACCATTCTCAGTATCATTTTTATTGCCGTAACCTCAACTTTTCTGGGCTTATTTATTTCCGTATCGGTTAGTGAAGTATTTGAGGCACAAACCTTTTCTAATTTCGTCCGTTTCCCTATGATGTTTCTTTGCGATTTATTTATTCCTATTGAAAAGTTACCGGCAATAATACGTCCAATATCCTATGCCTTGCCCTTAACCCATGGTGCTGATATATTAAAAACCTCCATTAATGCCGATGGAATTATCCCTTCCTGGATTAGCTTTCTAGTACTCATTGGTTATACCTTGGTTTTATTTTTAATGAGTATGCGTAATATTCAAAAGAGATGGATTTATTAATAAAAAGGTGTCCTGTTCGTGAAGATTAAATCCTTTGAATTTAATTTAAGAGAACTAGCCGGATCCATGGGAGATTTCGGTACCCTTTTCCCTATGGCTATTGGATACATTGTAGTCTGTGGTCTCAATCCTGCTGGATTCCTTGTCATGATGGGCATTACCAATATTGTTACCGGTCTTATTTATCGGCTCCCTATGCCCATTGAACCCATGAAAATCATCGCTATTGTAGCAATAACTCAGCAATGGACCCCCTCCATGATATATGCTTCCGGATTCGGAATGGGAATCGTATGGATCACACTAGCAAGTACAGGCATTATTACTTGGATTGCCAGAGTAACACCCAAACCGGTTATTAGAGGAATACAAGTTACGTTGGGAATACTGCTTGCGATTGAAGCATACAAAATGATTTCCACCTGGTGGATGATCGGGATTATCTCAATACTTATTGTGTTATTACTACGCCAAAATCGCTATGCGCCTGCCGCTATTGTTTTAATGACTATTGGTATAGTAATTATGTTATTTAAAGGACAGTTTGCTCAAATAAGCGCCCCAGTGTTCAGTTACCCAACTTTGACAAGTTTTTCTCTAACAGAAGTATGGCAGACACTATTATTAGCTGGTTTTACCCAGGTACCCTTGACAGCTACTAATGCTACTATTGCCACTTCCTCCCTCATCAAGGACTATTGGCCGGAAAGAAATGTAAGCGTAAGACAACTGGCTTGGAATCAAGGAACTATGAATGTTATTCTACCTTTTTTAGGAGGAATGCCTACCTGTCATGGTGCAGGAGGATTGGCTGGACAATATTATTTCGGGGCACGAACCGGAGGGACCAACATCATAGAGGGCTTGATTGAGATGGCTATGGGATTGTTTCTTTCAGCCTCTATCGCCAGTTTGTTTGCAGTATTCCCTAGGGCTATTATCGGAGCCATGATGTTTATGATAGGAATAGAACTTACCAAGTTTGTCAGAGATGTTCATTTAGGTAAAGATATAATTCCCATGATTGCTACTGTTTTTGTTGCCCTGGTTACCAATATGTTTTTTGGTTTTTTAGCCGGGCTTTTAGCTTATTATTTACTTCTATTACTTGTTACGGACAAAAAAGAATAAAAACATAAAACAACCCATTCCAAATATAAAATATTAACAATATCGTATTATTATTGATAGATACAATGAAAATAAAAAATTAGTCTTATCTTAGACAACTATTTTGAATTAGGGGGAGAAAGTATAATCGATTATAAAACTACCAAAAAACTGCCAATCATTCCCAAAAAATATCATTGTGAATTGATATTGCATATTGACATAAAGATTAACTTCTACTATAATAGTAGCAGTTAATTTGGAGGCATATTTCATGAAGATTTTTACCAAAGATACCGACTATGCAATCCGGGCATTGCTTTTATTATCGACAGATAAAGATAATTTTCTTTCCACAAAAAAGATATCAGAGAGCCTGGTTATCCCTTATCATTTCTTGAGAGGGGTTTTAGGAAAATTAATTCAACATGGATTGATTGAGTCTAAGGAAGGTATTTCGGGAGGTGTCCGCATAAAAAAGAATCCGGACGAAATACGCCTTACTGATTTAATCAAAATATATCAAGGGGATTTTGAGTTATCTGATTGCATGTTCAGAAATAAAATATGCCCAAATCGCAGGACCTGTGTATTAAGAGAAGAAATAAAACGGATAGAAAAAATAGTAGAAAAAGAATTTAAAAAATTAACTATAGGTAAATTATTAGAAAAAGTGATTGGTTGATATGAAAAAAATAATTTATAAACTGATTTCCGAAATGGAAAATTATTTTGATTGCGACAAAAAGAGAATAAATCATGCAAAGTCAGTGCTAAGTTATACCAAAGAAATTGTGAAGAAAGAAGGGGGCGACGAAAATATTGTTTTCCCCGCAGCAATTTTGCATGATATCGGCATTAGAGAGTGCGAACGAAAATACCGTTCAGCAAGCGGACATTTGCAGGAAAAGGAAGGTCCTCCCGTTGCAGAGAAAATCTTAAATAAAATAGAATATCCATCTCAATATATTAAAGAAATACTCGAGATGATTGCTCATCACCACTCACCGGGCATAGTCACATCTTTGAATTTTCAAATTTTATATGAAGCTGATTGGCTGGTTAACTTGGGAGAAGAATTCCAACATCTCGATATAAAGAAGAAAGATAAAATAATTAAAAGAAATTTTAAAACAAAAACAGGAATAGATTTAACCAAAAAACTATTCCTAAAAAGGAGGAAGAATATGGGAATGTTTTGTTTTCAATGTCAGGAGACCGCAAAAAATACCGGTTGTACGGTTAAAGGGGTATGCGGGAAAAATGAACGGGTTTCAGATTTAATGGATCTGCTGGTTTATGCTTTGCAGGGACTTTCGATCTATGCAGAAAAAGCCAAAGATTCTTTAGACCGGAAATATGGGCTATTTGCCTGTCAGGCGCTTTTTTCCACAATCACCAATGTAAACTTTGATGAGGACAGAATAATGAATCTTATCAAAGATACTATTGTTTTAAGGGATGAAATTAAAGGAACAGTAAAAATTACTCAGGAAAATTTGCATGACTCTGCAGTCTGGTCAGCAGAAACCAAGGAAGAGTTCATGCAAAAATCATTGCAGGTAAGCCCTCTTTCATATAGTGATAACGAGGATATCAGATCTTTAAAATCCATCATTCTTTTTGGCTTAAAGGGGCTTGCGGCTTATACCGATCATGCGGCTGTTTTAGGTTTTTATGATGATGCTATATTTAAATTTGTATACAAAGCGCTTGCCGCAATGACCAAAGACTTATCAGCAGAGGAGCTTACCAATCTCGTTTTGGAAACCGGGGAAGTGGCAGTGAAGGCCATGGCTCTGCTTGATAAAGCGAATACGGAATCGTACGGAAATCCGGAAATTACGAAGGTTAATCTCGGAGTCAGAAGTAATCCTGGTATTCTTATTTCCGGTCATGATTTAAAGGACATGGAAGAGTTGTTAGAACAAACTGAGAAAACGGGTGTCGATGTTTATACGCACGGTGAGATGCTTCCGGCGAATTATTATCCTGCTTTTAAAAAATACGAACATTTTGTGGGTAATTACGGGAGTTCTTGGTGGCATCAGAATCAGGATTTTGAAACTTTCAACGGACCTATTCTGATGACAACGAATTGTATTATTCCGGTAAAAGATTCTTATAAAGATAGAATATTTACTACTGGCATGACCGGTTTTCCTGAGGTGAAGCATATTCCTGACAGAACGGAAGGAGGCAAGAAAGATTTTAGTGAAATGATTGAACTGGCCAAAAAATGCCAGCCGCCACAGGAAATTGAGACCGGGGAGATTGTTGGAGGATTTGCCCATAATCAGGTTCTTGCCTTAGCTGATAAGGTGGTGGAAGCGGTCAAGTACGGAGCAATAAAGCGTTTTATTGTCATGGCCGGTTGTGACGGGCGACACAAAACGAGAAGTTATTTTACCGAAGTCGCCAAAAGCCTGCCCAAAGATGCGGTGATCCTTACCGCTGGCTGTGCCAAATACCGGTATAACAAACTGTCTCTTGGTGACATCAATGGCATTCCCCGGGTATTGGATGCCGGACAGTGTAACGATTGTTATTCGCTTGCAGTGATTGCGCTAAAACTAAAGGAAGTATTTGGCCTTCAGGATATCAATGACCTACCGATATCCTTTGATATTGCCTGGTATGAACAAAAGGCGGTTGCCGTTCTCTTAGCCTTGCTGTATCTGGGAGTGAAAGGCATCCGTTTAGGGCCGACTCTACCGGCATTTATCTCACCGAATGTTGCCAAAGTGTTGGTTGAGAAATTTGATATCAAACCTATTAGTACCGTTGAAGAAGACGTTAAAGCTATGATGGAAGCGCGTTAAGAGGTGGATCAAATGAATGTATTAGAGAATATTCCTTATCATGACAATAAGATGGGTTATCGAAAAATTGTTGATGAAAAACATCTTCTTGTCATGCAAATCGCATTAAAGCCGGGACAGAGTGTGCCTCAGCATCATGCCAATTCCAATGTTCATATTTTACTGTTAAGAGGCAAGGTAACGGTTAATCTTGACGGTAAGGATAATAGCATAAAAGAGGGAGATTTATTAACGGTTACATATCAAACACCGATGAACATTAAAAATGTTGGCAAAGATAATGCCACATTATTAGTATTTAAAACACCCAATCCATCAGAAATGCAAAAATAGTTAGAATAATAAAAGTTATCATCAAGAGTAATGATGGTGATATGACGATCTTTCGCAATGATAAACTTTGATTTAAGGTAAGGGTTTGAACTAAATTGATTTTACTTACAAGAATGTAAGAAATCAGTTGATTAAAATCAGTAATATTTATCATTGTATCTACCTTAATTGTTGCGTTTCAGCTTTACTTTTACCGGAGACAAGTATGTTTTATTTGCTCTTTCCAGTTTCATATTCTTCTATGGCGGCAGGCCTTTTCTTCAGGGATTTTTTGAAGAATCCAAGAAAAAACAATCGGGGATGATGACACTAATCGCCTTAGCGATATCGGTAGCTTATATCTATAGTTCAGCTGTCGTTTTTGGCCTTGAGGGGAAATATTTTTTCTGGGAGCTTGCTACCCTAATTGATGTAATGCTACTGGGTCACTGGTTTGAAATGAAATCTGTTTTAAGTGCCTCCCGCGCATTAGAGAAATTAGCACAATTGATGCCGGACACTGCCCACCTAATTAAAGGAAGCGATACAACAGAAGTAAAGATTTCTGAATTAAAAAAAGGGAATAAGATCTTAGTCAAAGCCGGTGAGAAAATACCGGCTGACGGTTTAGTCGTTAAAGGCAGCAGTTATATTGATGAATCCATGTTGACCGGAGAATCAAAACCGGTACATAAAAAAGAGAACGATAAAGTTATTGGTGGATCGGTAAACGGAGATGGGATCTTAGAGGTAAAAGTTGAAGAAACAGGGGAAGAATCCTATTTAAACAAGGTTATTGACCTGGTAAAAGAAGCCCAATCATCTAAATCCAAAACACAAAGATTGGCAGATAAGGCAGCCAGTTGGCTTACCTTGATTGCAGTGACTGTCGGAGTAGCTACTCTGGTTTATTGGTATACTTATGGTTTGGATCTGGCCTTTGCCATTGAAAGGATGGCTACGGTCATGGTCATTACCTGCCCCCATGCTTTGGGTTTAGCCATACCATTGGTTACTGCAGTATCTACCTCCTTATCTGCAAAAAACGGGCTCTTAATACGAAACAGGACAGCCTTTGAAAATGCCAGAAAAATTACCACACTGGTATTTGACAAGACAGGAACCTTGACTGAAGGGAAGTTTGGGGTAAGTCAGGTTACCATCATCGATAAAAATTATGATGAAAAGAAAATTATTCAATTTGCTGCCTCCCTCGAAACGAATTCTGAGCATCCTATAGCTAAAGGAATTATGAAAAGAGCTGAAGAACTTAAAATCAAGACCATGCCGGTATCAGACTTTGGAGTAATCAAAGGACAAGGCATAAAAGGGAAGATAGAAGGGAAAAATATTTTCTTGGTGAGTCAAGCCTATATAAGGAAGAATAATTTCAAATTACAAGAAGAAATCAAGGTGAATCATTCAGAAACGATGGTTTATGCTTTATTTGACAGTAAAATCATTGGCATTATTTCCCTGTCTGATAAAATCAGAGAGGAATCCTATGAAGCAGTACAACAGCTAAAAAAATTAAACATAAAGTGCTGGATGCTGACTGGAGATAATAGTAGGATTGCCAAAGAAGTGGCAAATACATTACATCTTGACGGATACTTTGCAGAAATCCTGCCCCATGAAAAACAGGAAAAAATAAAAGAGCTGCAGAACAAGGATCAATTTGTGGCGATGACTGGAGATGGGATTAATGATGCTCCCGCCCTGGCTCAGGCGAATGTCGGCATTGCCATCGGTTCAGGTACAGATGTTGCTGCAGAAACAGCTGATATTATTCTGGTAAACAGCAACCCCTTAGACGTTACTAAACTAATTTTATTTGGAAAGGCAACCTACCAGAAGATGATTCAGAATCTATTTTGGGCAACAGGGTATAATGTCCTGGCCATTCCTCTTGCTGCTGGAGTTTTATTTAGTTATGGTATAATAATTTCACCAGCTATAGGTGCTGCGCTTATGTCTTTAAGTACGATAGTTGTAGCGGTAAATGCTCAATTTCTATCCATAGATAAAGAAAGAGATTGACTTAAATCAGCATTAATTTTAAAAACTATCATACTTTTAAAAGATTAGATTCTTAACAAATAATGATTGTTTATTTTAGATTGCAAATTATTTTCTAGGTTTCCTCATTCATGCAAAAGTTGGGAAAGTCTTCTAACAGCCTCCACCATAGTATATTGATTTAGAAATATGAATAATTTGCTAATAATATCGCAAAATATTACCTGTATATAGTTCATAGAATATATATTTTTTAAAGGCATTCATGAAAAATACAAATAATTAACTTATTAATCTTATATTTTCAAGTGCAATATCCCCCTTAAAAGTTCTAAGTGTTTCCAATAGAGGGAGCCAGACAATAACCAGCCCTTTGGACTTTTGCTGAAGGGCTTTTTTATTTAAATTTTCTAGAAAAGAAGGATTTTTGAAAGATTTATCGTATAAATAAATGTAGACTTGTTAAGGAAGTTTAAAGAGGAGTTATTATGTTAAATCGTTTCAAGCAAGAATTGCAGGAGATACATTCTTTTTTAAAAAATAATTATAGAGAAGTAGTTGTTCTTTGTACAGCGACACTCTTCTTTGTTCTGGCAATTTGTCGACCGATAAGTTCATCTTTGGTGGTAAACTATCTGATATACTATGCAATTTTTCCATTTTTTACTATTTTAGTTATCTTGAAGAAGAATCCTCTTGATTTTGGGCTCCGAATAGGAGATTACAGGTTGTGGGGTTTTTACGTAGCCGTAACTGTTTTTATTGCTATCCCGGTGTTGTATATTGGTTCTCTTTTATCTTCAGTAAGCCACTATTATACTGAGCGTTTTAATTATTATGTTTTCTTCACCCAGATGGTTCCCCTTCTTTTTTTCTGGGAATTTATACTTCGCGGTTTTCTTCTATTCGGGCTTAAGGAAAGATTTAAAGAAGCAAGCATCCTTATACAGATGGTTCCCTTTGTGCTTCTTCATATTGGAAAGCCGGAAATAGAGATACTGATGTGTATTCCCATGGGATTATGGTTCGGGTATATTGCCTATCGGGGGAAATCATTCTGGCCTGCCTTCATTACTCATACTTTCATAAACTTTACCCTAAAATATTTTGTGAATTTTTAGCAGGTAATTTTGAACACTTTGTCAGATAAGGTGGTGCTTTCAATTATAAAAAGAATAATTCAGAGGTGAGTTAGAAAATGGAAAAAACATTGGTTTTAATAAAACCCGATGCATTTAAAAGAGGTCTGGTTGGGGAAATAATTTCCAGGTTTGAAAGAATAGGGCTGAGGTTAGAAGAAATAAAAATGGTAAATGCTACTATTAAAATTTTAGAAAAACACTATCCTGATGATAAAGACTGGATTAGATCTGTCGGTAAAAAGGCTATAGATACTTATAAAAAATATAATTTAGATATTGCAAAGGACTTAGGTACTGATGATGCGCTGGAAGTTGGGAAATTAGTGAGAAAGTGGCTGATTCAACATCTAACTTCTGGACCTGTAGTTGTTCTTATATTGAGTGGAAATCATGCTGTTGAAATTGTACGAAAATTAGTGGGGAATACTGTACCTCTTTTTGCTGAACCAGGAACTATTAGAGGTGATTTTTCTATAGATTCACCTGACTTCTCTACCAGAGAAAGACGAGCATTGCAAAATTTAATTCATGCTTCAGAAACTGTTGAAGAGGCAAGGAGAGAAATTTCTCTTTGGTTGGAAATTTGAGAATTTACGATAAGAAAATATACGGGTTAGTGTAAAATTTAGTGGGGTAGTTAGAAGAAAAAATATTATATATTAATAATACTTTCTTTGGTTAGTAATAAGATACTTTGCAAGAGAAGGATTGCAAAAATATAATAAAATAGATCAGGCCTTATTAAGAATAGACCAGCTGATCAGGGATCCCTATGACCAAAAAGATAAAGATAATCTAGTAAAGCTCTACACCTACATATCCCGTAACCGTAAGGGGATTACCAATCAGTTTAAACTAAAGGATAAAGGGATAGAGAGAACCGGAGCGATAGAATCGAACATCAATAAAGTCATCGCCTCCCGTTTTAAGAAGAAAGGGATGAGCTGGAGTAAGAATGGGGCCCTGGCTCTCTTACTCTTTCCGGACCGGATCAGGGC
>DOTB01000051.1 GCA_003513845.1 Candidatus Atribacteria bacterium | reverse complement strand
AGGTTTTATTTGTCACATGACCCTTAGAATATCTCTTTCCTTTTCTTTGTCGGTAAAAAGATTATTGGTCATAAGAAGATCAAAATCAAAATACAAAAATCTGTTTTGATTGTCTTTATCTTTCTATGGGTGTTAGGGAAATCTCAAGAGCCTTGTTCTTAAGGCTATTTTTATTTCATTATTCCACAGTAAAGGATTCAATGAATCACCATTTGTACCACTACCAAATATTTGGGATTTTCCATCTCCAATTATAATATTAATAGCCTTGGCAATTTTTATAGCTTCTTTGGCAAAATCTATTCCGTATATATTGTTTTGTACAAAATTCTCCACTGCCACAGGAAGTCCCTTACCGATAATCACACCACCAGCAAACCACTTAACAGAATGTAATAGAAAACCTGCTGAACCACGGTTTGGATCAATGATAAACTCGTGAGCTTTAGGGTTTAACATCTTTACAACCATATCCAGTATGGGTCTTGGTGTAAAGAATTGTCCTTCTTTCTTTTTAGACCCTTTAGGAATTAAATATTTAAAAGCTTCATCAATTACTCGTAAATTTGAAATAAGCAATTTTATTTTTTCTAAAAATGATACGCAAACTTTTAAATGTGTATCTATCATTCCTATTTTATCTGTAGACTCAAATACTCCTGCCCATCTCTTTTTAGCCCCTTCCAAAAGAATAGAAATAGCTCTTTTTACTTGCCCTGGACTTCTATCTCCGGCAAAAAATTCTAATTGATACTCAGGATTATTTATTCCATTCCACTCGTCATAGAGCTTAGCATAAATCAATTTAAAAATTTCATCAAAAACTTTAACTCCAGCATCTCTTAAAACCAATTCTTCAAGATCTAATAAAATTTTTTTAAGTGTATTTTACCTTGTTTTAGTTCATTGTGTTTCTCTAACCATTTAAAAGTCCTTCTTTCCGTTAATATATCTTTAAGCGTTTCTGATACTTTGGGGATTTGGGGGATTTCTACAAATAAATCGGGGTCCTCTCTATGGAGTCTTATTATCTCATCCCCATTCGACCAAATTCCGATATGGGCTCCTTCCATATTACAGTAACTTTTAAGCTGTTCTAATCCTGCAGTTCGATCAGGTTCTTTTATCTCAAATAAGATATAATAATGCTTTAAATCTTCATAGAAAATTACAATATCTACAACTCGAATCCCTATTTGAGAATTAAAATTGATGGTTTTTTTACACCAATTCGTTTTTTAGGATAATTATGTTCATTAAGTAATCTATAAATCCAGAGTTGTCTAACTATCTCTTCCGGCTTAGCCATTTTAAATCTATTCTTAATTTGACATTTTATACGATATTTTCCTTTTTGCTGTATTATTAATCTTTCAACAGCATTAATCTCATCCGAATTAAAAAGAGATAAACCGTGTTTCACATCTTTTACAGAAAATATTTTTTGTAGATCTAATCTATCAGACATACTTCCCCACTTCCCATCTTTATTTCGAATATTTGAATTTCTAGTTTAACCCCACTTTAATAACTTTAATTATATATTCTATATCGACTTTGTATATCCTTCTTTTTAAATAATAAAAAATAAAAAAACCCGAATAAATAATAGAATAGATTCAGGCTTTTAATTAAATAAATTTAATGTCGTCTTTCTTCAAATTTGAATCATTTCTTTTAATGTGCCTATAACATCAACTCCCAAATTGGCGAGCCTCTCATAACTATGATGTCCATTTGCAACTAGTAGACAATTACTCCCGATATGTTTGGAAACTATGTAATCGTGGGTAGTATCTCCTATCAAAAGCACTTCTTTTGGATTTAAATTTAACTCGGCTATCCACTTTTTCCCTCTTTCGACTTTACTTTCAGCATAGTGATTTTTAAGGCCCAATATTCTGCAGAAATATTTTTCAATACCATAATATCTAATCTTTTCTATAAGGACATCTTCTTTTGAAGCAGACAAAATTGATTGGGATATTCCCCTATCTCTTATTTTTTTTAACACTTCTTCTACTTCATCAAATAATCTACACTTATTAAAACGGGTGTAATATTCGCTTATAAACTCAACGGTAAGTTCCTCAAATGATTCATTAGAAAAATCAAATCCAAGTCCTACATAATAATCTATTACCGGAAAGTCAAAAATCTCCTTATATTTTTTTAGATCTATCCCTGGCAAGTTTCGTTTTTTCAAAATCTCATTCATTATTTCCACAACCAACCATACATCATCTATTAATGTTCCGTTCCAATCCCAGATAATATGCTTATACTTGCTCATTCTTTCTATCATTTATAACCTCAATTAATAAATATCAAGATTATTAGGGAGTAAACTCCCTCAAACCTCTCTATGCCTTTAGTTATTTTTTAATAAATTATTTCTAGCCTTGCCTCTATCAAAATTTTTCTGATCTTTTCTTGTTCCTCAGGTTTGATTGGTAGAAGAGGTGACCTTACTTCTCCTCCCCGATAACCTAACAAATCCATGGCATATTTTAGACCACTAATTCCATATCTGGCTGTTATGGCGTGATTTACTGGTATCATACGAAGTTGTAATTCCCGAGCTTCTTTTATTTTACCATCCTGTACCAGCCGATAGATTTCGACACACTTTTCAGGAACAATATTGGCCAGAGCGAGGATACCACCTTTGCAGCCCAGGGTAAGTGCCCCTAATAAGGCGCCTGCTGTTCCTACCAAAACGTTGAAATTGGAGTCAACCTCGTTAAGATATTGGCCAAGTTGATTAATATCACCGCTACTGTCTTTGATACCGATGATATTGGTATGGTTTGATAGTGCGGATAAGGCTTCTACACTCAGATTTACTCCGGTAAATTTGGGAACATTATAGAGTAAAATAGGTATTTCTGATTGATCAGCAACAGTAGAATAATATTTTATTAATGCTTCATCATTCATTTTACTGCCATAGTAGAAAGGTGTAATAATGAGCGCAGCTTGGGCACCTATCTTTGCCATCTTATTGGTAAGACGAATGGTCTCCCGAGCTGATTCACAACCAGAGCCAACAATAATCATCATACTTTCAGAAGCAGATTGGATAACAGTTTTTACTACCTTAATTTTTTCTTCTTCAGAAAGATAAACATTCTCTCCATTGGATCCCAGAACTACAATCCCCTTAATACCACTTTTATTTAATTTTTCCACATTTTCAGCTAAATAGCGATAAACTACCTCTTCCCCTAAAAAAGGTGTTACGATAGGTGGAAAAATGCCTTCCAAGTTCATTTTTTGCAAAATAAATACCTCCTGTTTAATTAAGAATTAAAATATACAAAGGAAACCCTATTTCAAAACGACCTGACTAATGCTTCGAAGCCGGCAATAATATCTAACAATTCTTCGGTAATCGCATTTTGCCGCTGACGGTTAAACTGAGAATTCAGGTTATCCAAACGTTCCTCAATGTTCTCTTCGGCTTTCTGCATAGCAGTTAAACGGCTGGCATTTTCGCTTGCCATTGATTCGATAAAAGCCCTATATAGGAATAATAGGGACAGACACTTATTTATTAACTTTCTTCTCAGTCCTTCCTTTCGGCTTTAACTCAAAAGCCTTTTAAGCAGCCCTGGAATAGAGTGGTGATACGGTGTAAATGCAAATAGCTCGCTGTAACAATTCGGGGAAATACTTGACAGGTCAACTTCGCCACTTTATTTGA
>DOTB01000033.1:4266-29058 GCA_003513845.1 Candidatus Atribacteria bacterium | reverse complement strand
TTCCTCCTAATTTTTATTATTTTAATATATCTTACTCTGTCTTAAAAATACTCATTTACTATTTATTAAAAAATTCTAATGCGCTGCGAACATGCATTTCAACTCCAATTAACATTACATCCTCATCGATATTAAAACGCGGATTATGATGAGGGTAATGGGATTCTTTTTCTATATTGCCAGCCCCAACAAAATAGAAGACACTCGGAACCTTATTGGCAAACTCAGAAAAATCTTCACCGGCAGTGGATACATACGGTATAATTTTGTCACCATTGCCTAGTAATTCTTCACCTATAGTTATCACTAATTTTGTCATATTCAGATTATTAATGACTGACTGATTCTCATTATAAAATTTTAATTTATATTTCGTTCTATAAGCTCTACAAATAGCTTCTACTATTCTTTCAAATCTTTTATTTATTTTCTCTTCGTCCTTCACTCCCTCTTTATAAAAATACCTTATTGTCCCTCCTAAATTAACTGTATCAGGTATAATATTAGATTTTACTCCACTTTTTATTTTAGTAAACATAATAATAGTAGGCTTTAACGCACTTATTTCTCTTGTCTGTATAGTTTGGATAGTCTGAATAATATTTGCAGCGGCAATAATTGGATCCACTGCGTTTTCCGGATAACCTGTATGCCCACCTTTCCCTTTAATCTTAAGGTTAAAGACATCAAGAGTTGCGGTTATAGGACCAGCTGTAACTCCAATCTTCCCACTTTCTATCGGGGTCCATAAATGTAGAGCCATTGCCGCATCTACCAGAGGATTTTCAAGAACTCCTTCTTCTACCATTACTTTTGCCCCACCAACTTCTTCATTCGGCTGAAAAACAAATTTAATATTCCCTTTTATTTTCTCCTTATAATTAGAAAGAATTTTCGCAGCCACTAAGAGCATAGCTGTGTGAGCATCATGACCACAAGCGTGCATTACTCCATTATTTACCGATTTATACGGTACCTCATTTTCTTCTTGAATAGGTAAGGCGTCCATATCGGCACGTAAAAGTAAAGTAGGACCCGGAGCATTTCCCTCAAGCAGAGCAACAACACCTGTTCTTGCAATACCTCTTTTTACCTTCAATCCGCATTTTTCAAGATAATTTGCTACAATTTCTGCAGTCCTATATTCTTTAAATCCCAGCTCGGGATGCTTATGAAAATCTCTTCTTAATTCAATTAATTCATCTTTTAGACTTGTTATTTTCTTTTTTATATTCATAGTGGTTTTATATTATCCTTTCGTAATAAAAAATTACGTTTTAAATGCTACATAAAACCTTTGAAATTCTTCTTAACAACGGCTGAATAGACATAGTTTATCATAGTGATATAATCAAAAACAGGAAGATTTATTGCCTCTTGAACTGCCGCTCCATAGGGAGGCAGACAGCTGCATTCTAATAAAATAACTTTTATTTTAGGATCTTCTCTGGTCATCTCCTTGGCTGCAGACACCACTTCTTTTTCCACCTTCTCGAAATCAAGCCAGCCAACTTCTTCAATAATTGCTTTTCTAAAATATTCTTTACCTTCCACTCCTTTGATATAGACAGAATTCATATCTTTAATGCCCACTTCTCTTAATAAAGTATCATCAAGTATCTTTGAATTTGCCGTAATTATTCCAACTTTTTGTCCCTCACCAATTATTCTTGTCAGGAAAGGTAACTGAAGAAGACTGGATAAAAATACGGGAACTTCTAATTGTTTGGCCACTTCTCTTTGGAATAAAGCCATGAATCCACAATCGCCTGTAATTGCTCTTACTCCATGTTCTATTAATTCCTTACCAGCTTCAATTACTCGATCTAAAAATTTAATCTCTTTATTAAAGATCCTTTCGACAGTAAGACCATTTACTACTTTAAATCTTACCGGAAAGGAATAAGAAGTAGCATTAGCCACGTCACCTGGAACATAAGGGGCAAAGGATGTATCCAATAAAAGAATTCCTATAGCCTCACCATAACTTGCTTGTCCCTTTTTGGCTTTATACAACATGTACCTCTACCCCTCCTTTAATTTTTCGAAATAGAATATTATTTAATAAAAAGTTCCATGGGAAAATCGTATAACGATTCATATCCCTTTTTAGTAATCCTTATCGATGCGTCTACTTCAAATCCAACTTCTTTATACCAAATGCCTGGTATAAGGTGTAAGGTCATATTTGGCTGTAAAATAGTTTTATCGCCAGGCCTCAGGCTTATGGTTTGTTCGCCCCAGTCAGGCGGATAGTTCAAGCCGATTGAATACCCCAAACGTGATTCTTTAACAACAGTTGAGTGGGAAATAGCATCTCTCCACTTTGCTTCTACTTCTTCACAGGTAACTCCTGGTTTAATAAATTCCAGTGTTTTAGCCAATCCATTTGTTACAACATCTGCAGTCTCTCTCATTATTTTAGGCGGGGTACCAAGATAAATAGTCCTTGCAATAGGTGCATGATAATGTTTATACACTCCAGACAATTCTAAAAGAACAGCTTCATTATTCTCAAACTTTCTATCAGACCAGGTCAAATGAGGGGTACTTGTTCCTTCGCCAGCCATCATCAAAGGCACTATAGCCGGATAATCTCCACCATATTCTTCAGTACCCTTTATCTGGGCATAAGAAATATTTGCTGCTGCATCACATTCCCTTACTCCGACATTAACAGAATCTATACCCGCTTGCATTGCTTTTACAGCAATTTTACCTGCTCTTTTCATAAACTCAATTTCTTTTTCAGATTTTATCATCCTTACCATGTTAACTAAAAGGTTACCATCTTTAAATTTTGCTTTAGGCAGAGCTTTTTCTAATTCTAAATAACAACGATGGGTAAAATAAAATTGATCCATTTCAACGGCAATCGTCTTATTATCCCATCCTTTTTTCTTGATTATATCTGCAACAAATTGCATCGGGTGTTTTGTTTTTGATTGAACATAATCATCAGGGTAACCTCTTATATCTTCATCTTTAAGAAACGTGGTTATTTTAGCTCCGTTAGCATCCATAGCTCTACCGACCCAAATTGGCTCTTCTTTGTCTAATGATACAATTACACCCTGATGAACGTAAAAACTCCATCCATCATAACCAGTAAGGTAGTTCATATTTGCTGGTTGAGAAATAAATAAAACATCAATACCTTCTGCTTCCATTCTTTTTTTTGTTTTTTTAATCCTATCTTTATATTCATTAATATAAAAATATAACATCTAATTATTTCTCCTTGCTTAAAAAATAAATAAAAACCTTATGCGAGCTGCATTTGGCTTTCATTAAAAGACAGTGCAGACAATCGTAGTATGGTAATGACTGTAAACTTAGTTAATTTTATTCTAATTGATTGTTTGTTCTGGAACTTTCCACCTATAGCACAGGTTTTACCTGTGCTATAGGCTAAAATTCAGTAAACCAAAAATATTATTGTCTTTGAGCAGTCTTAATATCATTTAATAATGCATCAAGTATCTCCTTAGCGCCCTCACCACCAATTTTCAAGTAAGTATCGACGGGGCCACCTTCTTGCCAGGCCAGCTCTTTGAATGGCACTATCTCTTCGTCATTTAACTCATAAATTGTAATTGTGGGTTTGGCCTCCCTAATCTTCATCCCTATTAGTTCGTTGTTTCGGAAAGACCAGTTAGTCATTGGTACTATAAGTTCCGCACAGGAGTCAATAAGTATCTGCTGTAGATCTTCAGGTATGCTATCAAAAAGTTCACGATTAACTACTGGGGTGACCATAAATGCTTCATTCCACAAGTTGGTAATATAGTCTTGAACTTCATAGAAACCCATACTTAAGTGGGCATACATCGGCTGAACCTGTGAATCTAGCAATCCAGTCTGTAGAGCTCCATAGATCTCGCCATAGTCTAAGCTTTGTGCATTAAAACCATAGGTATTGTAAGCCTTTACCAGGATAGGATTTGCCATTACCCTGTGTTTAAGTCCTTTAACATCTTTCGGAGAATGGATGGGAACATTAGAGGTGACCCTCATCCAACCTGAACTCCATACACCTAATAACTGAAAACCTCTATTTCTAAAACCTTCTTCCAGTAGTTGGATAGCCCGACCATTCTGGCAAACTTCATGCATAACTTCAGCGGTATTCTCTTTTGGCCAGAGATATTGTAAAGCCAAGACCTGAGCTTGAGGCACAAAGCCTCCAACCCATCCATAGTCTACACTGCCCAATTCTATCTCTCCCATCTGAACAAGCTCAACTATATCCCTCTCTCCTCCAAGAGTACCATAGGGAAAGACTTCGATTTCTATTCTCCCATTTGATTTTTTTTCTACTAGATCAGCAAATCGCTCGGCAAAGACCGTCATGGGATCCCCCGTCACCTCTTCAGAGATCATTTTCCATTTGTAGACCTCAGTTTTTTCTTGAGCAAATACGGGGAAGACAAAAGCTATTAGCACTATTACTAAACCTAAGATTAGAATCAACCTGAAATTTCTCATATTTATCCCTCCTTTTTGTTTAATTTTATTAATATCCAAGAAATATATCTACTCATTTATTTTCATTACATAAGCATCATCTCCTTTACTTTTAGCCCCCTAAAGCGCTCCTTGGTATAAAAAGAGCCAGTTCAGGAAAAGTGATTACTATGGCCACTGCTACTAGTAAAATAAGCACAAAAGGCCAGGTCATCCTTATCACTTCTAAATAAGGTCTTTTAAAGATCACCATGGCAGTGAAAATATCACACCCACAAGGTGGAGTAGCCGAACCTATTGCTGCTTGCATTGTTACTAAAACTCCCAGAAAAACTTTGTCAATCCCTGCTTGAGCTACATAGGGCGCAAAAAGTGGAGTTAGAACATAAATAGCGACAATGGGATCAACAAACATACAAGCAATGAAATAAGCAATATTAATTATGATAATAACCTTTAGGACAGAAGGTTCATCCCCAAAAAGAGGTGGCAGGATTAGTTTGTATATTCCAGAATAACTTAAAAGCCAGGATATGGCTTGCCCCGCTCCCACCAATATGAAAACCACGGCAGTGACCACTGCCGTAGACAGGGCAATATCTATGAGTTTTTTAAATGTTAATGTTTTATAAACCAGTCCCTCTAAGACTAAAGCATATAGTACAGAAGAAGCAGCTGCTTCCGTAGGACTGAATATCCCCCCATAGATCCCTCCAAGGATCAATATAGGAAAACCAATTATCAAGATGCCTTCCTTGGTAACCTGCTTCCTTTCCTTCCAACTAGCCTTGGGATAAAGCCCAATATTATAAAATTTGGAGTAAAAATAGGAAAAGATTGAGAATAAAGCACAAACAAGTAATCCGGGAAGAATACCGGCAAGAAATAATTTTCCAACAGAAGTTTGCGTTGCTACTCCATATACAATAAAACCTATGCTGGGAGGAATAAGAAAAGCAATGTCGCTGGAATTAATAATTAAACCAAGGGTAAAAGGGCTGGAATAACCAGCCTCGAGGAGCATGGGGCGCATTGTCCCCCCTATAGCAGCTACAGTTGCCTGCGTGGAGCCAGATACAGCCCCAAATAAAGTACAGGCAACATTAGTAACTATAGGCAGGCCCCCAAATAGATGTCCCAGGAAAGCCTTTACCATATTTATCATTCTCTTGGCAGCCTGTCCGGAAGTAATAATATTAGCCGCCAGTATAAACATAGGCACACAAACCAGAGAAAGTGGCTTAATCCCACTCAATATTTGCTGTATTAGTATATTTAGATTAAGATCAGGAAAAAAGAAAAAACTAACTAACAGAAAAGTAGCAAGGAGTACCACCATAAAGGGGAAACCAAGAAAAAGCAAGGTGAACGCTACCACTCCCATCAATTGTAACATAATTCCTCCTCTCTAACCTCCTTCCTCACTCATATTCGCTCTTTTGTTCAGGAGAGAGCCAGACCTCCTCTTTTACCTGGATGTTCTTCACAATGGTCCGAACATAATGTATTCCGGCCAGGAAGAAACCCACCGGAACGACTACGATACCAATCCAATAGGGCATTCTTAGAGCTGGGGCCACTTGTTGCCAACGATAAGTAGTATATACGTAATTAACAGAAATATAGGTCAGGTAGAACATGACTATAGCACTGATTGTAGAAATTACAAATATCATGATTTTTTGCACCCTCACCGAAGATAAGTCAAATATTGCCCCCATACGGATATGCCTTGCCTTCCTCGAGGCATAACTTACGCCAATAAAGGTTATCCAGATCACTAAAAACATAGCTATTTCATCGATAAAATAGATCGAGGTTCCTGCTTTTCTGGCTACTACATTGACAATTAAAATTATAGCCAGCACGCTAACCCCTATACAGAGGATAACTTCCTCTATTTTCTCTAACACCATATTTGTCTTTGCCAAAAAGTTTGATATTTTCACTACAAATTCCCTCTATAATCTATCTTACTAATATCTTTTAGGTATCTGCCGAGATATCTTTCTAATAAAATTTATCTGAAAAAAGAATTCATTTTACAAATTCTTATATCCATCCCCTGGCTTTCATTGCCTTGCTTATCTTGGTCAAGGCATTAACCCAGGCAGCATTTCTAAGGGAGATGTTCTTTTCTCTTGCAGTTGTAACGGTTTCCTTATAGGCTTTTAAAATTCTTTCTTTAAGCTTTTTATTAACAGTTTCTAAATCCCAGTAAGTATCAGTTAACCCTTGAGTACGTTCAAAACTACACACAATAGCACCACCACAGTTAGCTAATACATCAGGAATAATTGTAATTCCTTTTTCTTCGAGTATCTTTTCAGCTCCTGGGGTAGTTGGACCATTTGCTCCTTCAATGATTAATTGTGCTTTTATCTTATCTGCGTTTTCATCAGTAATAACACTTTGAACCGCAGCAGGGATTAAAATATCACACTTCGTTTCTAATAACTCTTTATTAGTTATTTCTACTGTTCCTGGAAAGCCTGCAACAAATCCGGTATCTTCAACATATTTTGCAAGTTCTTCTATATTAATTCCTTCCTCTGAATGTACCCCGCCTTTAATATCACTTACTGCTATGACTTTAAACCCATCATTATAAAGTAATCTCGCCACAGTACGTCCAACATCTCCAAATCCCTGAACAACTACTGATGGGCTTTTAGCTAATCCTATATCTTTCACCACTTCCTTAGTAACAAAAAATGCACCAGTTCCGGTTGCCTCCATACTACCTAAAGTACCATTGACTTCGGCTGGCTTGTCATTAATTGCTGCAGGGCTATGAAATCCAACTATTTCTTCATACTCGTCAAGCATCCAGGCCTGTGTTTTTGCACTAGTTCCAATATCTGCTCCTGGCACATCAACCCACGCTCCCTTCATAGGTAACTTGCGAATAAAAGCACGAACAAGGCGTTCTAATTCCCATTCACTTAACTCAGAAGGATCAACTCTTACACCGCCTTTCCCTCCGCCAGCAGGAATACCAGCAACAGCGTGTTTGATGGTCATCCAAAATCCTAAAGCTTTTACAGTATTTAAATCTAAATTGGGTACAAATCTTGTCCCGTCCTTAATTTCTCCTAAGGCATCATTATAATGAACTCTAAAAGCATTAAATATCCTAAGTTCACCATTATCCATTTTCATAGGAATGATAAATTCAAAAACACGTTTAGGTTGACTAAGAATTTTAATTGCATTGGGCTCCAAGCCTGCAATTTTCCCTGCAGCGCGCAAGGTATTTAAAGCTGTTTCAAATGGATCGTTTTTCATTATTTTTTTCCTCCTCTTATTGCTTGTTCCATTAGTTTATTTAGGATCTGGGAGAATTAAATCAGAAGGACCCTTCTTAGATAATTTTAATTTAGGTGCTTGTCTTTCCATAATCTCTTGAAAAATGGCAGCTTCTTTGACTTTCTCTCTCATAAATTCTGCATGCCAACTCTCTTTCACCCAGGGTTTATAAATATCAGCCTGGCTAGTTCCCGGTTCAATTTTAAAGTAACAAGGTGAGGTAACCCTGGCGATTTCCGGAGCTTCATAGACCCTAAACATCCCCCCTTCAGCATCTGTAATAAACATATAAATATCTATTGGTATATTAATCGCTTTTCGCATTCCTGCCAAAATTGGGAGCGAAACATCTGATGTAGGATTAATTGAATTAGCACCCATCTTCTCAATAACCTTAGCTCCGGCAGCACTGCAGTATCCACCAAATGCAGACCATTTAAAGACTACATCTTTAGGTATAAAACCCTTTTCACGCATGCGAGTCACAATAGAAAGTATTCCTTCGTCAAGCACCAGAAATCCTCTGAGCCCAGCTTCAATATTTCTCATCATATCTGCCAGCCAATAAGAAATGTTATCAGAGCCTCTTAGCCTAAACCCTACCATAGCACCTTCAGAAAAAGCTGCGGCCTTTGCCCCTACGTCCCAAGCTTTACGTGGACCCATTGTAGCTATAACCTCTATCTTTTCATCTTTTCCCATTTGAGCCATAGCCTTCAATTCACTAAAATCACTTAAAGTTGATCCTGCTACTGTTATTATGGCTCTATGAATGGGTACATTCCTTTTTTTTGCTTCGTCAATCATTGCTTCAAAAGTTGATGGGTGCTCGACCCCCGAAATTTCTATTCTCCATTGTGCGCCATCTGGAAAGGTTTTTGTTGAAGAAGGAAGTTCACCCAAATCTCTTCCAGGAATCCCCATCCCCTCCATAAATTCTCTAATTTCTTTTATCGTTTTACTCATTGTATTTGCTCCTTTGTTTCTTTAAATATTAAAGATTTACTCAAACTCTTTCAGCATCTCATAAAACTCTTCTTCTTTGCCTTTTAAAATATGATAGCAGTGATCATCTGTAGGGAAGGCTCCGGTCTTTACATCTTTGATATATTCCTTAAAGGCATTGGTTTCTATTTCGGCGATATTAGCATATTTCTTAACAAACTTAGGGGTAAAGGCCTGGAAGAGGCCTAACATATCGCCACATATTAATAACTGGCCATCACAGGGTCCCCCTGCTCCAATAGAGTAGACGGGTATAGACAATTTTTTAGTAATAAATACGGTTAATTCTGGTGGAACTGCTTCTAACAAGAGGGCATAAGCACCAGCTTCTTGAATGGCCAAAGCATCCTTAATTAATTCTCGTGCACTAGCAGCATCTCTACCTTGAGCTTTAAATCCACCTAATTGACCTGAACTTTGGGGAGTAAGACCAATATGCCCCATAACTAATATTCCGGCATCAGCTATAGCCTTTATTCTGCTACAGACTCTCCTTCCTCCTTCTAATTTTACTGCATCCATATCCGCCTCTTTCAAAAAACGTCCTGCATTTCTCACTGCTTCCTGGTCGGAAATCTGATAGGACAGAAAGGGCATATCCCCGATACAGAAAGTATTCGGTGCACCTCTCCGAACTGCCTGGCAATGAGAGATACAGTTTTCCATAGTAACTGGGACTGTACCTTGATAACCTAATACTACCATCCCTAATGAATCACCGACTAAGATCATATCCATACCGGCTTGCTCAACAAATGAGGCAGTGGGAAAATCATAAGCAGTTACCCAAGCTACTTGTTCTCCTTTCTTTTTCATTTCTATGAAATCTAAGCGGGTCTTCTTTTTATTCATCTTTTAATCCTTCCTTTCTATAATATATTTTTATATATCTAAAACTGATTAGAAATTTTTTTAGATATAGTTATTAATTCATCCTTAACTTTTTCCATCTTATCTAAAGTAAAACGTGATGCTGGACCAGTGATACTAATAGCAGCTATAGCTTCATTTCTACCAAATATAGGGACACCTATACAATTAATACCAATTTTATATTCTTCTCTATCAAGCGCATAACCCTGTTCTTTAACCTTTTTTAAATGTTTTTTTAATTCCTCTAATGAAGCTATTGAATTAGACGTAAGGGAAGTTAATGGTTCGTCATTTTTATATAAACTTTCAAATTCCCCATCAGAAATAAAAGCTAATAAGACCTTCCCTAAAGCAGTACAATGGGCTGGAGTTCTAGTCCCTGCCATAATCTCCGTCCTCAAAATTTCTGGGCTCTCAATTGTATCAAGATAAATGACTTCCTTACCCTCCAAAATTGCTAGATTTGCTGTCTCATTAGTAACTTGCGATAACTGTCTAAGATAGGGTTTTGTTATCTCGACCAAACGTTTTGTACTTTGGACTGCACAACCAAGCGCAAATAACTTAATTCCTAATCTATACTTCGTTGTTTGTTGATTCTGAATAACATACCCGCGAGATTTTAAGGTAGTTATTATTCTATGCACTGTACTTAGCCCCATATGCAACTTTTTACTTATTTCAGTTATGCCTGTTTCTTGCTCATTAACTGAAAGAAATTCTAATAAATCCAAGGCTTTATCTATAGATTTTATTCTCTCTTTTTTGCCCGTTTGTTTTTCCATATTACGGAAACCTCTTTCCTTATTTTCTATATTTATAATACCATATAAATTTCAAAAATCCTTCTTTTTTAATAAATATTTTTTATTATCTGGTCACGCAGATATTGACTACTTACAGAATAAAGCTTAAGATAAATGGTGAGAGGTCAAAAGATGAAAGAAGAAAGAAAAGTCAAAAGATATATTAAACCTACCACTTTTACCCAGCGAAAACTAATGATAGAAACTTATCAAAAGACACATAATATAAGTTTCTCTTGTAGAAAAGCAAAAATATCTATAAATACTTTTCGTAGATGGTATCCTCGCTATTTAGAACAAGGCATAGGAGGGATAAGAGAGCCAAAAAAACGTATAAGAAAAAATCCGGGGAGAGTCCCAGAAAAATATGCCCTTAGGATAATTGAACTAAAGAAAAAAAATCCTAATTGGGGACGCCGGACTATAGCTTCAGTAATTGTAAAAGAAAACAATAATAAAAAAGTAATCAGCCCTGGTGGTGTACAGAAAGTTTTGGAGAGAGCAGGATTGTGGGTCAAAAAGAAAGAGATAGATATTTAGGATATTGAGGTGTTGTTATAGAAATGAAAAAAATAAATATTAAAGTTCCGCAAAATAGGCAGATTTTACTCTCTTATTCAACAGAAGAGATACCCTCCCTATTAGAAGAGAATAAGAAAATTTTTAGCCAGTATTCCTTTAAACTTCTTAACCAGCCTTTCAAGGAAGTTAGGGAAAAAAACCGAAAAGAAGTTCTTCAAAGGGCATTAAAGTTTAGTTCTAAATTTGACCCCCATATTGAAGAAAAAATTAATTCCTCTTTCCAATATATTATCCAGACTGGCCATCAACCAGTATTTTTTCATCCTGGAGTATGGATTAAAAATATATTTTTAAATGAACTTCTAAAATCTCCTTTGCCGGATAAATGTTTAGGATTAAATATCATTCTGGACAATGATATCTGTAAAGACCTTAACTTTTTATTGCCTGCTCTTTCTTCAGAAAGAAATTTAAGATTAAAGAAAATAAATTTCTTCCCCTCGGAATTTGCTTCCCATCTCCCATTTGAAGAATATCCCTACCCTCCTCAGGAAGTTACCACCAAATTTATTCAGGATACCACCTATAGGCTTAAACTATTAGAATCAGAAAATAAAGAAATTTTAAATAATTTTCAAATATTTTCTCAATGTCTGGAAGATTCTTTCCACCTATGTAGCCAAAATTATCCAAAAGCCAATCTGGGAGAATTTCTTGGCTTAGCTCGCCGTCTTTACGAGCAAGAAATTCATCCAACCTATCTGGAAATTCCTTTTTCGAAAATTTGCGATAGCGATGAATTTCTCTCCTTCTTTTTGCATATTATTAAAAACATCGAATCCTTTTCTGAAATTTATAATAATAAATTAGATGAATACAGAAAGTTATTTAAAATTAGAAATCAAGCACACCCCTCGCTTAATTTAACCATTAAAGAAAACCTTATCGAAGCCCCTTTCTGGATCTGGAGAGAGCAAGACCAGAGGAGAAAAATTTTTATTTTAAGAAAGGGAGGAGGAAATTATCTTTATAATAATTCTTATGGGAAAATATTTCTTGTAGAAGAAGACAGTTTAAAATCTCTATCTTCATTTAAAACCCTCCTCAAAGAACGGGACTTAAAGATAAGACCCAAAGCTCTTTTGTTAACTCTATACAATCGACTATTTATTTCTGACCTTTTCATTCACGGATTGGGAGGAGCAAAATATGACCTGGTAACTGATGAAATTATCAGAGAATTTTTTAAGGTGGAACCTCCTCACTTTTTGGTTGTTTCCTGCACTTTATATCTTCATCTTAAATCTTCCTCTGACGCGCCTAATTCTAAAATATCTGACCTAAAGAAGAAGATAAGGGATTTGGAATTTAATCCCGAAAGATATGTTGATGAATTGTCTTTAACCAAAGAAGAAAAAAATCTTATTAGAAAGATGGCAGCGAAAAAAGCCCGATTGATTAAAAAAATTAGGGAAATTTCTTCACCTATCGAAAAATGGGAAATTTCTGAAGAGATTAAAGCTATAAATAATTTTATTGGAGAAAAAATGAGACCTTTGAAGGGTAAGCTAAACAAAAAGTTAGAAGATGAGGATGAAAAGATGAAACAATCTAAGGTCTATACTTTTAGAGAATTCCCGTACTATTTCTTCTCAGCAGAAACGCTAAAAAATTTATTAAAATCTTAACCTACAGTTTGATTAGTATCAGTTATTATTTTTATTCCTAAAATATAAAATTATATCGGTAAACACTAAACAAAAATTAAAATATACAGGTAAATTACTGAATCAAATTATAAACTAATTTATACAATATTTCGAAAAATATCCTTCCAATACAACTAATAAGAAAATACACTTACCAGTATTACTTCTTGATTTGTATGACTTATAGATAGAAAATAGCTAAGCAATGCTAAAGCAGACTAACATAATAATTTTAAATATATCATTCGCTTTTTTACTTACCCCTGTCCCACAAAACACTTTTATTCAAAATCTCTCTGAAAAATCGTGTATATTGTGTCTAATAATTAACATAGTAAATTATATTATTTGCTTTAACAATACTTACTATAGTTAAAAAGTTTCATTATAAAAGATTTTGTAAGACTAATATCTTTCAAAAAATTTGTGGGAAAGGCTGATTTAATGCAAAATTATATCAACCTTCCCCTCTCTCTTCTCACTTGTCTAGCTTGATATCTCTTCTTCCACAATCATATCAAGCTCTTGATCAGAAAGAATATTTTTAAGGATTATGCCTCTGCTCTTAACTTTTTCTAAAATTTTTGTTATCTGCTCATCTGTAGCGCTAAGTCCTTTTTCTATAAGGATATTTTTCACAAAAGCTTTACCGCTCTTTTTCCCGCCTACATATTTAGATTTCCTACCAAATACTGAAGGAGAATATGGGAAAAAACTATCCTTTAATCCTAATTTTTTCTCCAACTTAATATTAGCATCTACAACTATTCCAGATTCACAATCGAAAATCCCATCCCCTATAATAGACTTTGTCCTCGCAACTTTTAATTTAGAAATTTCTTCTACCAGTTTAGAAACCCTGTATATTTCCTTTAAATTTATTCCTGTATCTATATTCATGAGTAATTCTAACGAAGCAATTACTTCTTCAGTGGCAACATTCCCTGCTCTTTCCCCTAGGCCATTAAAAGCACATTCTACCGCATCAACCCCTGAAACGACTGCCATCATAACCGAACCAGTTGCTAAGCCAAAATCATTATGAATATGAAAAGATAAAGGAACATCAGGAACCCATTCTTTCATCTTTTTAACTAGAAATTGTACAACCAATGGATGTGCTTGGCCAAATGTATCGGAAATTCCTATTTGATCAACTTCTACCTTATCTACAATCTCAGAGAAGACTCTTTTAATAACATCAAGATTGCTAACCCTAAAGGTTTCCCATCCACAGAATTCGACAAACAACCCTGCCTTTTTTGCAAGTTTTGTACACCTTATAGCTCTTTTAATTAATTCATTAACATCCCACCCCACTACATGTTTAAGAAAATAGGGGTTTATGCTCGTTTCTAAAAAAATTCCGTCAGCTTTATTTTCGATCGCTAACTCCACATCTTTCTCTATTACCCTTGAAAGAGCAAGAGTTTTAGCCCTAAGATTCATTTCAGAAAGTCTTCTAAAAACTCTCTTATCATCATCTGAAACCGCAGGAGTTCCCACTTCAATTAATGGAATACCAATTCTATCAAGTTCCTGTGCAATAAATACTTTTTCATCCTCAGTAAAAACAATTCCCGCCGTTTGTTCACCATCACGAAGAGTCACATCGTGAATAATAATTTTTTTTGGAATATCCATTTTGGAACGAATTTCTTCGGAAAAATTAAGATGGGGAACCCATTTTTCATTTGTAAAATACGGCGGAATTAAATTGCAATTTTCTAAAATTTCTATTTCAACTTTTTCCATTTTATATTTCTCCTCCCTCCAACAATTCTCTATGTTTCCTAAGCATCTCTTTTCCTTTTTGAGTTATTGTTACAATCCTCCTCCACATTCCACTTTCTTTAAGAAGCCCCCGTCTAATTAATGAAGCAATCAGTACAGAATTTGCCATTTGATTTAAACCAGTTATTTCTATTAATTTATTCGCTACTAAATTTGGATTGGTATCGATATACCTTAATATTTTAAGACTTACCATGTCTAATTTATCTTCGGTAAGTTTTTCTTCTTTCGTAGAAGAGGGAGGAGGAAATACCTCTTTACCTTTTCTTGTTAATTCAAAGGTATAAAAGCCAACTCCACAGTTAGCTAATCTTTTTATATACCCTCCATTTTCCAATTTTCCTACAACCTTATTACTTATTGAAGAATCTACATCCAATATATCTGTAATTTCAGCCATTGTATTATAACCTTTTCTTACACAGTCTAAAACTTTAATATCTTTGTCAATTAATTTTATTTTATCTTTTTCTTCCAGCTTTCCAAAATATTTAGACTTATCAAAAAGACTAACAATAACTGTTAATACAAAGGTAATCACTACTCCAGGAATTACCATATGGCCAAATTTTGCAGTCATAGGATAAAGCTTAGTAAGATCAAGAATTGTCCAAACACTTAAGAATAAAATTCCAATTATTCCGCCAATAAATGCCCCTTTATTAGTAGTTCTCTTCCAGTACATACCTAAAAAAACAATTATTGCAGAGGGAGCAAGCCATGCACAACCAAAAGCAAAAAGATATACAGGCCCACCTGGGAAAAAACATAATCCAAGACAAACAATACCAAATACTAGAGATATAACCCGAGATGGTGTCACCATTTCTTCTGGTTTAGCATTTGGCCTAAATATCCTTTGATAAATATCACGAAATATCATTGAACTCCCAGCAATATGAGTTGCGGTTGCAGTTGAAATAGATGCAGCTACAGTAGTTAAAAGTAAATAAGCCGCGGAAACGGGAGAAATAGCCTTAAGAAAAACTCCAAAACTAGCAGCAGGTGGAATTTTCCCCAATGGAGCAAATGTACTTGGATAAGCAGCACCTACATAACCACCAAGTATAGGGTAAATTATTCCATTTGCAACAAAAAGAATTAATGCTGCCCAGAGATAAGAATTTCTTGCAATTCTATCGCTTCTTACAGAACTTGATCTTATCCAGTAGTGGTTTGAACCCCATACTAGAGCCATCCCGTATAAAAATAAAGCAACAAACACACTAGGGTATCTTAAAGAAAACCAGGGGAATGTGGTTCCGCTAATACCAAAAAGTAAAGGATTCCCACCAGGCCAATTAGATGCAACGAAATTCCAACCTCCATATTTCATTAACAAAACTATGATTAACAAAGGAACTGCAAAAACACAAATAATACCTTGAACAAAATCTGTTAAAGTAATTGCCCATAGTCCTCCAAGGTACGTAAAAGACAGAAAAATAATAAAGCATATTGTAATCGTTAAAAGCAAATTCCACGAAGTAAAGCCAGTAAGTATGTAGGCCATAGATACAACGTTATTAGCAGTAATCCCTATCATTGCCATAATTGCAGTTAAAGCGATAATTGTACGAACCCTGTTATCATATCTTATTTCCATCCATTCGGGAAGTGTATGAGCTCCACTTCTTCTTGCAATTGGGGCTACAAATATTCCATAAGAAATTATCCCTACTAACGCATAGCAAACACCTAACATAAAGACACTTTTAGTAAGACCACCCATAATAGTAAAAGCTGGAGACAATGCTAAAGTAGTTCCAGCATAACCTATGGAAGCAACCCCAAGGATATTCACTATTAAATTTACTTCACGACCTGCAACTATAAAATCACTACTTCTCCCAATCCATTTTTTTGTAACAAATCCTATAAATGTCATTAAAACCCCAAATATTACAAAGAAAATTCCAAAAACAGTAATACCTGACATAATTATCACTCCTTTTTTTATTTTTTTATTTATTCTTCAATAATAGCTACTGGTCTAACCCAAGCTGCACTCGCTTTAATAAGTTTTATTGGGAAAACCGCTACTTTAAAACCAAAAGGAATTGGAATTTTATCAAGATTAGCCAATTTTTCAATATGACAATATTCTTTCTCTATTCCAGCAAAATGTGCAGGCCAAATTTTTTTGCCGTCTCCAGCTTCCTTATAATCGTGGCCCATATCCTTAAACGCCCTGTCATAACCATACATATCTACACCTATTACCTTTACTCCATGTTTAAGTATCCATAAAGTAGATTCTCTTCCCATTCCAGGTTGCTCAAAATATTCTGGAGACCCCAATTTCTTATCACACTCAGTCATAATAAGAACAATATCTAAAGGTTTAAGTGTATAATTAATTTTTTCTAAAGCTATTTTTATATCTTCAACAGAAATTTCTTCTCTTGGTTTCTTATGTCGTAAATCCAAAACCACACCATCCGAATAACACCATTCCAAAGGCACTTCATCAATTGTTTTTGCCAGTTTACCTTCTGCTATGGGATGAAAATGCCATGGCGCATCTAAATGGGTCCCACAATGGGTTATCATAGTTATCTCTTCATACGACCAACCTAAGCCATTAGAAAAAACAAAATCTTTCTGCGCTACTCCAAGCTTACCCCCCATTTCAACAGCACCTGTTCTATGATCTAAATAGCTAAACTTTGCTGGCCACGGCTCAGATGAAGAATCGTGTTCAATTGGCACGCTTAAATCAATTAATACAATTTTACTCATTTTTTTACCTCCTAAGTTTTATAATAGTATTTTTTAAAAAACTCTGAAATCTTTATCTTATAACTACTTTATTTTTGTATCAACTCCTCTATTTTAAAATTCTCTAAAAGCCTACCTTATTTTTTTTAATTTTCTATGCTATTCATTAGAACTTGCGTTAACTTTTAGACTGAGAGATTACTTTGTTTATTTCTTATTCTCACCCCCTTCTGCGTGATTTACTTTCAATCCAAAACACAATTTTACATCTTAAAAAGTCTCTTTTTTTGTAACTTAAAACAATTTTACCTTGCTAATTTCCTAAAATATATTTTGTATTTAGTTATCAACTCTAAATACTACAACTACTTCTTCACCTTCTACCAAAGCCTCAAATTTAACTTTTGTACCAACTTTAATATTTTCCGGTTTATTTGGGTCCACTCCGGTTAATCTACCCATAATTGCCCCACCTTCATCGAGGTTAATAATAGCAACTACATAAGGAACTTTATCTTTAAATTTTTCGGGTGCCACATAAATTACAGTAAAACTCCTTATAACTCCCTTGCCTTTTGTTTCAAACTCTTCAACATCAAAACTTCCACATTTGGAACAAACAGGTTTCAAGGGAATCATTATATTGCCACAATTTTTGCATTTAGTCCCCAAAATCTTATTATCTTTTAAACCATTTACATAATTCTGTACAGTAAGCATCATTTTTCACCTCTTTCAAATATAAATACCATTGCACTAGCACTTGAGCCTCCAACATTACAGGTAAGCCCAATTTTTGGATTACCTTTTACCTGTCTTTTACCTGCTTCTCCTCTAAGCTGTAGCCATATTTCGTGCACCATTGCTATACCTGTTGCTCCCACAGGGTGCCCTTTGCTTTTAAGACCTCCATCTGTATTAATAGGTTTGTCACCAGAAAGAGATGTCCTCCCTTCTTGTGCTGCTTTCAAACCTTCCCCTTTTTTAAAAAATCCAAGGTCTTCAGAGAGTATTACCTCGTTTATAGTGAAGCAGTCGTGTACCTCTGCTATATCAATATCTTCTGGCGTAATTCTAGCCATCTTGTAAGCTGCAACTGCAGCATTTTCAGTAGCTTTTGAAGTAGTTAAATCAGGCCTTCCTGAAAGTGATATTGTATCTGTTCCAAGACCAACTCCGATAATATGTAGAGGTTTATCAGTAAATCTCTTTGAGATTTCCCTACTTGTAAGGAATGCAACAGAAGCACCATCGGATATTGGAGAGCAATCAAAAAGACGCAGTGGATAGGCAACCAAAGGATTATATTTTGATTTTAAGAAATCCATCTCATCCTTAAAGGTAACACCTTTTTTAATAGCAGTCTTTTCAGCAATAGCAGAAATTTCTGCCTGAAACTGTGCTTTTGAATTAAGAGAACCATTATGGTGATTTTTCAATGTAACAGTTTGAAGGTCCTCCCAACTTCCACTATATTTTTCAAAATATTCTTGAGCCATTAATGCAAAAAGGCCAGGAAATGTAATGCCGGTAGTAAGTTCAAACACATCATCTGCAGCAATGGAAAGTGCATTAGTCACCCCTGGAGTATCTAAATTTGTCATCTTTTCTACTCCAGCAACCATCACAAGGTCATACATCCCTGAAGCAACTGCGAAATACCCTGTAGCAAGAGCAGCAGAAGAAGACGCACAAGCACTTTCTGTTCTGAATGCAGGTATCCCTGAGAGTCCAAGCCATTCAGCACTTAAAGCGCCAATATGCCCTTGATGTTCAAATAAATCTGGAGTAAAATAGCCAATACAAAGAGCTTTTACATCTCTTTTCATATCTATACCTTTATCCACATGGGTAATTGCTTCTCTTGCTGCTTCAATAAGTAAGTCTCTTCCTGTTTTATCAAAGTGTTTCCCAAAATTAGTCATCCCAACACTTATTAAATCAACTTCTTTCATATTTTTCCTCCTATTCTGCTTTTCTTCCAATTATTAATCTCAGAGGATCTACTTCTTCGCGGAGGATCTTGAGCTCCTCTTTTGTGGGAGGTTCAGTCACAGGAACTTTTCCTTTAACAATTAACTCAAAACCTGTATTTTTCTGAACTTCCTCAACAGTGATACCGGGATGTATAGATTCTATCCTCATTCTCCTTGTCTCCTCATCGTATCCAAGTACAGCAAGGTTCGTAATTACTTTATAAGGACCTGTTCCCGGTGGAAGACCAGCTTCTTCTCTCGCACCTGGCCCTGTGAGATAGCCAGGCGTGGTAATAAAATCTACTTTTGGCACAAATCGACGGGAACTCTGCGGAGTCATAATGAGGGTTCTCCAAGCAAGCGAACCAAAGTCGTTTGCACCACCACTCCCCGGGAATCTTACCTTGGGATGCTGGTAATCTGTTCCAATCATTGTTGAATTTAAATTCCCATACATATCAATCTGAGCTCCCCCAAGAAAGCAATAATCTACTACCCCTCTCTGAAGTGATTCCATAATTTCTGGCATTGAAGTAGTTTGAATTGCTTTATACATTGTGCGAGAATCTCCTACAGAAATTGGCATTGAGCGAAGTAAAGGTGCAATTCCTCCTGCTTCAAAGATAATTAAAAGATTCGGAGAATATAGTTTTTGGGCAAGCATTGCAGCAGCACAGGGTCCTCCTGTCCCCACGGAAATACTAGCACCATCCTCTAAGAACCTTGAGGCAACACTAATCATAATTTCCATTGAATTGTATTCTTCCATCTTAGTTCTCCTTATCTATTAGATATTCTATATTTCTTAGTTTTCTCATTTTTTCCAGACCGCCATTCAAGTTTAAATATTCATTAAAATTCTTGCAATTATAGATATTTTTCTCTATAAACTCTTTATATGTCTCTGGGTCTTTCTCTGCATTCAGCCAAGCTCTAAGATGTTCCACATCTAAGAAGTACTCGTAAGGCATATTTCCTGGATAGCTTCCATAAGGCACTTCTATAACAGCATCTACCAAATAAAAGGGGATTGTCGTATTTTCAGGATTATTTCTAAAAAACTCTGCTGGAACGATTTTTTCTGTGGTAATAATTAATCTTTTCGATGCCTTTGCAAGATCTGTGTCAGAAACAATAATTCCTTTAATATGGCTATTTCCATAAATATCAGCTTCATGAACATGAATAACAGCAACATCTGGGTAAAGGGCAGGCACAGCAAATAACTTTTTACCGGTAAACGGGCAAGTTATTTCTTTTACTGCACTGTATTTTCCTGTATCAGTACCCAACATAGTTCTTACTGGCAAGAAAGAAAGTCCCATAGCAGCTGCCTTAAATCTCCAGGATATTGTGGCATTAGTCCATTCAGTAAATTCCACTTCGTTTTCAAAGTACTTTCTCGTCATCTTGGGAATTCCTAGTGCTTCAAGACCAATTACATATGAAATATCACACCTATTAATGCACTTACCAGCAGCAAGAATCTCACAATCGTGTGTTGAAGTATGCCCCGAAAAACCTAGATTTTTCTTCCCTTGCCTTACAATTTCATGCAGAACTGCGGTTGGTATTCTTATAGAACCAAATCCACCTATTGCAATGTAATCTTTGTCATGAATCATTTCAGATACTACTTTTCCCACAGTTGTTACTTTGTTCACCATCTTTTTTGACTTTTTTTTAAAAAAGTCTCTCATTACATCAGGGTTAATCTTAGTGAAAATCTTTCCTTGTGTTTCCATACTTACCTCCTTTTCTTATTTGTAAAAAAATAATAAAACTACTACCTAAATAAAAACTTTTTAATAACAGCTGATAAATATTTTTTATTTAGACAAATATTCTACTTAATGATTTTAAGCAATTTTTGTGCCAAAATATATATTTCATTAAACAAAAAAGAAAAGCCATATTTACAAAGTAAATACGGCTTTTCTTAATAACACTTTTTCAAAGATTTACTAATAAAAATTGCTAATTAATGCGCAATATATTTCACATAATGTGAAAGAATGTATATAATTACTCTTTCTTTATTCTATATTTCTTCAGCTTGTAAAGAAGCGACCTTCTAGAAATCCCTAACCTTTCGGCAGCTTTGCTCTTGTTCCAGCCTGTTTCTTTTAATTCCCTAATTATACTTTTAATTTCATAATCCCTTATTAGAGAAATTTTAATATCTTTGAAAGAATCTTTTCTCTCTTCTGATAAAGTATTAGATAAAAATAGCCCTTCCCCTTTATGTTGGATACGTATGTCGTAAGGTAAATCTTTTGGTGTCAGTACGCTTCCTTCACTCATTACTACAGCTCTCTCTATAACATTTGACAATTCTCTAACATTCCCCGGCCAAGAATATTCCATTAATAATGATAAAAATTCTTTGGAAATAGATTTTGATGACACTTGAGAATATTTTTTATTAAATACCTTTAAAAAATGATCTGCCAACAGAGGAATATCTTCTTTTCGATCACGCAAAGGAGGTAAATAAATGGGTATAATACTTAGCCTGTAAAATAAGTCAGCCCTAAAAGCCCCTTGCCCTACCAACTTCTCTAAATTATCATTAGAAGCAACAATAATTCTAACATCTATTTTAATACTTTTATTTCCACCTAATGGTTCGATCTGTTTATTCTCTACAGCCCTAAGTAATTTTGCTTGAGTGTCTAAAGATAAAGTGCTGATCTCGTCTAAAAATAAAGTCCCCTTATTGGCAAGTTGAAATTTACCTAATTTTCTTGCTACAGCTCCGGTAAAAGCCCCCCGCTCATACCCAAATAACTCGCTTTCTAGTAAGCATTGGGGTAAAGCAGCGCAATTGACAACTATGAAGGGACCTTCCCTCCGAAAACTCTTGAAATGTATGGCACGAGCGATAATATCTTTGCCTGTCCCGCTTTCACCTTGCAATAACACAGTGGAATCAACTTCACCCAATTTTTTAATAGCGGTAAATATTTTTTGCATTTTAGGGCTTTTTCCAATAATACCTTCAAGACTATATCTTCCTTCTAATTGAGAGCGTAAATGAATTACCTCTCTGGATAAACGTGTTTTCTCTAAAGCCTTTTGGGATATTAGTTTAACTCTATTGATATCAAAAGGTTTAGTAATATAATCATAAGCACCTAATTTTAAGGCTTCAACGGCTGTTTCAATACTGCCGTAAGCAGTTATAACAATTACTGTAGTAACTACTTTTTTCTTATTAATCTGACGAAGGATATCCATTCCATCGTTTTTTTTTAATCTTAGATCTAAAAAAATCAAATCGGGTTCTTCCTGAATTATCACATCAAAAATTTTAGCCGAACCATCTGCAGTAAAAACATCATATGAACCACTAAATAGTTCAGATAAGGTCCATCTTATATTCGGTTCATCATCTATTATTAATATTTTATTTTTCAAAACAATTTCCTTCCTCCATATTGACTGGCAAAACAATGGTAAAGGTTGAACCTTCTCCCTCTTTACTGTCTACTTGAATAAACCCCCCATGTTGTTGAATAATATTGTATGAGACAGCAAGACCAATTCCTACTCCATTCTCTCTAGTAGTAAAGAATGGTTCAAAAACTTTAACTAAAACATCGAGTGCAATTCCACAACCACTATCTTTAAATATAATTTTTAGGCAACTATCTTCGTGATCATAAATAGTGCAAACTTTCAAAATTCCACCTTCAGGCATAGCATATAAAGCATTAAGAATTATATTTAAAAAGACCTGTTTAATTTGATTTACATCGACCATTACTTTTGGCAAATCCTTTTCAAATTTCTTGATTATTTCAACTTGATGTGTTTTGAATATTCCCTTTATAGAAAATAAAACTTCATCAATTATAATATTAATATTAGTATATTCAAAATAATGGACAGGAGAACGTACCAAAGAAAAAAGATTCTTAAATATTTTATCTATTCGTTCAACTTCCTTTTTAATCTCCCTAATAAAGCGATCAACAAATTTTTGATCATCAATCCTTTCCGGAAGTAGTTGAGTAAGCGCCTTAATAGCAGTTAAAGGATTACTAATTTCATGAGCCAGATTAGCAGCCAACTCGCCAAAGGTAGCCAGCTTCTTTTCCTGTACCTTTTTCTTCTCTAAAATCTTCTCCGCACTAATATCTTCAACCATAATCGCTACTCCTATTTTCCCTTTATTAATATCTTGTAGCAAAGATACCCCCAAATTTATACTCTTCTCATTTTCTCCTCCAGGATAATCTATATCATAGGCAAGGTAGGTCTTCCCGCTATCGATAACATTTTTAATAATCTTTTCTAATCCAAGTTCCTTAAACCTTAAAAGAGAATGATGGATAAGTCTCCCCAATATTGCTTTCTTGTCTTTCTCTTCAAATAGCCATTGAGCAGATTCGTTAAAGAAAAGGATTTTCCCGCTTAAATCAATAATAACAAGACCAGCATCAATATCTGCCAAAATATTCTCACTATAGACTTTTATAGTTTTGAAATAAGATATAATTTGCTCAACAAATTGATAAGTCTCCCTATTTATATCTGAAGAAAGTGAAACCTTTTTTAAACTCTCTACCACTCCTTTATATTTAGATTTAGACCCAACTAAATCATAAAAAACTTTATCAGACAAAAATATTAAAGTTAAAATATCTATTACTACTTTTAAATCTGTAAATACTGATTTTTTCTGTTTTATCTCTCTGATTTGTTTATAGATTTCCTCTATAAGTTCAGTAGCCCAAACATAACCTATTACTTTATCATTTCTTATAAGAGGCACAAAACAAGCCATACAATTCCCCCTCACCATCTTGCCTGTTACTACCATTTCATTACCCTTAGCCATTACTTCTCTACCCCAATGGTCATTAGGTATTGCTTGCCCTACTTTATCGCCGAATTCTTGACTTGGTCCGTAAGTTAGAATAGCATCCAACTCTTTAGAGTAGTAACCAACTCCAACAGAAGGGAAACACTGAGCCACCATATCGGTAAAATCTGTCAACCTTTTATTAAGCGCTAATATCTTTTCTTCTCTACTTAAGTCTCTTAATTCATTAAGAGAAAGAAGGTCATTAAAATCCCCCTTAATATAAGAGTCTAACATTTTCGCTGCACCAAACAATTTGCTTGCCTTTTCTTTCACTATGGCAGTATCTGCTTTTGACATTACTAAATGGTGTAATAAAAACATGCTAATCATCTATCTTGTATGAACAAAATTTGGAAACAGAAAAAAATAAATTAACAATCATTTTTAAGTATTTTGGCAATACTTTTCTTAACTCGAAAAGCCAAATACTATAGACTTTCCTGTAGTTATCTGCCAAAAGTATAACATTTTTATTATTACTTGTAAACTATATGAATTATATCCTTTTTTTATTTCCTTGAGGTAAGTTTACCTTATTTATTGTTTAATCCCCCACTAAAATTTTACACTATCAATTATATTTAAATACATTGAAACTTTTTATAACAGAAAAAATTAATTTCTTTTCTCGACTATTACCATCTAGAAGAACATGAAAAGGCGATCAGAGTATCTCAACCAAGTTCTAGCTTTACTGAGAAGAAACTAGATGGACAAAATATGACCTGGTAACTGAT
>DOTB01000033.1:0-4058 GCA_003513845.1 Candidatus Atribacteria bacterium | reverse complement strand
AGGGTAAGCTAAACAAAAAGTTAAAAGAAGAGGAAGAAATAGTAAGACAATCTAAGGTCTATACTTTTAGAGAATTCCCCTATTTTTTCTTTACTGCCAGAGCGGTTCAGAATCTCTTAAGAAAACAACTCTCTACCCCCCACCGATAATGGGAAATAATTTTATCGTGGTAGAGGAAGTAAGTAGATAATCTTCTTTGACGATTTTATCTCCTACCTTGATAAAAAATACATCAGCAGGAGAAATATTTGCATCCTTCAATACTTGACGGATAGTTACTGGTTTGAGATAGTGTAATTCTATAGGGCTGGAAGAATATTTATACTTTAAATATCCTTCCAGCATTAAGGTTATCTTCATCATCTGACCTCCTCAACCAGCCAATCAAGCCCTAATTCGAGTAGTTTGGCCGGTGTAGGAATTCCGGTATCGGGATTCCAGCCCATCAGCTGATAGCGTAATCTTATGGCCTTCTGGAAATCATCTTTATTGATAGCGCCCTTACCACTTAAAGGACCGTTTTTAAAGTTGTGAAAGAAGACCTCGGGTAGGGTATCATTCTGGGAAGTAAATCCTTCTCGATAGTTAAAGATACGGGCCATATTGATGGAACGCTCTCCTAATTTCATCAGCTCAAACCAGGTAGTCCTCCAGGAGGTAGCAGAACAAATAATCTCTAAGAGTTCATCCATAGTCCCTACACTACGGGGGACATAACCAAAGTCACAGACTCCTAAGACATCAAATACACTCCAGTAGATATCCAGTAATTTAAAGAGAGCTACTTTCTTCTCTCCTAGATCAGTAGGTGATAGGGGTTCTAAGATACCCAGTCCACTCATTTCTTTTAAGCCAGGGGAATCCTGGTCTTTAAAGAAAGGATCATGGGGGGCCTTCATGTGGTCTGCCCCGTAATCAGAGAGGGCATACTGTAGACCTACTCCCGTCTTTACTCGGGGGTCATGCATAGGAATCTCTTGTCTTTTTACCTGGTGGATAAACTTCTCTGTTCCTCTGCCGATTTTTTGGGAGGCTAAATAAGACCCTTCGGCTAAGAGGTCTCCCAATCCCTCTCGATAAGCAATCTTTTCGATTAGAATAAGGGGGGCTTCTTTGTTACCAAAGGTAAGTTCTATCCCTTCGGTGTCTTCTTTGGTAAGGAGTCCTTCTTGGTAGCATTGCATGGCAAAGGCGATGGTCATACCAGTAGAGATGGTATCCATAGTATATTTGTTACATAGTTCATTGGCTTTAGCAATGTATTTTAAATCAGAGATACCACAAATAGAGCCTAAAGAGGCGATGGTTTCATATTCGGGACCTCCGTAGGTAGGGTCAACTTTAAGATTTGGTTCATTTATCTGTGCTACTCTTTTACAACGGATGGGGCAGGCATAACAACCTACCGCCTTCTTTAGAATAGTTCTATTGTAGGTCTCAGCAGTGAGATTTTCTCCTTCTTTAAAATAGCCAGTTGTCCAGTTGTAAGAGGGTAGACATCCTGCTTCGTAAAAACCACGAACTACTCCAGGGGTACCTAAGTTTCGAAGATCTCTGCTTAAGGGATTATCCATAACTCTTTGGGTAATATTTTTAGTTATCTGACTTACTTTCTCCTTATCATAGAGGTCTAGGGTTTTAGTTCCTCTTACGGCAATGGCTTTGAGTTTCTTAGAACCCATCACTGCGCCCAGGCCATTTCTGCCATTAAAGTGTTTCAGTTCATTGACAATATTGGCAAAGCGGACTAAGTTTTCTCCGGCAGGACCGATCTGGGCAATCCTTACTTTATCATCGGCTAATTCTTCTCTGATTATTTTCTGGGTTTCTCCAGTATCTTTACCCCAGAGGTGGGTAGCATCTTTTATCTCTACCTTACCATCATTAATCCATAAATAGACTGGGGTGGAAGAGGCACCTCTTATGATAAGGGCATCAAAACCAGCCTTCTTTAATTCTGGTCCCCACCAACCTCCAGCTTCAGCTTCTCCTTCGGCCCCGGTTAAAGGGGATTTAGCACATACGGTGTAACGAGGCATAGCTGGGGCAGGTGTACCAGTCAGAACACCAGGGGCAAAGATGAGTAGGTTATTAGGAGATAAGGGATCAGTATGAAGTTTCATCTCTTTTAACATATAATAGAGGGCTAAAGCTCTACCTCCCCAGTAAGTACGGTAGAAGGTCTCGGGGGGATGTTCTATCCAGTGTTTTCTTGAACTTAAATCTATATGTAGAATGTTTCCAGTATAGGCATATGGCATAATTATCTATCCTCCTTGTGCTTTTATTTTACTTTAAAAAATTTATGGAAATCAAAACTATAATTAAATTAATTTTTATTTACTCTTTTATTTCTAAAGTATAAAATTATATCAGTAAACACTAAACAAAAATTTAGCATATACAGGTAAATTACTGAATCAAAATTATAAATTAATTTGTGTAATATACCTGAAAAATACCCTGTAAGCACAATTAATAAAAAAAATAAACTTTTGCCTTTATTGCTTCTTGAAGTATATGACTTGTAAATAGAAAACGGCCAAGCTGCCCCAAAACAGAGCAACATAATAGCTTCAAATATACTCATTTAGTTTATCCTCTTCTCTTAAGAAAATTTATCACAAATATTTTATTTTTAAAAAATTATTTCTTCTGTTCCTTGGCAAGTTCCAACAAGATCTCTCTTTTATTTAACTCAGATTTATTAATAACTATATCTAAAAGTATCCTCAGAATCTCTCCTATCACTTTCCCTTCTTGAAATCCTAAATTAATTAAATCCTTGCCGTTAATGGCTAAATCCTTTAAGGATAGAGGAGGTCTTTCTTGCAAAACTTCTCTGATTTCTTTTTCTATTTTCCCCAACTGCCTAAGTTTATCAGCATCTTTCCTCACTTTAAAGTGGGCTTTTTTAAATTCTAAAATACTTAGAACATTTTCCTCGCCAAGCTGGGAAATAAGTCGTCTGATATTTCTTCTGGAGGAAAAATCGGCTTTCCGCCAATCCTCCCGAATCAGAACATTTACTCTCTTAATTAAAGAATTCTTAAACCTCAAGCGGTATAATATTTTATTGGCAATTTCTTTTTTAGAATAAGAAGCTGTTAATTTCTTCACACCATAAAGCAGGATGGATAATCGAAGAACTAAGTCTGGAGGAAGATTGTCCAATATATCTAAAATATAACTAAATAAATCTTCCTCTTTATGGTTACTTTCAACATAAAATCCCACAGTTGATTCTAACTCGGGGAAAATATATTTCAGTAAACCCAATTGCTGTAATAATTGGAAACCCTTTTTAGGAAAGTTACTTATTAGTATTTTAATCAGCTCATCCCTAATCCTCTCTAAACTAACTTTTTTAATCAATGAGCTATTATCTTCTATCGCTTGCAAAGTGATTCTGTCTATTTCAAACTCCAGTTCACAAGCCAATCTAATTGCCCTAAACATTCTTAATGGATCTTCTTTTATCCTTTTGGCTGGCTCTTCAACTCCCTTTATTATCTTTCGTTTAATATCCTCTACTCCGTTAAAATAATCGATTAAGCCTTCCTCTTCTCTCCAGGCTAAGGCATTAATAGTAAAATCCCTGTGTCTTAAGTCCTCAAATAAGGTGGGTGGTTCAGCCAAAGACTTGCCCTTTTTAAAGGTACTTACTTCATAATTGATATGATTTATAACTATAGTAAGAGTTCCAAATCTCTTACCCATAGGGACAACTTTATAATCTCTAAAAACCCCGATAATTTCCTCCACGGTAGCATTAGTAGTTATATCCCAATCCTGGATACATTCTCTCATTATTAGATTACGAATACATCCTCCTACCACAAATGCTGCGTAACCTGAATCATTTAGTTTATTCATTATATATAAAGCCCCGGGATCTATATCTTTGGATTTGATATTTAAATTAAATTCCTCTACCTTTTTGCTCTTGTGCATCTTTTACTCCTCTAAACAATTATAAACCTTTCTCAATCTACCAAAAATACATCACAACTAATTGACACTAATCAACTTTCTAAATATGCTATACACTCTATATG
>DOTB01000067.1 GCA_003513845.1 Candidatus Atribacteria bacterium | reverse complement strand
TCCCCTCTATTGTGGCTTATAGAGAATCAAATATCCCCAATAATTTTTCATCTCTTTCTTTAGCCAAACGAATATTACCCAGAGAAAAGCACACCTGAGTAGCCATAAGTTCTATTAACTTTAAATTGCGAGAAGTAAAATCTTGACCTTTATTTTTTCCACTAACCTTTCTGCTAACATTAATCAGTCCTATTACTTTATTTCCCGATTTTAGGGGGACAAAAATAAAAGGGAGCTGGCAGAGTGGACAGCTCTGGCATTCTTCTTTTTTAAAATCCAGAGGCAGATAAAATTGTTCTTCGGTATTTATCAGGATGAATTGATCTATTTTTGTTATCCACCCGCATATACCTTGCTGTGTATTTATTTTTTCAGGAATTAGCCTTTTTGGTTTTAATCCCTGTGCTGCTACTAAGTAAAAATAATCTTCTTTATCTTCTTTTAACAATACAGCAATACTTTTTGCTGGTATGGTCTTTTGTATTTTTTCTATTACTATCTGGCAGATTTTGCTTTCTTCCAGGATTCCACCCAGAAGCTGGCTAATTTCCGTCAGGAGAGAAAACTCTTCATAATTATAGACCACCTCTCCAGATAAATTATCCAGTTCATAATGGCACACAAATAAGTTTTTTAAATATTGCCTCAAGAATTCCATCTGGCTGGTGAATATAGAAGTGGAAGAAGTCGGATAGGCAAAAAGCAAAACTCCCAAAAAATTATTATGGAAAATTAAGGGTTCTCCAGCCAAAGAATATCTGTGGTCATAAGAACAAGAAAGGGGAGTTTTCTGCTCATATAAATCTTTTAATAATCTTTGATAATCTTTCTGCCTCGGAGAGAAGGAAATACTTCCCTCACCTTTATTAGCGTTATCCCTATCCACAGTATCTATCTCACTTTTATTATCTTTTTCTTGAGTATTATGGGCCTGGATGCTAAATATTAGTTCTTTGTTTTCATTCAATAGAAAAATAGAGGAATCAGTCAGGAGAGAAAAATTAGTCAATAATTTCTTTTGTTCTGTCTCACTCAATAAAGCTAAGTAATCCATCTTGGTCGTTAACTCCCTATAATCTCTTTCACTTTATTTACTATCTCTCGAGGAGAAAAGGGTTTGGTGATATACTCGTCAGCCCCCACTTCTAATCCCCTTTTTTTATCTATAATCTGTCCTTTGGCGGTGAGCATAATAACGTAAATATCCTTCGTATCAGGAGCAGACTTCAACTCTTCACAGACTTCATAGCCATCCTCTAAAGGCATCATAATATCCAAAAATAAGATTTTAGGTTTAAATTGCCGGGCTTTCTCTAATGTCTCTACACCATCACAGGCAGTCTCTATCTCAAACCCCTCCTTTTGTAGGACAAAGGATAGGCTTCTTAAAATATAGGGTTCATCATCAGCAATGAGAATTCTTCTATTAGTAGTATTAGTAATAGTCATTTTTTCTCCTTCCCACAGGTAATGCTTCTTATTTCTTTATGAGTTCTGTTTGATGCTTATTTTTCAGTATCTCTCTTATCTTCTCCAAAAGAAAATTAAGGCCTTCTTTTTTGGTCAGATATTGCTCTGCCCCTAAAGAAAGACACTTTGTTCTCCCATTTTCTATGGCATTTACCGTCAACATAATAACCGGGATTTTTTGCAGGAGGGGGTCTTTCTTTAAGGCTTTCAGAGTCTCTATCCCATCTTTTTCGGGCATGAGAATATCCAGGATAACCAAATCTGGCCTTCTCTCCCGGCAGGCCTTAAGGGCATCTTCTCCATTGGAGGCGGTATAGACCTCATAGCCATTCTTCTTTAAGAAAAATCTGGTGGCCTTTAGGAAACTCTCCTCATCATCCACCAACAGAATCTTCTTCTCTCCCTTTTCCAGTACCTCACTGATCTTGGCTAAGAGCTGTTCCTTTTCTAAAGGTTTGTTTAGATAGGCATTGGCTCCCAGCTGTAGCCCTTTCTCTTTATCCTCTAAGATGGAAAGGATAATAACCGGAAGAGGTGCTAGCTCGGGATTCGTCTTTAGTTCTCTTAAAACATCATATCCATCTAAGATGGGCATTAGGATATCTAAGAGGAGTAAGTCCGGTTTCTTTTCCTTAACCTGTTGTATGGTCTCCTGGCCATTGGTGGCCTCTATCACCTTATAGCCAGCCTTGCTTAACTCAAAATAAAGGTAACGACGAATACTTGGTTCATCATCTGCTACCAGAATAACCTTCTTCTCCAAAGCAGAGAGAGTTCCCTCTTCTTCTGAGCTTGTTTTCTTTTTCATTAAGATGGAGGGAAGGGTAAAATAAAAGGTAGCACCTTTACCTGCTTCACTTTCTACCCATATCTTCCCCTGGTAGTGTTCTACAATCTCCTTACAGATAGCCAGACCCAGACCGGTCCCTTTGGGTTTGCCCAGTAATTTGTTAGCCTCTATCTGCTCAAATCGCCGGAAGAGTTTCCTCTGGTCTTTTACGGGAATCCCCATTCCGGTATCTGAGACATAGCAGAGCAGATTATCCCCTACTATCTTAGCTCCAATTCTAATTTCCCCCTCATTGGTAAACTTTAAGGCATTACTTAACAGGTTAGTGAAAACCTGTAACAGGCGGTCTTTATCAGCAAAAACAAAGGGGAGAAAAGAGGCCAGCTCTTTTTTTATGGGAATAGCCTGTTTTTCAGCTAAAGGAAGCACTGAGTTTACCGCCGTAGAGATAATCTCCCCTACCGAAAGAAATTCATCATTCCATTCAATCTTACCGGATTCAATCTTACTGATATCTAAAATATCGTTAATGAGGCGGGTCAATCTTTCTGATTCTTTATTAATGATCTCTAAAAACTCTTCTTGAGTAGCCTTATCTTCTTCCTTATAATGTAAGAGTATCTCGGAGAAGGAACGGATTGAGGTGAGGGGGGTCCGGAGCTCATGAGAGACATTGGCTAAAAAATCGTTCTTCACTTGATTAGCCTTCTTTAATTCTTCATTAATGGCCAAGAGCTCTCTGGTTCTCTCTTCTACCTTCTTCTCTAACTTCTGGGAATATTCCTTCAGTTGTTCCTGTAGTCTTATCTTTTCTGTAAGATCAATAAGGGAGATAATAGTCTTTCGGGTACCGGGAATGAGATTGGCATATATTAGTATATTAATAATATTTCCCTTTTTATCTACCAATTTAAATTCGTATTGGGTAGGAGCCTTATGCGAGTTTCCCTGGCGCTTCTTATTGTATTCCCGCATTCTTTCCACATCATCAGGATGGACAAGTGCAGTCCATTTCATCTTACCCTCTATTTCTTCTTTGGTATAGCCAGTTAACATCTCGTATTGACTATTAACCAGAGAGATGGTGGTATCCTCCTCCAGGATAGCCATGGCTGTTCCGGTATTCTCAAAGGTCGTCCGGTATTTTTCCTCGCTTTTAACCAATTCTTCCTCTTTCTCTTTCAGCAGAGTGATATCCTGGGCGGAAAGGACCAATCCAAAAATTTCCTTTCCCATCCCCTTTTCTAAAATAGGGGAAAGATTAAACCAAACTGGTATCTTCTCTTGGTATTTGGTTAAAAGGTATGATTCTTCTCCCCTTAGCGAAGGTTCTCCTTGCCTTATCTTCTCTTTTAGCTGGGTATATTTTTCTTCCTCAGGAAAGATAGTCTCAATAGATTTCCCTACTATTTCTTTCTCTTTAAAGCCCAGAATATCCAGAGCCGGATTGTTGATAAAACCTATTTTATCCTCCAGGTCTATGCCTACCACAAAATTATGAATAGATTGAAAGATGGTCTGATAAGCCATGGCCGGCTCTAAAACTAAAAAGCCGTAATATCTCATCGCATAAAGAGTGATAAAGGTAAAGAAGAGGATAGAAAGATAACCAAAAGGATAAACCTGATAGCGAAAGGTAAGTAAAAAATCATTGCTTCCGGTTACCGCCACTAATAAGGCAAGAGTAAATATTTTCAGTTGTTTCCTTTTTATGGGGTTTAAGTTGCTTTTAAAAGATCTCCACAGAAGGTAAAAACTATATAACATAAGCAATGAAAAATATAAAACATAGGGTAATCCTATCAAAGAGGAACTATATAAAGTAAAATATCCCCACCTGGTAAGCTGAATACCAAAAGGACAAATAGTATTGGCTAAGAGATAAAAAATAGCGGAGATTAAAAAGGCAGAAATCACACCTCTTTTCTGTTTTGACAACTGCTCAGTAAGGGTAGCAGATAAAAAGTAGACACTGGTGGAAATAAAAGAAACTCCTAAAAAGGAAAATCTATTATACCAGAGTAAGGCCCGGGCGCTGTCTTTACTACTTAAAACCAACCCGGTTCCAAAGAGCCATAAAAAGGCAGTAACTGTAGCTATAAAAAAA
>DOTB01000031.1 GCA_003513845.1 Candidatus Atribacteria bacterium | reverse complement strand
TCACATGACCTGTAACTAATTAACTAAAAAGCGGGTCGGATAAATCAGACCCCTACAGGAACTAAAATTTTATCAAATAATTGTTCTCAGATAAGAATGATGAGTAATTTGTGACAAGTAATAAGTTCCGCTTTTCAGGTTTCGAGTTGTAAATTTGTAGACAAGAAGCGGAAAGTGATTGATAGGAAAGCCAGTTAGTTGTTTTACAATTAACTAACTAGTTAGTGAATTAATATTAACTAACTAACTAACTAACTAACTATGCATGAGGAGTTATGCTTAAGGTGACAATAGAAAAAAAATCTCCTGATTTATTACTTTTTATAGTAGTGGTGATTCTTACGGCAATTGGTATATGTATGGTCTTTAGTTCAAGTTATGTTATGGCCTATAAATGGTATGGAGATAGTTATTTCTTTTTAAAAAAACAAGTGCTTTATGCTATAATAGGTTTAGTAATTTTCTTTTTGGCTGCTTCTATCGATTATCATTGTTATAAAAAACTTGTTCTGCCTATTTTGATTCTATCTATTATACTGCTTATTATGGTATTTGTTCCCGGTATTGGAAGGTCGGCGGGTGGGGCAAGAAGATGGCTTAAGATAGGGTTTTTCTCTTTTCAGCCTTCTGAAATTGCTAAATTTGCCTTAATTTTATATATGGCAGAATCATTAACCAGGAAACATTCTGAAGAGATAAAAACCTTTATCAAGGGGATATTACCATCTCTTATTATTGTAATGGTGATATTCTTGTTAATTTTAAAAGAACCTGATTTTAGTACCTCTCTAATTATTTTAGGGATCTCTTTTATTATGTTATTTATTGGTGGGACCAGAATAATTCAACTTTTTACTTTGGGAATAGCAGCTATACCTGTAGGAATTTTAATTTTGTTAAAAGAGGATTATAGAAAAGTAAGATTACTTTCTTTTCTGGATCCCTGGAGAGATCCTTTAGATAGCGGATTTCATATTATTCAATCTTTACTAGCTTTAGGCAGTGGGGGAATTTCTGGTATCGGGTTAGGGGAGAGTAGGCAAAAATATTTTTATCTCCCCGATCAACATACCGATTTTATTTTCTCTATAATTGGAGAAGAATTGGGATTTATTGGGACTTTAATAGTAATTGCTTTATTTATTTTAATATTATGGCGTGGATTTAGGATAGCCATTAATTCTGTAGATCAGTTCGGAACTCTATTGGCTGCAGGTATTACTGCAATGATAGCTTTTCAGAGCATTGTCAACATTGGAGTAGTTACCAAAATGATTCCCACTACTGGCCTTACTTTACCTTTTATCAGTTTTGGTGGTTCATCCTTAATTGTAACTATGTTTTGTGTAGGAATCCTGTTAAATATTTCACGGTATAGAATAAAGGAACAAGGGGTACAATAAATGTCATTGAGAATAATAATATCAGGAGGTGGAACAGGAGGTCATATATATCCGGGCATTAGCTTAGCTAATGAGTTAAAAGATAGGGATATTAAAAATGAAATACTGTTTGTAGGCACTAAAAAGGGATTAGAAGCAAAACTTATTCCTCGAGAAGGTTTTAAATTCGTTAGTATCAATGCAAAGGGCATACAAAGAAGAATATGTTGGGAAAATTTTACAGCAATTATAGTATTTTTTATTTCTTTATTTCAATCATATAAGATTATTAGAAATTATAAACCAGATATAGTCATTGGGACGGGTGGTTATGTAAGCGGTTCAGTTGTCTTAATTGCTGCCTTATTAGGAATCCCAACTTTTATTCATGAACAAAATGTGATACCCGGGATTACTAATAGATTCTTATCTCGTATAGTAAAAGCGGTATTTTTAAGTTTTGCTCAATCAAGAAAATATTTTAAACATAGTTCAAGATTAATTTTTACTGGTAATCCAGTTCGTTTTAAAAAGTTACCACCCATAAAAAACAAAGATTATCATAACTTTAAATTAGATCCACTAAAAAAAACTATATTGGTGTTCGGAGGGAGCAAAGGCGCAGTATCCATAAACAGGGCGGTTATAGAAGGTATCAATTTAATTAAGGATTCCATAAAAAATCAATGGCAAGTTTTACTGATTAGCGGGAGTGATGATTACGAGGAAATTATTGATATCATAGGGGATGATAATAATATTTTTTCTGTTGAACCTTATCTTTATAATATTGAAAAAGCCTATGTTTTGGCTGATTTAGTAATTTGCCGGGCTGGGGCTACCACCCTGGCTGAGATCAGTGCTTATGGACTGCCTGCAATTTTAATTCCCTATCCCTTTGCTACTAATAATCATCAAGAATATAATGCCAGAATTTTAGAAAGTGAAGGGGCTGCAATATTAATTTTAGAAAAAGATTTATCTGGCGAAAGATTAGCAAAAGCGTTGTTTAACTTAATAAACGATAAAAAGCAATTAGAGATAATGTCTAAGAAGAGTAAAAAATTAGGTAATCTAAATTCTGCTAAAAAAATCATTGACTTTATCTTTGATTATACCAAAAAGTAGGAAAATCAATTACCTAATAAGCAATACGAATAAAAATAGGAGTTATTTTTAATGATTGAGAAAAAATTACGCATACATTTCGTAGGTATTGGCGGGGCAGGAATGAGTGGCTTAGCCTCCATACTTCTTGATTTGGGTTATAAGATAAGTGGTTCTGATCTTATATCCTCAAAGGTAACTAAGAGATTAGCAGAAAAAGGGGCAACTATTTTTAAGGGCCATAATAAAAATAATATAGAAGGAGCAGATTTAGTAGTAATTTCATCAGCAATACCTCAATCTAATCCTGAAATTAAAGAAGCTTTAGAAAAAAATATCAGGGTGATTAGGAGGGCTGAAATGTTGGCGAAGATTGTAGAGGATAGGTACTTAATAGCAATTTCGGGAACACATGGCAAAACTACTACTACTTCAATGATAAGCCTTTTATTAGAAAAAGGCGGTTTTGACCCCCTGGTGTTAATAGGTGGAGAAGCAAATAATATTCGAGGAAATGCTAAATTGGGATTCGGAAAGTATGCAGTCGCTGAGGCTGATGAAAGCGATGGTTCATTCCTAAAATTAAAACCATTTTTGGCAGTGGTTACTAATGTTGAAGATGACCATCTGGATTATTATAAAAGTTTAGAAAATGTTTCAAAAAATTTTAAAACATTTATTAATAGCATTCCAGATGATGGAAGTGTAGTATTGTGTAAAGATTGTGAAAATGTAAGGAGATTGATGTTAGATTGTAGAAAAAAATATATTACTTATGGAATATCCACAGATGCAGATATTGTTGCGAAGGAAATAAAATTAGATAGATTAAGTTCTGAGTCACAAATATATTGGCAGAATAAAAAAATGGGAAAACTCCGGTTAAATGTTTCAGGATACCATAACATTTTAAATGCTTTAGCGGCGTTTTCAGTTGCCCAGGAATTAGGGATGAAATTTACTGAAATTGCAGAAATACTAAAAACCTATCAAGCGGTAGAAAGAAGAATGGAGATTGTAGCTAACCTGGATAACAAAATATTAATTATGGATGACTATGCTCATCATCCCACCGAAATAAAGGTTACTTTAAATGCGGTAAGAGAAAGTTGGAAGAATAGGCGGATAATAGTTGTTTTTCAGCCTCATAGATATACCAGAACAAAAATTTTGGCTAAAAAATTTGGTGAGGTATTTTTTAATGCTGACAAGGTAATTATCAATGATATTTATTCTGCAAATGAATTGCCAATTTCGGGCATTAGCGGTGAAACAATATTTGATGAAATTAAAAAGGCTAACCATAACCATATAAAGTACATACCTGCCAAAGATGACACTGTAGATTATCTAACTAAAATTATACGAGCAGAAGATATAATAATAACTATGGGAGCTGGAGATGTCTGGACTATTGGTCAGGAATTAGTTAAACGATTAAAAAATAAATGAAAGTATTATGGTTTATTAACTATGAAAATGAATATAAATACCATAAATAATGAATTTAAAAAAAATGAAATTGATAAAATAGTTAAATTTAATGAACCATTAATGAATCATACATCATTAAAAATTGGGGGACCCGCGGATATATTCTGTTCCCCTAACAATCTTGAAGAGTTAATAAAAATTATTTCTATTTCTCAAAAATTTAATATCCCTTTCTGGGTTATTGGTAATGGAACAAATTTGTTAGTTCTGGATAAAGGGGCAAGAGGGATAGTAATTAAATTAGGCAAAGGTTTTAAAAAAGTAAAATTTATTAATAAAACTGTCCAGGTAGGTGCAGGAGTAAATTTATTATATTTAAGTAATATGGCTTTAAATAGGGGATTAAGTGGATTAGAATTTGCCTGCAATATTCCAGGAACTTTAGGGGGGGCAATTGTTAACAATGCTGGTTTTAATGGAAATTGTATAGCAGATATAGTAGAAAGTGTAACTTTTTTAAATAAAGAAAAAAAGATAGAAAAATTGCATCTATCTGATTTAAATTTTAAATATCGGGGATGTGATTTGAAGCATAAATCAACTATAATTTTAGAAGTGACCTTACTGTTAAAAGAAGGGGACAAAGAAAAAATAGAGTCAGTGATTAAAAAATATACTAAAATTAGAAAAAGTAAACAGCCTGTAGATAAATTAAGTGCAGGTAGTATATTTAAAAATCCTACAGGTTATTATGCGGGTGAATTAATAGAAAAAGTAGGGGCAAAAGGATTGTCTCAAGGGAAGGCTATGGTATCAAATAAGCATGCAAATTTTATAATAAATAGAGAAGGCGCTAAAGCCAGGGATGTTCTATGTTTAATTAAAGAAATAGAGAAAAGAGTAAAAGAAAATTTCGGAATAGAATTAGAACGGGAAATAGAGATTTTAGGAGAACCATAATTTAATATCGCGTATCGTGTATCTCATATTACGTTAAGAAAATCAGATAAGTTGATAAAAGTTATTCCAAGCACAAGTAAAGTAATTTCGTAATATACAAGAAGCAATTCAAAAGATTAGATAAAAAGTACTAGTAATTAAATTTTGTCATTGCAAGGCGAAGCCGTGGCAATCTCATTTAACCAAAAACAATATTATGTTTATATAATGACTAATAAAAGAAATAATGTTCTTTATACTGGAATTACTAGTGATTTAAAGAAAAGAATTTGGGAACACAAAGAAAAGATAGCAAAAGGATTTACCGAAAAATATAATATTAATAAATTGGTATATTTTGAAATATATAATGATCCAGAAAATGCTATCGTAAGAGAAAAACAGATAAAAGCAGGTTCAAGGGATAGGAAGATTGAATTAATAAGAAAAATTAATCCTGAATGGAAAGATCTATATAGTGAACTATAAAAATGTCATTGCGAATAGTAGTTATATTATTTTACGAGATTGCTTCGGTCGCTTCGCTCCCTCGCAATGACAAAAAAGGGAAGCTCCTCCAATGACAAAAAAGGGAAGCTCCTCCAATGACAAAAAAGGGAATCTCCCTCGCAATGACAAAAAAGAGAATTTATACAATAAAACGAGAAAAAAACAAAAAAAGGTATAGAGGGGTTTCAGGGGAGTTCACTCCCCTGACAATCTTAATGTAAAAGGAGTTTTTTGTAGATTTGACAATGAAAATGATTAACGAAAATGAAGAAGAAATAGAATTAGAGGAGGAAGACCAGGAGGAAGAAGGGGAAGAGGACGAAAATTGTCAATCTCTGGGAGTAAAGATAACCAGAATATTAATCTTTTATTTAATTATAGGTTTTGTTGGTTGGAATTTTTTCAATTTTATGTTTAATTCAAAATATTGTAATATAGAAAAGATTGTTGTCAAAGGAAATGACCATTTGAGCGATGAAGAAATATTCTATAAGTCCCGGATAAAATTAGGCGAGAATATTTTTAAATTAGATTTAAATAAAACTATGGAATTTTTAAAGCAAGAACCTTGGATTAAAGAAATAGAGATAAAAAGGATAATACCAGATAAAATTATAATTTCTTTAGAAGAAAGAAAACCTTCTGCTGTGATATACATCGGTGGAGAATATTTTATTTTAGACAAAGACGGGATGGTATTATCTAAAATTGAAAAACCAGGAGGATTGAGTTTACCTCTTATATCAGGGTTAAAAACTGTAGATGTAAAAATAGGCGATACCATAATTGAGCCTGAATTTAGGATAGCTTTAGAAATTATTAATTCTGCAAATATAATACTACCAAATAAATTTTATAAGATAAAAATATTAGCCTTAGATGATTTCTTAATTTTTGGGGTAGTAAACAATTTAATAGTTAGAGTACATAAAGCAGAGGAAATTATTAATAAAGGGACTTTGTTGAGGGAAGCTCTCGACAAAATTATTAAAGAAAATTTATTAGTAGATCATATAGATATGCGTTTTAAAGATAGTGTTATAATAAAGGTAAAAGAATAGTTATTATCAAATTCAAATAAAAATTAATTAATTTATTTACTTTAATTAATTAGTGGTATATTATATTTAATAGCATCTGAATTTCAAAGAAGTTCTGATGATGAAAGATAATTTTTTACGCCCCTTATTCGTTACCCGTTTTCACGGGCACAAGTTTAAAAAAGGGAATAGATTTTAATAAGATTGCCAAAAAAGATATGGTATAAAACCTAAAAGGAATAATAAAATGCAGAGGGGGTTCAAGGAGAGTTCGCCCCCTTGACACTCTTGAAATATGTGGGAGGTTATTAATATGGGGAAAGATGAAATGGTGGTTGGTTTGGATATTGGTACAAAAAAAGTTTGTACTGTTATTGGCGAATTAGGCGAGGACGACCAAATTGAAATAATAGGAATGGGTACAGCCCCCTCTTCAGGAGTAAAAAAAGGAATAATTATAGATTTAGAACAAGCCATTCAGTCAGTAAAACAATCTATCGAGAATTCAGAGCGTATGGCAGGTGCACGAGTTAATTCTGCTTTTGTTTCTATTGCGGGAAGCCATATAACCTCAGTAAACAGTAAGGGAGTTATTGCAATTTCTGGTGAAACTCCAGAAATTGCAGAAACAGATATTGAGAAAGTTATTGAAGCGGCTAAGGCAGGAATAATTTCACCCGATAAAGAATTAATCCATACTCTAAGTCGTGAATTTGTGGTAGATGGACAAGGCGGAATAACTGATCCTCTGGGAATGACGGGCACAAGATTGGAATGTAAGGTGCACATTATAACTGGTTCGAATACGGCAGTACAAAATTTAATTAGATGTGTAGAAGGAGTAGGGATAGGTATTGATGAAATTATATTTGGAGCCCTGGCTTCCAGTAATGTAGTTTTGAGTGATGCTGAAAAAGAGTTGGGAGCCATATTAATCGATATAGGTGCTGGTACGACTGAAATAGCAATTTTTATTGAAGAAGCGCTTGTATACTCAACAGTATTACCATTAGGTGGTAATCATATTACCAATGATTTAGCTATTGGTTTAAGAACTACTTTAGAAGAAGCAGAAAAGATTAAAATTAAATATGGAAGTGTGATCGAGAATAATGTTTCTCCTGAAGGAGCGGTTGAAGTTTCCAGTCTTGATGGTGAGAATAAATATCCTGTTTCCCAGAAATATTTAGTAGAGATTATCGAACCTCGGGTAAGCGAAATATTCAGTTTGGTTGGAAATGAGGTTAAAAGATCTGGTTATTATGACATGCTTTCTGCTGGAGTAACTATCACTGGTGGGACTTCTTTGTTACCAGGTATTGTGGAAATTTCAGAAAAGATTCTCAATCTCCCTTCTCGATTAGGGAAACCCCATTATGAGGGAGAATTAGCTGATTTGGTAAATGATCCGGCGTACTCTACTGCTCTGGGGTTATTGAGTTATGGGACTAAAAGATATTCTCTTGGAGGATCCTATAATTTATCCTCAAAAAATCCAAAATTAAGAAATGTTTTTGGAAGAATAATTAGCTGGTTAAGAGATTTTTTTTAATTATTTTAGTATTTTAGATTAATACTTTTTTACTTCATAAGGAGGGCATCAATTGTTTAATATTACGAATAAAGTAGGACAGTTAGTTGAAATAAAAGTTATTGGTGTAGGTGGCGGTGGTGGTAATGCGGTTAACAGAATGATTGAAGCAAAATTACAGGGGGTGAAGTATATTTCTGCTAATACTGACGCCCAGGTATTGGCTTTTTCTAATGCGGAACATAAAATACAGATTGGTAGTAGTATAACTAAAGGATTAGGCAGCGGATCGAACCCTGATATCGGTCGTAGGGCTGTAGAAGAGGATAAGGATAAGATTTCTAAAGCTTTAGAAGGAGCGGATATGGTATTTATTACCGCTGGTATGGGAGGAGGAACAGGTACTGGAGGAACACCACTGGTAGCTCAAATAGCTAAGGATTTAGGAGCATTAACAGTGGGTGTAGTAACCAAACCCTTTTCTTTTGAAGGTTTTAAAAGAATGAGACAAGCAGAAGAAGGAATTAAGTTATTAAAAGAGAATGTCGATACTTTAATTGTGATTCCCAATGATAGGTTGCTTCAAATAGTTGATGAAAATACTCCACTATTGGAAGCTTTTAAAGTTTCTGATGAAGTTTTATTGCACGGGATTCAAGGGATTACAGACATTGTAGTTGATCCAGGTTTAATAAATGTAGATTTTGCTGATGTGAAAATGATTATAGAGAAAGCTGGTTCAGCGATAATGGGCATAGGACGAGCTAGTGGTGAAAACCGAGCTATTAAAGCAGCAGAGAGAGCCATAAACAGTCCAATTTTGGAAACAAATATCGAAGGAGCTAAAGGAATATTGTTTAATGTAAGTGGAAGCCCAAATTTAACTTTACACGAGGTTAATAAAGCTGCAGAAATAATTGCCAAAGCAGCTAATCCTGAGGCAAATATAATTTTCGGGGCGGTAATAAATTCAGAATTGAATGATGAGATTAAAATTACAGTGATTGCTGCTGGATTTGAAACTTTGGAGAAGAGAAGAGAAGTTCATGAGTTAGAGGAAGTTGGTATAAGTAAAGAAAAGATAAATTATGATGATTTAGAAATTCCTACATTTTTAAGGGGGAAAAAGTGAAATAGCGTGTAGTAACGTACAGCGTTTAGCGTACAAACTCTCTTTTTTTGTCATTGCGAGGGAGCTTCCCTTTTTTGTCATTGCGAGGGAGCGAAGCGACCGAAGCAATCTCATAAATTAGTCTCTAATATATTGTATCGCGTATTGCGTTAAAATTCGTTGTACCATTCAGTTATCGGTTTTTGTTACCTGTAGGGGTCGGATTTATCCGACCTTTTTTATTTTAGTGATTTTACAAGGAGATTCGATGAATAGAACCCCTACATATTTCGTATATCGTATTGCGTTTGTTTCCCGTTAACCCTGACTTTCTACCCTGAAGGAGAAAGGGAATGTTTCTACAGATTTAACGTTATCCACTATCTGTTTTAAAAACCATATACGATATACGAAATACTACATACTCGTTTCTGGGCGCTTTACCCTAAACGCTATCTTTCTAAAATTTTTATACTAAAAATTTTAAATTTTCCTTGACTTCCTATATTTAGTGTATTATTATGAATATAAAGCTATATATGGGGGTATAAAATGAAGTGCCCGTTTTGTGATTATGGCGATACCGGAGTTATTGAATCCAGGCAAATAGAAAATGAATTTGTAGTCAGAAGGAGAAGGATTTGTAGGAAATGTAATAGGAGATTTACTACTTATGAGAGAATAGAATTAATTCCTTTAATGGTAATAAAGAAAGATGGACGCAGAGAGCCTTTTTCTCACGAGAAGATTACTAATGGCATTATTAAGGCCTGTGAAAAGAGACCCATTAGCATAGAAACTATAAATAGATTGGTAAGTGAGATTGAAGAAAAAATAAAGAACGAAGCACCAGATGAAGTAAGTAGCAGCCTTATTGGAGAATTGGTTGTCTCTAAATTACGAACTCTGGACGAAGTAGCCTATGTGAGATTTGCCTCTGTATATAAGCAATTTAAAGACGCCAATAGCTTTGTAAAAGAGATAAAAAAACTTACTTAACTACTGAGAGCATCAATTTAATTTTATAGTTGTATTTAAAATGGGGGATATAAAGTGATAAAATCAATCAGAAAAAGAGAAGGTAATATCGTAGAGTTCAATGAAAATAAAATAACTAAGGCAGTGTTCGCTGCGATGCAATCAGTTGGAGAGGAAAATCAGGATATCGCAAAAAAAATTACTGACCAAATAGTTAATAAATTAGAAGATATTTTTAAAGATAAAATTCCTCAGGTGGAAGAAGTTCAGGATATAGTAGAAGAGACTTTGATTAAGGAAGGAATGGTAAAAGTTGCCAAAGCCTATATATTATATCGAGATAAGAGACGTAGAATTCGAGAAAAATTAAAAGTGAGGAAAAAAATACAAAATCATAGAAGTCCAACCGATATCTCTTTATTAGTTTCTACAACAACTTCTGAAAATATTTCCCTTTGGGATAGGCAGAAAATTGTGCAAGCTCTGACAAAAGAAGCAGAATTACCTTTAAATATTTCTAGAAGTATTGCCAAAACAGTAGAAGAAAAAATATTTGACTTAGATTTAAACGAGATATCCACTTCCTTAATTAGGGAATTAGTGGATAATGAATTGTTTATCCGTGGATATGAACATAAATGGAGAAAACAAAAAGTTATAGGAATGCCTACTTATGATTTAACCCAGCTTTTTTTATCTAAAACTAAAGAAAATAGTAATATAGGAAATAATAATCCAGAAGCTATTAATTTAGCTATCGCTGAAAATACTATTAAACAATATATGTTACAGGAAGTATTTTCGCGAGAAGTAGCTCAAGCCCATTTAAAAGGTTGGATTCATATTCATGATTTAGGTTACCCCCGAATTTATTGTTCTGGTCACTCACTCGAATATTTAAAAAAATATGGTCTTGAGTTAGAGAACCTGGATACCTCTTCCGCACCAGCAAGACATACCAGGACCCTAACTGGACATCTAAATACTTTTTTAGCTTCGATGCAAGCATATTATGCAGGTGCATTAGGTATCGGATATTTAAACATTATGTATGCGCCCTTTTTAATAAATTCATCTTTCAAAGAAATAAAACAGGAAGCTCAATATTTAATATTTAGTGGTTCGCAAAACGCTTTTTCCAGGGGTGGGCAATCGCTGTTTCTCGATTTTAATGTCCATCTTGGCGTTCCAGACTATCTTAAAGATGTTCCAGCAATTGGACCTGGAGGAAAGTATACTGGAAAGAATTATGGTGAGTACGAGAAAGAATCACAGTTATTTTTAAAAGCTTTAATGGAAGTCTGGAGAGAAGGTGACTGCCATGGAAAGGTATTTGCTTTTCCTAAAATGGACCTGCATATTGATAATAATTCTTTTAAGGATCCTGAACAGGAGAAATTGTTAAAATACGCTTGTCAGATAGCCTCGGAAAATGGGTCGCCATATTTTATTTTTGACCGAGATGACATAAGTTTAGCAGCCTGTTGTAGATTGAAGACCAGGATAACAGATAAAGAAATGATATTAAAACCTGAAAAACTGAGATTTGCAGGAATACAAAATGTTACAATTAATTTACCTCAATGTGCCTATAGAGCCTTTCATAATGCCTCGAATGCTGATACGAGTTTTAGGGATAATGGTCAAAAAAGGAGTCTTGATTTATTTTTTGAAAAAGTTGACCAAGCTATTAAATTAGCAATTCAAGCTCACCTTCAGAAAAAAAACTTTTTAAAAATAATGATGAAAGACTCAAACGGACCTCTATGGCAGATAGGTAAGATAGCAAAAGATGGAAGCCCCTACGTAGATTTAGACAAGGGAACTTATTTAATAGGCCTGATTGGACTAAATGAGGCTGTTCAATTCCTTACCGGTGAGGAGTTACATGAAAGTGAAAATGCCTATAAATTAGGATTAAAAATTATATCTTTTATGAGTTTAAAATGTAATGAATATAGCGAGAAGTATAATTTAAAATTGTCTTTAGAAGAGTCCCCTGCTGAAAGTGCAGCTGGAAGATTAGCCAAAATAGATTTACAAGAATTTCCCGTCAGCAAAAAAGTAATAAAAGGCGATCCGGAAATCGATGAATGTTATTATACTAATAGCATTCATTTTGCTGCTTCAGCTCAGATAGATTTAATCACTCGAATCATTAAACAGAGCAAATTTCATCCCTTAATTAAAAGCGGGGCAATAATCCATGCTTTTATAGGAGAGCACCAACCTTCTCCTGAAAGTATATATAATTTAGTTAAGAAAGTTTGGGAGCATACTCAATGTTCACAACTTACCATTTCCCCTGAATTCACCGTGTGTAATTTATGTAATAAGATAAGCAGAGGATTAATAGAGAATTGTAGTAATTGCGGGAGCCAGGAGGTGTATGGAATTACCAGGATAGTAGGTTATTATAGTAAAATAACTAATTGGAATAAAAATAAGATCGGTGAACTAAAAGACCGACATTTCGGAAATTATAAAATCGGCTTACAAGGAAAAGGAAATTTCTATACCAAATATTAGAAAAGGTTAAAGATATTATGAAAGTAAAAATATTCTGGAAAAAAAATTGTCCTAATTGCCCAAAGGCTAAAAGGCTGGGAGAACAGTTAGAAGAAGAAAATATATTGGTTCAATATTTTGATGTTGATACAGTTGATGGATTAGCTGAGGCTTGTTTATATGACATTTTGTCTACCCCTTCTTTTGTAATTACCGACAGCGGTGATAATGAGATTATAGCGTGGAAAGGCCAGGTTCCCTTTTTAGAAGAGATTTTAAAGGAAGTAACTAGTCCAAGATGATAATAAAGAGAATTATTGAGACTTCGCTAATCGATTGGGAGGGTAAAGTTGTATCCACTTTATATGTATCCTCTTGTAATTTTCGATGTCCTTTTTGTTATAATTATGATTTAGTATTAAATCCTGACAATTTCCCCAATATCTCCTCCAAAGAAATAAATAACTTTCTCTTGGAAAGGAAAGATTTTATCGATGGTATTTGTATGAGTGGAGGAGAACCTACTTTATATCCGGATTTACCTGCATATTTTAAAGGAATCAAAGAAAAGGGGTTTTTAATTAAGTTAGATACCAATGGTACGAATCCTGAATCATTAGAAGAACTTTTAAATGGTGGGATAATAGATTATATTGCTATGGATATTAAATCCTCACTGAATTTTAATGATTATGCCAGGGCAGCTGGTATCAAAGATAAAATATTATTAGAAAGAGTAAAAGATAGTATTAAACTAATTATGAACTCCCAAATTGAATATGAATTTCGTACTACTGTTGTTCCTTTGCTACATACGGAAGAGACTATTATAGAAATTGCTAAATATATTTCAGGGGCAAAGAAATATGTCTTACAAAATTTTATCCCTTCAGAAAATACCCTTGAATCTTCTTTTCAAAAGATAAAGCCTTATTCCAGCGAAAAACTTGCCGAACTGTCTGAGAAGGCTAAAAAGTATGTCGCTAATTGTTATTATAGATGAGTTAGATAGTTAATAGTTAATTAAGTCGTTAGTGAATAGCCGTTATAGTTAAACATAAGTTTTTAGTTTACTATTTTTTTATATCATTGGTTATTTTCCAAAAAGCCAAAAATACTTTCAACAGGTTATGTATATATTACGCTACAATTTTGTTTACTTTTTGGGTTTCAATCATGTTATTGTGATTTATAAATTATGTGTAGGGGTAATAAAATAATTATTGCATGTGGTTCGAAATTTAGTAATTGTGAAAAAAAGAAAAGAAGAGATAATTTGAACCAAAATTTTAAATTAGAAGAATTTGGGCAAGTAAAATATCTAAAATGTAGACCATTAGATAATACCAACTTAGTAATAAATACTTTTACCACTCGGTTAGGTGGAGTAAGCAAATATCCCTTTCATAGCCTCAATACATCTTATAATGTAGACGATAAAGAAAGTTGTGTTACAGAGAATAGAAAGATAATTACCAATATTTTAGGTATTAATTATCGTTATATTGTATCTGCACGACAAATCCATAAGGATAAAATAACTGTGGTTAAAAAAGAAGATAAAGGAAGGGGAGCCTTAAAATATTCTGACGCATTAGCGGAAACCGATGCCTTAATTACCAATATCCCTGGAATTCCGCTTCTAATGTGTTATGCTGATTGTGTGCCAATTTTTATTTTAGACCCCGTTAAGAAAGCAATTGGATTAATTCATAGTGGGGGGAGAGGAACGGAACTGCAAATAACTTCAAAGGCTTTGGATAAGATGCAAAAGATATTTGGTACAAATCCTCAATCCTGCTTAGCTGCTATTTTTCCTTCCATTGGTCCGTGTTGTTATAAGATTAAAAATCAAAATCAAATTAACGATTATTGGACAAATAAAAATAATTTTAGTCATAAAATATTCTCTATACAAAACGAAAATGAACGAAGTCTTGATTTAAAAAAAGCAAACTATCTTCAGCTAATCAAAGGCGGAATAGAAAAAAAGAATATTTTTATTAATGAAATTTGCACGGCTGATTGCCCTGAACTTTTCTTTTCCTACCGAAGAGATAAGGGGAAGACAGGCCGTATGGCTGCTATTTTTATGTTGAAATAATAAAATGGTTGTAATCAAAAAAATAAACAAAACCGTAATGTAAAGGCAAGAGACATTGTAAATGTCGGGGCCAGAGACATTGTAAATGTAGGGCACGATGTATCATAAATGTAGGGCACGATGTATCGTGCCCACAGGAGAGACTGGGCATTAAAATAAGAAGGGTACAATTCATTGTGCCCCCACAATATAATTATAAGCAAAAAATCAAAATTTGTTATAAATTTGTTAGAAATACACCATATATAATATTTTACGATATTATGAAATGTTATAAAAAATTAGGAGGGATAGTATGCGGATAAAAGAACATCCTATCTTAGAATTTTATCCAGGTAAAAAAATAAGATTTTATTTAGACGGAAAAGAGATGGAGGGCTACGAAGGAGAACCAATTGCTTCTGCCATAGTTGCCGCAGGAGTAAAGGTATTAAGCAGGAGTATTAAGTATCATCGACCTCGAGGATTCTTTTGTGCCATAGGCAAATGTTCATCCTGTCTGATGAAAGTAAATGGCATCCCTAATGTAAGGACCTGCGTAACTAAATTGGAAGAAGGGATGAAGATTGAAACTCAAAAAGGGAAAGGTGATTTCAATTGAGAGAGACTGATATAGCAATTATTGGAGGAGGCCCAGCAGGATTATCAGCAGCAGTTTATGCTGCCTCCTTAAGAGCAAAAATAACCTTAATTGATGATGGTTTAGAATTAGGTGGTCAATTGATCAAGCAAACTCACAAATTTTTTGGTTCAGAGGCGCAATTTGCAGGGATTAGGGGAATAGAGATTGCTAAGAAATTGATTCAGGAAATCGAAAAATACAAGAATATTGAACTGATCACCAATGCAACTGTCACTGGATATTACGAAGATGAAGTTATTACCATTGTCCAGGGAATTGATGGTAAGATATTTAAAAAACTAAAAGCTAAAAGAATTATTATAGCTACTGGTGCCTCAGAAAATATGCTGCCTTTTGTAAATAATGATTTGCCAGGAGTCTATGGAGCTGGAGCTGTCCAAACTCTAATGAATCTTTATGGAGTAGTCCCGGGTAATAATGTTTTGATGATAGGAGCAGGCAATATAGGTTTAATTGTTAGTTATCAACTTTTGCAAGCAGGTATTAAAGTGGCAGCAATTGTGGAGGCTCTCCCCAGGATAGGTGGTTATCTGGTTCATGCCTCCAAAATTAGACGTTTAGGCGTACCTATCTATACTTCTCATACCTTAAAAGAAGTGTATGGTACAGATTGTGTAGAAAAAGCAGTAATTTCTGAAATTAATCAAAATTTTGAATTTATACCGGGAACAGAGAAAGAGCTCGAAGTGGACACTATCTGCCTGGCTGTGGGACTATCTCCGCTTTCTGATCTCCTCTGGCAGGCTGGTTGTCAGATGAAATATATTCCTGAACTCGGTGGTTATGTTGCTCTAAGGGATGAGAATATGAAAACAACCAAAGATAACATTTATATTGCCGGTGATGTAGCTGGTATCGAAGAAGCCAGTAGTGCTATGTTAGAAGGGCAAATTGCTGGCTTAAATGCAGCTGTTAGCTTAGGATTAAAATGTGCTAATTACCCAGAGCAAAATAGAAAATTAAAGGAAGAATTAAAAGAATTGCGCGCTAACCCTTTAAGCAAGAAGGTAAAGGTAGGAATAAAAAAAGTTTTAATTAAGGGGGAGGGGGATTGATAATGTTAGAAAGAACTGGTATTCCTACTGAGGATGATTTAAAAAAAGTTACCCCAGATAAAGAAAGATTGGCAAAAGGGCCGGTAGTTATTGTGGAATGTTTCCAGAAGATACCCTGTAACCCTTGTGCCATATCCTGTAAATTTGGGGCAATAAAACCATTTGAAGACATTAATGATTTGCCCCAGGTTGATTTTGATAAGTGCACTGGTTGCGGAATCTGCATTAGTTCTTGTCCTGGTCTTGCCATATTTGTGATAGATGAAAATTATTCAGATAAAGAAGCTTTAATTAAATTGCCTTATGAAATGTTACCCTTACCCCAAAAGGGAGAAGAGGTTTATGCCTTAGATAGAGCCGGGGAAGTAGTTGATAAGGTTAAAGTAGTAAAGGTTCAAAAGATTAAAAATAAGACTAACATAATTTCTATATTAGTTCCCAAAAATATGTCAATGACAGTTAGGAGTATAAAAGTGGAGGGCAAAAAAAATGAAAGATGAGGTCATAATTTGTCGATGTGAAGATATAACCTGGGGGGATATAAGAAAAGCATTAGAAAAAGGTTATACTACTCTCGATGAAATAAAAAGAATTACTCGCGCTGGGATGGGAAGGTGTCAGGGTAAAACTTGTCAGAGGATCATACTTAATGAAATTGCCAGGTTCTGTCGTAAGAAAATAGACGAACTGCCTATATCTACCTTTAGACCTCCCACTAAACCAGTGAAATTAGGAACCCTGGCAGGTGATAATGATGATCAAAAATGCTGATATAGTTATAATTGGTGGGGGAGTAATCGGTTGCAGCATCGCCTATAACTTAGCTAAATTAGGGGCTGAAGATATAGTATTATTAGAAAAGAATACTTTAGCCAGTGGTTCAACCGGTAGATGTGGAGCAGGAATCAGACAGCAGTTTGGTACTGAGATGAACTGTATCCTGGCCCGAGAGAGTATTAAGATTTTTGAGAATTTAAGTGAAGAACTGGATTATGAGATCGAACTTAATCAAGGTGGCTATCTAATCCTGGCTTATACCGAAAGAGAAGTTAATCAATTTAAGAAAAATGTGGCTCTGCAACAATCTTTAGGTATTGATTCCAGATTTATCACGGTTAAAGAGGCCAAAGAGATTGTTCCACCTTTAAATACAGAAGGTGTATTAGCTGCAACTTTTTGTCCTACCGATGGTCACGCAGATCCCTTTAAAACAAACTTTGCCTATGCGGAAGCAGCTAAAAGGTTGGGAGTAAAGATATATACTTTTACTGAAGTAAAAGAGATTGAAACAAAAAACAACAGAATAGTGGCAGTTAATACAGATAAAGGGAAGATATTTACTTCCATTGTAGTAAATGCAGCCGGAGGATATTCGGGAGTGATTGGAAAAATGGCAGGGTTGGATTTACCTGTCTATTCTCAACGACATCAAATTTTAATTACTGAACCAGTCGATCCTTTATTTCGGCCAATGCTAATGTCTTTTTCTCACAATTTCTATTGTCAACAGACTCCTCATGGGAGTATAATAATGGGCTTTGGTGACCCGAATGAACCTAAAGGGTATGATATGGGCTCAAGCTGGCAGTTCGCTCGAGAGATGGCTCAAAAAATTACTGCGGTAGTACCTTTATTAAAAGAGGTGAGTATGGTAAGACAATGGGCTGGTCTATATAATGTGAGTCCTGATGCCCAACCAATCTTGGGGGAACATCCCAAGATGAGCGGTTTTTATATGGCAATAGGGTTTAGCGGACATGGATTTATGTTAGCCCCGGTAACCAGCAAATTAATTGCAGAATTAATATTAACCGGTAGGACTTCTCTATCCATAGAAGATAAATTAGATGTTGGAAGATTTGAAAGGGGAGAACTAATTCTTGAACCTTCGGTAGTTTAAAAGCACACAAAATAGTAATGTAGTAGGGGCACGATGCATCGTGCCCACAGGAGAAATTAGGCAACAATATGGCAAGGGCACAATTCATTGTGCCCCTACTACCTAATTATAACCAAAAAAGTTGTAATTTATTATAAAATTATCTAAAATATACTATCAATATAATGCGTTAAAAATATTTTTGGCTTTTTGGGAAATAACCAATTATAATATAAGCAAAAAGAAGGATTTTTTAATTTTATATAGAATTATATATTTGATTGAAACCCAAAAAGTAGATAAAATTGTAAGGTAGGGGCACGATGTATCGTGCCCACAGGAGAAATTAAACAATTAGAGCGAGGGCACAATTCATTGTGCCCCTACAACATAATTATAACCAAAAAGTCATAATTTGCTATAAAATTAGCTGTGGCGTAATATATACATAACCCATTGAAAGTATTTTTAGCTTTTTGGGAAATAACCATATTTAATATAAGATTGGTGATTTCAATAGAAAGTTGCCCAAAAACAGTTTCTTGCATTATGGGAAGACCTATTAATTAACAAGGAATAATATTTTGCAAGAAACTACTGGGAAATGAGAAGGAGGTGAGGTATTTACCTAAAATAAATTAAAAGAAAATATGATTATAAGGTAACTTATCAAGCCTACAAGTCTTAGTAATTTTCTAATTTTAAAAAAATAAAAGGAGGATTAAAAGTGAAAAGTATCAAGTATCTGTTAATTATCAGTTTATTAGTATTCGCTCTTGGTGTAACTTATTCAGGTGTAATGGCAGCAGAGAAACCACCAGTTGTAATTGGACTTCAGGGACCAATAACTGGAGCCTGGGCATATGAAGGGCAAATGGCAAAGCAATCTTGTGAAATAGCAGCCCAATTAATTAATGAAAAGGGTGGTATTTTAGGTGGTAGAATGATTGAACTTAGAGTTGCTGATGATGCTTGTGAACCCAAAGCAGGAGCCTTAGCAGCAATGAAGCTAATTTCTCAGAAGGATGTAGTGGCTTCTGTTTCTACGTATGGTTCCTCAGTATGTGAACCTGCTTCTAATCTATATGAAAAATTCAAAAAAGTTAATATTGCTTATGGGGCAACCGCTGTTCGTTTAACCGAAAGAGGATTGAAATACTTTTTCCGTACTTGCGGTATTGATAGTGCTCAGGGTATCTTCTTTGCGGATTATGTACCTCGGGTTTTCGGAGCAAAAAGAATAGCTATTATGCATGATAACACTACTTTTGCTAAGGGAGTGGCCGAAGAGACCAAAAAGTCATTACAACCAAAGGTTGATGCCGGGGAAGTAGAGATAGTTTATTATGATGCTATTACTCCTGGTGAGAAGGATTTCTCTGTTCCTTTAACTAAAGTTCGGGAGACCAATCCAGATGTGCTCTACTTTACTGGTTATTACCCTGAAGCTGCATTAATAGTATCTCAAGCACGAGACATAGGTATCGATTGTCCTTTCGTAGGTGGTAATGCAGCTATCAATGATGAATTTGTAAAGATTGCTGGAATAGAAAAGGCAAAAGGGTGTTTTATGACTCAGGAACCTATGCCGGCAGAACTTCCTTACCCAGAATCAAAGATATTCTTAGAAGCTTATAAAGCAAAATACGGAGAAATTCCTTCCAGTCCCTGGCCAGTATATGCTGCTGATGCTTTAAATATTATTGCCTATGCCATCGATAAGACTGGTTCTACCGATTCTGATATTTTAGCTGAGTATCTTAGAAATGAAGTTGATGGTGTTCCAGGTATTACTGGTTCAATCGGTTTTACGGAAAAAGGAGATAGAGAAGGAGTTCCGTATCTGATGTATGTAGTAAACGAAGAAGGTGGCTTCGATATTTATGAAGAATAAAAGGGTAAGGAGTAAAAGATGAGAATTTTTTTAGAGCAGATGATAAATGGACTAACAATCGGGTCTTTTTATGCTCTAATCGCCTTAGGGTATTCTATGGTATATGGAGTAATGAAACTAATTAATTTTGCTCATGGAGATTTATTTGCTCTGGGTTCTTACCTGGGATTTACCCTCCTCGTATGGGGAAATGCCTATGTAACCACCAACTTTGGTTTAGCAGGTGGAATGATTGCGGCTATGTTAATAGCCGCAATCGGCATAGGTATGGCTGGAATATTAGTTGAGCGAATAGCCTATCGCCCGATTTATCCAGCAGGGCGGCTTCCTGCAGTCGTTTCTGCTTTAGGTGTATCAATTTTTTTGGAAAATATGATTATGGTAATCTGGGGTCCACGTTACCAGGCTTATCCTGTAAATGTTGTACCTACAGTACGTTTTGAAATAGGTGGAATTCATATTACTCTTCTTCAAATAATTATTTTAATTCTGTCTTTCATATTATTAGCTTTCTTATATTACATAATTCAAAAGACAACTTTTGGGGCAGCTATCAGAGCGTCAGCTCTAGATAGAGATACTGCTGCCTTAATGGGGATAAATATAAATACTGTAATATTTTTTATTTTCGCTTTAGGTCCTGCTTTAGGCGGAACAGCAGGAGTTATGGTAGGAATGTATTATCGTCAAATCAGTTTTACTATGGGCTGGAACTATGGATTAAAAGCCTTTACTGCCACAATTTTAGGGGGTATTGGTAATATCCCAGGAGCAATGGTAGGAGGACTTCTTTTAGGAATCTTTGAAATGTTAGGCTCTGCCTATATTTCCACAGCCTATAAAGATGTTTTTGTATTTTTAATCCTGATATTAGTCTTAATCTTTCGTCCCAGAGGTCTTTTGGGTGAAAAAATTGCAGAAAAGGTGTAAAGGGGTAAACAAATGAAATTAAATGAAAATACTATTTTAAAGAACTGGCCTATTTTTTTAGTGATAGCATTATTAGCAGTGTCCCCTTTTATGATGAACAATTATTGGATTGATGTCTTCTTTTTCTTTGGAATTTATGCTCTTTTAGGCTTAAGTTTGAATATTGTTTTAGGTGAAGTAGGGTTATTCGATTTGGGGCATATGGGTTTTATGGCTATTGGTGCCTATACTACCGCAATTCTTAATACTCATTTTGGTATTCCCATAATTTTTTTAATGCCAGTTAGTGCTCTGGCAGCAGCTGGTTTTGCCTGGTTAGTCTGTTCCCCTATCATTCATTTACGAGGAGATTATCTCTGTATTGTTACTATTGGTATGGGAGAAATTGTTAGATTGACCCTTATCAATAATCCCTTTGGCATTACTGGAGGACCAAATGGAGTTTTTGGAATAGATTTTCTTTCTTTTGGAGGTCCTTTAGTAATTGATACTTCCATTGAATCTTACTTTGTAATTTGGATAATAGTAGGATTGAGCATCCTCGGTCTTATTAATTTGCAGCGTTCCCGGATTGGACGAGCCTGGAATTGTATTAGAGAAGATGAAATCGCTGCTGAATCGACCGGGATTGATGTCAGATACTATAAATTATTGGCTTTTGTTCTAGGTGCAGGTTTAGCCGGAGTAGCTGGCAATATATATGCCAGCAAATTAATGATTGTATCTCCAGAGAGTTTTACTTTTATGGAATCTTGTATGCTTTTCTGTATTGTTCTTATCGGGGGAATGGGGTCTATTCCTGGAGTATTAATAGGTTCTGCAGCTATCAGTCTTTTCCCCGAAGTATTTCGTACATTTGCCCAGTACCGAATGCTGATATTTGGAGTAGCAATGGTGGTTATGATGATCTTTAGACCTGGTGGCATCTGGCCCAGGAAGAGGGGGGCAATTGAATTTAAATCACTTTTACCAAAGGCAGGAGAAGATAATGTCTAAGGATAGCAATGGTCATATTGAAATAATAAACAAAACTGAAAATGAAATTAAAGAAATCAATAAACTTAATCAAGTTGTTTTGCAGACCATAAAATTAACCAAAAAATTTGGTGGCTTAATCGCCGTAAATAATTTTGATTTAAAAGTATATAAGGGAGAAATTAGTAGTCTGATAGGTCCTAATGGAGCGGGAAAAACTACTGTTTTTAATGTAGTTACCGGCATATACCAGGCTGATGGGGGAAAAGTTATCTTTAAAGGGGAAGATCTTGCCGGGAAAAAACCCCACCAGATTATTGAAAAAGGTATTGCCCGTACTTTTCAAAATATTAGATTATTTAACAATATGACTTGTTTAGAAAACGTAATGGCTGGTCAGCACTGTCGAAGTAGAGAAGGTGTAAGGTCTTCTATTTTTAGAACTTCTTCTCAGAGGAAGGAAGAGTCAGAAATTCGAGAAATTGCCAAAAGACGTCTTCAACAGGTAGGGTTATGGAAATATCGAGATGAATTAGCTAAAAATATTGCTTATGGTAATCAGAGGCTGTTGGAAATTGCCCGCGCTTTAGCTTCTAATCCTGATTTATTGATTTTAGATGAACCCAGTAGTGGCCTAAATGATAAAGAGTCAGAAGATTTGGTGAAATTTCTTAAAGATTTATTAAAAGAAAATCTAACTATTTTGCTTATTGAGCATGATATGAATGTGGTTATGGGAATTTCTGACTGGGTAACAGTAATGGACGAAGGAAAGAAAATTGCTGAAGGTAAACCAGAAGAAGTTTACCATAATCCAATTGTAATTGAGGCATATCTTGGAAAAGAGGAAGAGGAGGAGAGCTAAAGGATATGAGTGCACTACTAAAAATTAATAATTTACATATATTTTATGGTTCTATCGAAGCACTTAAAGGTATTTCTCTGGAAGTTAACGAAGGTGAAATAGTGACCGTTTTGGGGGCAAATGGAGCAGGAAAAAGTACTCTTTTGAGGGCGATTTCTGGTTTATTACCTATTAAAAAGGGAAAAATAGAATTTGAAGAAAAAGAACTTAATAATGTTCCGGCCTTTGAAATAGTTATGAGAGGTATTTCCCATGTCCCTGAAGGTCGAAAAGTATTTGCTACTCTTACTGTAGAGGAAAATCTCAATTTAGGAGCTTTTACCGATAGAAAAAATGCAAAATTAGTTAGTGAGAGGAAAGAAAGGGTATATAATCTATTCCCAATTCTGGAAAAAAGAAAGAATCAATTATCAGGGACACTTTCTGGTGGAGAACAACAAATGTTAGCCATCGGAAGAGGTTTAATGAGTAATCCCCGGATGCTACTTTTAGATGAGCCTTCTCTTGGATTAGCACCCTTATTAGTAAAACAAATTTTTAAAATAATCTATGAAATCAACAGTCAGGGTATTGCGATATTATTAGTAGAACAAAATGCCCGCAAAGCACTTGGTATAGCTCATAGAGGATATATTTTGGAAACTGGAAATATTTCAATAAGCGGACTATCCCCAGAATTAAAGAATAACAAGAAAGTTCAAGAGGCCTATTTGGGAGGCGCTGCCCTGAAAAAGATTAAATGAGGAACAAAATTAATAACCCCATTTTCGCAAGGACAAGTCTGTATCTTTTTCTCTTTCTTAACTCCGCACTTATTATATACTCGATACTTTCTTTAAAATAATTGAAAAATTTTAATATTTTTGGTATATTAAGCATAAAATAGTATATAGTATTTCGTATGAGGATTAGGGTGAGATAGTTTCGAATATAATGCAAAGGATAGACAAATTATGATAAAAAAAACGAGTACGAAAGATAAAAAATTATATTTTGATGACGAGCTTGTGGATTTAAAGGAAAATTTAATAAAGATGTCAAATCTGGTTGAAGAAGCAATTGAAAAGTCAATAAGGTCTTTAGTTGAACAAAATTTAGATTTAGCCGCAAAAGTAATCCAAAATGATGATATAATTGATAAGATGGAGGTTGATATCGAGGAACAATGTTTACAGATGATTGCCCTACGCCATCCCATTGCTAAGACCTTGCGAATTATCGGATGTGGATTTAAGACTATTTCCGATTTAGAGAGAGTTGCAGATCACGCAGTAAATATAGCTAAGGCGAGCCAATATTTGTCTACCAAACCTATGGTAAAACCTTTAGTAGATATTCCCCGAATGGCTGAAATTGCTCAAAATATGTTAAGGGATGGTTTAACTGCGTATTTTAATGGAGATGTGGCACTGGCAAAGGAAGTATGGTTAAGAGATAAAACAGTTGACAACCTGAATGAACAGATATTTCGAGAACTATTAACCTTTATGATGGAGGACCCTCATACTATTAGCCGGGCAATTCATTTGATTTTTGTTTCAGATAATATTGAACGGATTGCTGATCATGCCACAAATTTAGCTGAGCGAGTAGTATACATCGTTAATGGAGAGAGAATAGACAAATGCTTCAAAAATAGCAATAAGGAATTATAATTTATGGGGTAGTTAAAGATAATCTTGAGATAATAAACAAAAGGATAAAGGAAACAGCTTTAAAAGTAAACAGAAATCCTGATGAAATAAAATTAGTAGCAGTTACCAAAACCGCCACTATAGACCAGATAAAAGAAGCAATAGATGCGGGAGTAAAGATTATTGGTGAAAATAAAGTGCAGGAAGCGAAGAAAAAATATCAACTTTTAACTAATGATATAGAATGGCACTTAGTAGGTCACCTGCAAACTAATAAGGCAAAATACGCTGTAGGATTGTTTGATTTAATTCATTCTGTAGATAGTGTAAAATTAGCTAAGGAAATAGATAGGCGGTCCCTACAATTTAATAAAATTACGGATATATTAGTTGAAGTAAATGTATCTGGTGAAGAAACCAAATATGGAATTAAACCTGAAGAGGTGGAACTTTTCTTAAGAGAAATATCTGGATTTTCTGGAATAAGAGTAAAAGGGTTAATGACCATTGCACCTATTGCCCAAAACCAGGAAGAAGTCCGTCCTTATTTCAGGAAGCTTAGGGAATTAAGTAAACAGATAAATAATATGAATATAAAAAATATAAAGATGGAATACCTTTCGATGGGAATGACAGATGATTTTGAAGTCGCCATTGAGGAAGGTTCTAATATGGTTAGAATCGGCAGAGGAATATTTGGTTTTCATTAGTAAAATATTTATAATTTTAATTTGATTCATTGACTAATCATCCAGCTGTTAATTGATTTATAGTTTTTGATTATAATCAGAATGTAGGGGCACAATGAATTGTGCCCTCGGTAAATTGTTATCTATTATTTTCTATGGGCACGATACATCGTGCCCCTACAATTGATATAGTGGTGAATTGGAATTTCAAAGAAAATCCGATGCTTCAAAATAAATTCTTATACCCGTTACTCGTTTTCACGAGTACATGTTTCACGGGCACAAGTTTAAAATAAAAATAATGGATTTTAACAAGATTGTCAGGAAAAGATTTATATAAAACCGAAAGGGAATAAAAAAGTTAGTAGAAGGGGTTCAGGGGGAGTTTGCTCATCTGTCAACCATATTAATGGTTAATGACTTATTAGTATTAAACTGGCTAACTAGCTAACTTGAAAACCAGCTAATCAATTTAATAATAATAAACGGAAGGAATATTTTTTATGTTTTTACTAATTCGGATAATCGATACACTTTTCAGAGTATATGGTTATTTAATTTTGGCAAGAATATTTTTATCCTGGATACCAGTGGATCGCTATAATCCAATAGTACAATTTATATATAGAATTACAGAACCTATTTTAGCACCTTTTAGAATAATTTTACCTTTGGGAAGCGTGGGGCTAGACCTATCACCGATAATTGTCTTTTTTTTACTGAATTTACTTCATAGATCAGTAATTAATATACTTGTTAGATTAGTACTTTAACATAAATACTTTAAAATATACCTGTGTTTATGGAAACGGGCTAGGGTTGAGTTGAATTATTAAATGAGGGGGGATAATTGAATGAGGATTACACCAATAGATATTGAGCAGCAGGAGTTTAGTAGATCTTTTCGAGGATACAACGAGGAAGAAGTAGATGATTTCTTAGATAAGATTGTAAAAGACTATGAGGAATTAATAAGTGAAAATGCCAGGCTTAATGAAGAAATTGAAAGAATGAAAGAACGGCTGAAAGAGTATAGAGATATTGAAGAAACCTTAAGAAGTGCCCTATTAAATGCCCAGAAATCAGCCGAAGAAATGAAAGAAAAAGTGGAAAATGAAGCTAAAATGATTATAGAAAAAGCAAAGATGGAAGCCGAAGCAATAAAACAACAGGCCACCCAAAGAGGAGATGAAATAAAAAATGAAATTGATAATCTAAGAAGATATAAATTCATTTTTAAAGAAAGAATTAAGTCAATGTTGAACCTGTATCTAAATATGATAGAAACCGAAGAATTTGAAGCGCAGGGAGATTATGAGTTTACTAAGAAAAGTACTAATGATATAAAAATAGATGAAGTGAAAGTAGAAGATGAAGTGAAAGCAGAAAAAGATCTTGATGTAGAAGAACCAGAAAATGAATGATAACACAAATGATTTTTTTAAAATAGTTGGGAATAATATTATAATAAAATTGAAAATTATTCCCAATTCATCTAAAGATAAAATTATAGGGATACATAATAGTGCTTTAAAGATTGCCATTGCCGCTCCACCTGTTGAAGGAAAAGCGAATAAAAAATGTATATCTTTTTTAGCAAAATACTTTGATATCGCAAAATCAAAGATTGAAATAATATCAGGAATAAACAGCAAAAACAAACTTATTAGGATTAACAATATTAACCCAAAAGAATTTTTAGATAAAATAGAAAAAATTGTTTAAGAATTCAGGAGTCAGGATATTATTATCATATATAGGGCTCTGTTTACCAGTTGCCCTGTTACCCAATCCCTTACATCAAATTTTTCTTTGTGAAATACAATTCACAAATTAAATAATAAGAATTTAACCTCTACTTTTTATTTTCTTAAAAAGATTCCGAACACAATAGGCAATACGAGACAGAATGAAGTACAATATACGAAATGCGAGAATAATTGACATAAGCTAAATTAATATGATATTATTACGTAGATTTAAAATAAAAAATATTGGTTTATTCTCTAAGAGAAAGAGTAGGTAGATATAATTTAATAGCGAGCAGGGATAGTGCAAGCCTGTAATTTTTTTCTATCGAAAATCCTCTCCATATTTCTAATTGAAATTAATCAAAGAGTAAATTAGAACGGTGAATATCGTTAAAATTTGGAGTAAAATTTATTTAAAAAATTTAAATATATTTACTCCTCGAGATCATTATCGTGAGATAATGAAAAATATTAGGTGGTACCACAAGAAATTTAAACCTCTTGTCCTTTTGAGCGACAAGGGGTTTTATTATATATTATGATTGTAACCCAGAAAGTACACAAAATAGTAATGTAGGAGCCTGCCCCCGTGAAAACGGGGGCACGATACATCGTGCCCATCACAGCTTTTTGGGAAATAACCGTAGTATAATTAAATGCTGTCTATAGGAGGGATTTATATGGAAATAGAATATAAAGATACTTTAAATTTACCCAAAACAAAATTTAAAATGAAGGCTAATTTAGCTCAAGAAGAACCCAAAATGCTAAAATTTTGGGAAGAACAAGAAATATATAAAAAAATATTGAAAAAAAAGAAAGGTCTAAAGAAATATATTTTACATGATGGCCCTCCCTATGCTAATGGTAATATCCATATAGGAACTGCCTATAATAAAATATTGAAAGACATAATTCCTAAATATAAATCAATGAATAATTATAATGCTCATTATGTACCTGGTTGGGATACCCACGGATTACCTATAGAATACCAGGTTATAAAAGATCAAAAATTATCCTTAAGTGAGATTGACCCTGTTGAATTAAGGAGAAAGTGTAAAGAATATGCCCAACATTATATTAATGTGCAGAGAGAAGAATTTAAACGTTTAGGAGTAATGGGTGATTGGGACAATCCTTATTTAACCTTTAATCCAGCTTATGAAGCAGAACAGGTAGATATTTTTGGAAAAATGTATTCTAAAGGATATATCTATAAGGGGTTAAAACCCATTTATTGGTGTGCTGATTGCGAAACCGCTTTAGCTGCTGCAGAAATTGAATACCACGATAAAGAATCTTTTTCTATTTACGTAAAATTCTTAGTCAAGGAAAATCTGGAGAAAATATTTCCTGAGAGCAATTCGGGAGAAAACTATGTGGTTATCTGGACTACTACTCCCTGGACTATTCCAGGGAATATGGCAATTACCCTTAATCCAGATATTGAATACAGTTTAGTCAAGACAGAAAAAGGAAATCTCTTATTAGCTTCTGCCTTAGTAGAGAAAGTGATGAAAGAATTTGGAGTTAAGAATTACCAGATTATTGGAAAAGAAAAAGGTAAATTATTAGAAGGTATAAAATGTAAGCACCCCATCTTTGAAAGAGATTCTGTAATCATATTAGGTGAACATGCTACTTTAGAAGAAGGGACTGGTTGTGTTCATACTGCACCTGGACATGGACAAGAAGATTATGAAATAGGAATTAAATATAAAATACCGATATTTACCACCCTTAATAGCCAGGGGAAATTTAACCAGAAAGGTGGAAAGTTTGAGGGATTGACTTACCAGGAAGGGAATACCGCTGTAATAGAGGAACTAAAAGAAAACGGAAGTTTATTAAAAGTTGGAAAGATAACTCATTCTTACCCTCATTGTTGGCGTTGCAAAAAACCGGTAGTGTTTCGGGCTACTGAACAATGGTTTGTATCAATAGAAGCTTTTCGTGATTTAGCTTTATCAGAAATAAAAAAAGTTCAATGGGTTCCAAAGTGGGGAGAAGAAAAAATTTATGGTATGGTTGAAAATAGAACCGATTGGTGTATTTCTCGCCAAAGGGTATGGGGAGTACCTCTACCTGTTTTTTACTGTAAAAAATGTAGAGAAATTATAGTAAATAACGAAACTATTAATCAGGTTAAAGAGTTATTTTTAAAAAAGGGTTCAAATTCCTGGTTTGCTATGTCTGCCAAAGAAATATTACCCGAAGGTTATCAATGTCCCCACTGTAAAAGTCAGGAATTTGAGAAAGAAAAAGATATAATGGATGTCTGGTTTGACTCGGGATGTAGTCATGCTGCAGTACTCAAGAAGAGAGAGGAACTCCATTGGCCAGCAGAATTATATTTAGAAGGGACAGATCAACATAGAGGGTGGTTCCAAACTTCTCTCTTAACTTCAGTGGCGGCTTTTGAAAAAGCTCCTTATAAAATTGTTTTGACTCATGGATTCATTGTTGATGCCGAAGGCAAGAAAATGTCCAAATCATTGGGAAATGTTATTGCCCCCCAGGAGATTATTGAAAAATATGGAGCAGATATATTAAGATTATGGGTTGCTTCCTCTGATTATCAGACTGACATCAGGATTTCTAACAAAATATTAGATCAATTAGTAGAAATATATAGGAGAATTAGAAATACTGCTCGCTTTATCTTGGGAAATCTATATGACTTTAATCCTGAAACCGATATAATTTCTTATGATAAATTAACTGAATTAGATAGATTAGTCTTGAGTAATTTTCAAGGTTTAATTAAAAGAGTAAATGAAGATTATGAAAAATTTGAATTTCACTCTCTTTACCATGAAATTCATAATTTTTGTACCATCAATCTTAGTTCATTTTATTTAGATATAATTAAGGATAGATTATATACTGCTTTTTCTAATTCTATAGAACGTCGAGCAGCCCAAACGGTCTTGTATCAGATATTAAATGATTTAGTAAAACTAATTGCTCCGATATTAAGTTTTACTGCAGAGGAGATCTGGCAACACTTAATAGAGATTAAAGAAGATGAAGAAAGTATTTTTCTTACTTCCTGGCCTAAAATAAACGAAAAATATATTGATAAAGATTTAGAGCAAAAATGGGATAATATTTTAAAGATCAGGAAAGATGTATTAAAAGCATTAGAACTAAAAAGACAGCAAGGTTATATAGGGAATTCTTTAGAAGCCAAAGTAAATATCTATACTGAAGATCGAGAAATATATGACTACTTGAAATCCTTTGAAGGACAGTTGGAAACAATCTTTATTGTCTCTAAAGTAGAGTTATTTTATGAAGAAAAAGATTTGGCATCCGATGTCTATCAAGGAGAAGAAATGCCTGTTATCAGAGTATTAGTGACTAAAGCCCCAGGTAATAAATGTGAAAGATGTTGGTGCTATAGTGAGACAGTAGGGAAAGACCAAAAGTATCCTACTATTTGCCATAAGTGTGCCAGAGTAATGCATAATCACTTCAATAAGTAAAATGAGTAGAAAGGGAAGGACAATGAAATTTATCGTCTGGACAATATTAGTAATACTATTCGACCAAGGGAGCAAATTTCTTGTTCAACAAAAAATGAAAATCGGAGAATCTATACCTATAATCAAAGGGATATTTCATATTACCTATATAGAAAATCCTCGAACTGCCTTTGGAATTTTTCAATATCAAACTATATTTTTGGTAATAGCAATTTTAATCTCGGTAATTTTGACTATTCTAATTTCCAGAAAGATAGTTTTTAAGAAAGAATCCATTATGTATGTTCCTTTAACCCTCGTTCTAGGTGGGGCGGTAGGGAATCTTATTGACCGGCTGAGAACTGGGAGGGTAATAGATTTTTTAGATTTTCGAATTTGGCCAATTTTTAACTTTGCCGATACGGCAATAGTATGCGGGATGTTAATATTATTAGTTTATTTTTTATTTTATACCAAAGAAGAAAATAAGGAGTAGAATATAATGTACAGAATTTTATTCAATATTGGTTCATTTCCCATTTATTCTTATGGAGTAATGATTGCTTTAGCTTTTATAGCAGGAATATTATTAGCTATGAAAGAAGCAAAAAGGTGTGGAGAAGACCCGGAGAGAATTTTAGATATAAGTTTATATGTTATTATAGGTGCTCTAATAGGGGGAAGATTAGGCTATGTGATATTTTATCTTGATTATTATTTAAAAAACCCTGTGAAAATATTTTATTTCAGGCAAGGAGGATTAGCCTTTTTTGGAGGTTTTATTTTAGCCTTTATTCTTGGTTCGTGGTATGTTAAGAGGAGTAAGCTTTCATTTTGGAAATATACTGACATTATAGCTCCATCTATTGCTCTCGGCTTAGGAATTGCAAGAATAGGTTGTTTTTTAAATGGTTGTTGTTTTGGTATAGTATCAGAAAAATGTGGAATCAAGTTTCCTGCTTTAAATATGCCTCCTGTATATATGCAACATTTAAAAGATGGATTGATTGCTTCTGGGAGCTCCCATACTCTCCCGGTAATTCCAACTCAACTTTATTCTTCCCTGTATGGATTTTTAATTTTTATAATTCTTCTGTGGATAAAAAAGTATAAAAAATATGATGGATTCATTTTTTTGACTTTCTTGATATTGTATTCCATATCTCGTTTTGTCATAGAATTTTTTAGGTTCTATGAAGATGATTACATATTTTTTAATTTAACTATTACTCAAGCTATTTGCATTATTATTGTCCTTTGTTCATTAATTTTTATGAATATTCTAAAGAAGAGAAAGCAAAATATTCAAGAGCACATAATAGAAAAATAGTAACAGGTAATAGGTAATTTATAATAGGTAGGGGCACGATGCATCGTGCCCACAAGAGACAGTAGGTAATAAACAATAAGGGCACAATTCATTGTGCCCCTACAATGTAAAGGATGTCTTTGATAGATGAAAGAAAAAGAAAAAACTATCTTTTATGATGGTGAAGATAGGATTAGAATCGATACCTATTTAACCAGAGAAGAAATACTCCCCTCCAGGTCCCAAGTCCAGAATCTAATCACCCAGGGCAAGATAAAAATAAATAATAACTCTGTGAAGCCAAGTTACCTATTAAAAAATGGAGATAAAATTGATTTATATCTTCCAGATGCGAAAGAATTAGAGATTAAAGCAGAAGCAATCCCCTTGGATATTATCTATGAAGATGAATATCTAATTGTGGTTAACAAACCGCCAGGAATGATAGTTCATCCAGCTGGGAAAGTACGTTCTGGTACCCTGGTTAATGCCTTATTATATCATTGCCAGGATTCACTGTCTGGGATAGGCGGGATAATTAGACCGGGAATTGTTCATCGGCTAGACAAAAATACTTCAGGTATAATGGTGGTTGCCAAAAATGACTTTGCCCATCTTGATTTATCTTGCCAGATAAAAAATCGTCAGATAACTAAAAAATACCTCGCTTTAGTTTATGGAGAGGTAGAAAATGAGTCTGGAATTATCGATGCCCCAATCGGTAGAAGTTTAAGAGACCGAAAAAAAATGGCAGTAACTGAAGGGAAGAGCAGGGATGCCTTTACTAAATTTAAAGTATTAAAGAGATTTTTAAATTATACTTTACTTGAAGTAGAGATCTACACTGGTAGGACTCACCAGATAAGGGTTCACCTATCTTTCATCGGTCATCCTGTGGTCGGTGATAAAGTATATAGCCGAAGAAAGCAGGAATTAAATATAAATAGACAAGCCTTACATTCATATATTTTAGGTTTCGCCCATCCTTTTACCAAAACACATATGGAATTTAGTGCTCCTTTACCTACTGATATGCAGGAACTGATTAGTTATTTAAGAAAAAATGATCAATGATTGTAACCCAAAGAGCACACAAGATTATCAGGAATGTAGGGGCACGATGCATCGTGCCCACAAGAGACAGTAGGTAATAAACAATAAGGGCACAATTCATTGTGCCCCTACAATACAGTAATAACTAGCAGCTATTGTAAGCCAAAGGGATTTCAAGAAAAAATTTATTTTCTTAATTCACCGGAGAAATTATATCTTTAATATCCTGAGGATTTATTTTGATTATGAGACTTTTTTCGTGAGAATAAGTAACCATACCAGGTTTGGCATTTTTAGGTTTTTTTACATATTTTTTAAGAGTGTAATCAACCATCACTTTATTTTCATTTTTAGCCTTACTAAAATAAGCAGCTAATTGGGCAGCTTGGAGTAAGGTGCTTAGTGGCGGAGTCTGGTTACCACCTTTATTTTTAATAATTACATGGGCGCCCTGAATAGTTTTTGTATGTAGCCAGATATCATTTCCTGAGGCGAGCTTTAGAGTTAAAAAATCATTCTGTTGGTTGTTTTTGCCTACATAAATTTCCCAACCATCTTTAGAAATATATTTTGCCGGTCTTAATTTATTTATTTCTTTTTTCTGCTTTTTAGCGGGGGTAATTACTTTCTTGACTAATCCCAATTTTACTAAGTTATTATAAATTTGATGCAGATTGGAAAGAGAATCACTGTTCTGCTTATATAATTCTTGAAGTTCTTCTAATTGGGAGAGTTTTACCTGGTTGCTGTTTAATTGTTCAGAAATTACTTTCAGACTATCTTTTGTTTTTCTATATTTTTTAAAATATGACTGAGCATTCTGTAAGGGAGTTAGACTGCTATTTAAGGGAATAGTTATATCTTCTTGCTGAGGAGAGTAATAATTAATAGTAGTAATTTCTGTATCTCCCCGTTTAATATGGCCAAGATTTGATTTTATCAATTCACCCATCAATTTATATCTCTCACAATTTTTTACTTCTTCGATTTTCTTCTGATAAACCTGCATCTTAGCATTTAGTTTGGCCATATTTTTATTAATTATGTTTTCTAATTTATTCTTTAAAGAAATAATTTCTCTTTCTTTTTCCCATTCAGTAAAGAAATATTTTAAGCAGGAGTTTGCATCATTAAATGATAATTTGCTATATCGGGGGAATTGCCTGGATCCAATTAGGGAATAAGTCTTTATCTTTTTTGATAGAGGGTCTAAAAAGACGGTGGGATTAAGGTGGTGATGTTTAATCTCTTCTGCAATTCTGTTTAAAGAAGACCATAAAGATTCTAATTCCTCGGGTGATACTTCCAAAATTTTCTTGTCTGGAAGTAAATTTGCCTGGAAAATTATTTCTTTTGCACTCTGGGGGTTTATCCCTTTGAGTTTATTTTGCAAAAGCTGGCCGAGACTAAGTTCTTTATCAGTACAGGAATAAAAGATATTAAAGAAATTTTCTTTACTTATTTCTAAGGGGTTTAATTTATTTTGAGAGGGAGGGGGAATGTATAATTTACCAGGAATTACCTCTCTGTATCTGTTGATTTTTGAAGTTATCGATTTGATGCTTCCTTCTATCAAATTATTTTCATTAAGCAGAATTATATTACTGTGTTTGCCCATAAACTCTACAATCAGGGTTACGTTTTTGGTTTCACCAAATTTAAGATAAGGCTGGATAATGAAATGCAATATTCGGTCAAAATCGGGGTGTTTTATATCTAAAATCTTCCCCCCGATGAGCTGGCTTTGCAATAAAGCTAAAAAAGGAGAACTAATAGTTTCTTTGATATTTTCTGCCTCTGAAAAATAGATTTCCATCTTTGAGGGATCTGTCGAAATATGAATATGAAATAATTTCCTACTTTTAGCTATACTGCCACTATTATAAGAGGGTAAAGCTCTGACAGGTTTTACTTCGAAAATAATTTTGTATTTTTTAACTTGAAATATGTTTACTATCTTTGCATCTTTAAACATATCGATAAGTTCTTTTTTAATTGCTGCCAAACTAATACTATCTAAGGACATTTTAGGCTCCTTGTTTAAATTAGTCGTTAGTGAATAGTAAATAGTCGTTAGTATTAAATACAAATTGTCAGTTATCAACTTATTATGTTTCTTCACAAATATGATGTAGGGGTCGGATTTATCCGACCCGTTACCTGATTTAGTACTCTTGCCTATAGGCTAATTAGGATTACAGGAGAGAAATTTTCCTGTATAATAAATATAATCTATTAGAGGAATATAATCAAGAAAATAAAAGAAGGGCACGATACATCGTAACTTTTTCGGGTTCGATGAATCGAACCCCTACCCTGACAGGCAAGACGTCTGTCCTACGGTTATGTGATAATATATGTCTGATACTGGTTTTATACAATATTATTTGACATACCTTGACTATTACCATAAAATTAATGTGAAGTTTATAATTTTAGAAATTAGGCAATAATATAAGAGGGCACAATTCATTGTGCCTCTATAATATACCAGATACATAACCTGTGGGAAATATTTTTTTATTTTTGGAAAATAACTATTGTGTAAAGGGGAAATGAAATTGGTTAGAAGTATGACCGGCTATGGAGTGGGAAAGATTAAAAAAGCAGACCAGGAATGTTTGGTAGAAATAAAAACATTAAATAACAAATATTGTGATGTTATTATAAAAAATTCTGTCCAGTCTTTAGAAATTGAACAAAAAATCGAAAAACTTATAAAGGAAAAGATATCCAGGGGAAAAGTAAATGTATTAATAAAATTAAATAAGTATGGTCCTGAGGAAGAGAAGGTAATAATAAACGAAGAGTTGTGTGATTCTTACTATAGATCCCTAAAGAATTTAAAAGATAAATATAAATTCAAAGATGAAATAAATATGGATTCCATAATTAAATTCAAGGATATTTTTCAGGTAGTAAGAGAAGAAGAAACTGATAAGATGTGGCCCTTGATAGAGGAAAGCGTAAATAAAGCTTTAGAATCATTATTAAGAATGAGGGAAAAAGAAGGCAAGGTCCTTGCCAATGATATAAAGAAAAGGACAAAAAAGATAATAAAGTTACTGGATAAGATTGAGAAATGTTCAAAATTGTCTTTAACTGACTATAAGGATGAATTTTTAAAAAAGATAAAAAATCTAACTGATGGTTTAAATGTGGATGAAGGAAGAATTGAATTAGAGGCAGCCATATTTGCCGAAAAGACCGATATAACTGAAGAAATTATCAGGGCAAGAAGCCATTTAACTCAACTTAGTGATTTGATGAGTTCAGATGAACCGATGGGCAGGAAAATGGATTTTATAATTCAAGAGATCAACCGGGAAGCAAACACTATCGGCTCCAAGAATAATAATTTAAAGATAGCTTCTCTGGTTATAGCTGTGAAAAGTGAATTAGAAAAGATAAGAGAACAGGCTCGCAATATTGAATAACACGAGGAGGAAATAAGAATGATAAATAGTTTAGTAAATATTGGTTTTGGTAATTTTGTAAATTCTACAAGGGTTATTTCTATATTAAGTCCAGATTCAGCACCCTTGAAAAGGATAAAAGAAGAGGCAAAGGTCCAAAAGAGGTTGATTGATGCTACTTATGGTAGGAGAACAAGGGCGATAATAATTACCGACAGTGATCACATAATTTTATCATCTATCCAGCCCGAAACCATAGCCCAAAGATTTACTGGACTTACCCTTCAAGTTCCAGAATCAAAAGAAAATATTACAAAGTAGGTAATTTTAAAAATGAGTACTGATAAAGACTTTTTATCTTTTATCTCTAAATTAGATATGAGATACGAGATAGAAGATAAGAGAAAGAAGAGAGGTTTACTATTTGTTGTCTCTGGTCCCTCTGGAGTAGGGAAAGGAACTATAAGGGAAAAGATATTTGAAGTTTTTCCAGATTTAAAATACTCGGTGTCTGTAACTACTCGGCCTCTTCGAAAAGGAGAGAGAAACGGGATTGATTATTATTTTATATCTAAAGATGAATTTAAAAAGATGATAGAGGAAAATAAATTTGCCGAATGGGCACTTGTCCACGGAGAATATAAAGGGACTCCTTTAGATTTTTTAATAGAGCAAAGACAAAAAGGGGAAGATGTATTGCTGGAGATAGATGTTCAGGGAGCTGCTCAGATAAAGAATAAATTCCCAGAAGGGATTTTTATTTTTATCGCCCCTCCTTCCTGGAAAGATTTAGAAGAAAGATTACGAGGGAGAAGAACAGAAACAGAAAAGGACCTGGAAAGAAGATTAAAAGATGCATTTAATGAAATGAAGTATGCGAAAAATTATGATTATCTGGTAGTAAATGATAATATAGAGGATGCGGTAAAAAAAATAGAATCTATAATAATTGCAGAAAGATGCAGAATAAGATAGTTGATAGTAATTATGTAATTATAACCCAAAAAGCGACTAAAATGATAATATAAGGCATAATGCATTATAAATGTGGGGGCATAATGCATCGTGTCCTTCATTGTGCCCCTACAACACAATTATAACCAAAAAATCATAATTTGTTATAAAATTTTGATAATGTACCATATATATCTCGTTTGCTATGGAAAATATTTTGGCTTTCTGGGAAATGGCTATAAAAGAAAAATGACAATATATTAAAGGAGTGAAAGGGAATATGGAAGAAAATAAATATCTATTGGCTATGATGGTTGCCAAAAGAGCGAAACAACTACAAAATGGTGCTAAAGCTTTGGTAAAACCTAAACATAAAAAGGCTGTATTAATTGCTTTGCAAGAGATTAACGAGGGAAAGGTATATCTAAAAAATACTTCATCATTGGAAAAATCTGAAAAACATAAAAAGAAAGAAGAAATCAAGACAACCGAGGAATTATTTAAAGAAAACAGTGTTTAGAGCATTTCCTATGCATTGTATTACCTAATATGAGAAAGGTGAGATAAAAGATGTTAAAAGGGAAGAAGATTATACTGGGGGTTACTGGTAGTATAGCTGCTTATAAGGCAGCTGAGATATTAAGTTTATTAAAGAAAAAAGGGGCAGATGTTTTTGTAATTATGACTGAATCTGCCACAAAATTTGTTCAACCTTTAACCTTTTCAACTCTATCTGGTCACCCGGTTATAACTAATCTATTTTCTTCAAATGACAAGATAGAGGTAAAACATATCTCTCTTTCTAAATGGGCTGACTTGATATTAGTTGCTCCTGCAACGGCAAATATTGTCGGGAAAATCGCCAATGGTATTGCTGATGATATGTTGACTACTACTATAATGGCGTTTAAATCCAAAGTAATTTTTGCCCCGGCAATGAATAAAAATATGATATCAAATCCTATTTACCAGGAAAATGTTAAAAAGCTTGCTGTCTTAGGTTATGAATTTATAGATTCAGAATATGGTCCTTTAGCCTGTGGAGAAGTAGGGGAAGGCAGATTGGCAGATATAGAAGAAATTGTCGCTAAGGTAGAAAATACCTTGTATTTTAAAAAAGATTATAAAAATAAGACCGTATTAATTACTGCTTCCTGCACCAGAGAACCTATTGATGATGTCAGATTTATTTCCAACTATTCTACAGGTAAAATGGGTTTTGCCTTAGCTAAAATAGCTCAGGCCAGAGGGGCAAAGGTTATTCTAATTACCGGGCCCACCAGTTTGTCGGCTATAAGTGGGATTAATACAATTTCTGTAAATACTGCTGAGGAGATGAAAAGTGAAGTATTTAAATATTTTGAGGAAGCAGATATTGTAATTTCCGCCGCAGCAGTAGCTGATTTTCGGCCAAAAGAAAAAGTTTCAGGAAAAATTAAAAAAGAAGAAACTGAAAAGATGACTATTGAATTGGAAAGAAATCCGGATATTCTATTTGAGTTGGGGAAGAAGAAAGGGGATAAAATATTAGTAGGGTTTGCTGCAGAAACTGAAAATTTAATCCAGAATGCCTGTAAAAAATTAAGAGAGAAAAAATTAGATATGATTATTGCTAATGATTTATCAGCGAAAGATGCGGGATTTGGGTCAGATAAAAATATAGCCAAGATTATAAATAAAGAAGGAATTGTATATAAAGAACTACCTCTTATGCCCAAGACGGAGATGGCTGAGAAAATCTTAGATGAGATTTTAAAGATAAAGTAAAAAAATAAATTAATGAGTTTGATAATATGTATGGTGAAAAGAAATATGCGGAAATAGTATTATTAGAGGTAAATCTTGATAAAATATTTCATTACCATATACCTGAAAATTTAAGAAGAGACATTTCTTGGGGAGCCCGAGTACTTGTACCATTTAAAAATAAAGTGGTAACCGGATGTGTAGTAGGATTTCTTCAAAAAACTGCTATCAAAAACTTGAAGGATATTTCGCAATTGGTAGATGTTAAACCCCTGCTTACTCCTGATATTATAAAATTAACTCAGTGGATTTCAGATTATTATTTATGTTCCTGGAGAAAGGTATTAAATTACGTAATACCTAAAAGTAAAGGGAAAGGGATTTCCAGTTTTTCAAGTTTGGAAAAAGCAGAAATAGAAGATAATGATATTTTTGTTGATAAAAATATTTCCTTAAAAAGTGCAGAAAGATGTATTTCTCCCGATATAGAAAAACTTATTAAAAAAAGTAAAAAATATCAGCCCATACTTTTTTGTTCCGAAAATTTTGATGAAAGAATAGAAGTTTATTTTAAATTTATTCAAAAAATCTTAGAAGAGGGCAAACAAATAATTATTTTAACCCCTTCAGAGTCTCATCTTTCGGTATTGGCTAAAATATTTAGAGGAAGATTTGGAGATAGAATTGCAGTCTTTGATGAGAATATCAGTCAAAAGAACAAATATATAAAATGGCTTAAAATAAGAAATTCACAAATCGATATTGCTCTGGGAATGAGATCGACCATATTTGTACCCTTTGATAAATTAGGTCTGGTCATAGTTGACCAGGAACATAATGGTTTATACAAAGAGGAAAGAGCTCCCCGATATAATGCCCGAAAAGTTGCCCTGAAGAGGGCGGAATTAGAAAAAGTTCCGATAATATTAAGCAGTGAAACACCTTCCCTGGAATCTTATTGGAATACCCTAAAAAACAATTATCTAAAGCTAAATTTAATATCAGATAAAAAAGAGAATAGCTTATTAAAAAATAAATTAATAGATATGAATAAGGAAAAATCAAAGAAAAAGTTAATAAGCTATGAACTCCAGGAATCTATTTCAAAAAGTTTAAAGAAGAGGAAACAAGTTGTTCTTTTTTTAAACAGAAGGGGTTTCTCGAATTTCGTAATCTGTCGTAAATGTGGATTTGTCCCTAAATGTTCTGATTGTAATCATACTCTTTCTTACCATTTAGACTTTTTTAATACAGCTCAATTGGTTTGTCATAGTTGTGGAAAAAGGATAAGAATGTTAAAAATTTGCTCCCGATGTGGCAGTGAGGATATTAAACCATTAGGGGTAGGCACTCAAAGATTGGAAAGCGAAATTAAAAAAATGTTTCCGCGATCCAAGATAAAGCGTATAGATCAGGATACAATAGCCCAAAAAGAGCAATACACCAAGCTTTTAAAAGATTTTAAAGCAGGAGAAATTGATATATTAATAGGAACTCAAATGGTAATAAAAGAAGTTGATTTTAGAAATGTAGATTTGGTGGGGATTGTCTCTGCTGATACTTTGTTGAATTTACCGGATTACCGTTCAAGTGAAAAAAATTTTCAATTATTATATGAGGTTATTTCATCTTTTAAAAAGATAGAATCGCCCATAGAGGTAATAATCCAAACTTTTAATCCCGACCATCATAGTATAATTGCTCTGAAAGAACAGAATTACGATTATTTTTATCAGAGAGAAATTGCTTTAAGAAAGGAACTGGATTATCCTCCGTTTACCCATCTTATTAAAATTGAGGTTAAGGGTAAGGAAAAGGAACAAGTTGAACAGAAGATGAAACTTTTAATTGATTACTTGGATTCAATATGTGAAAATGAAGAAACACCGGAGTTTAAATTGTTAGGTTCAAAAAATATACAGGCCTGGAAATTCAGAAATATTTTTGGTGCACAGGTCATAATAAAAGTAAAAGAATTAGAAAAATTTAATAAAATCATTAAGAAAAGCCTTGATAAAATAGTATCCAATTATTTTGATAAAGAAAATAGATTGACTATAGATGTGGACCCCATAAAGATGTTATAGGAGGAAAAAGATGGCAATATTAGAAATTAAAGTATATGGAGACCCGGTTTTAAGAGAAAAATCACAACCAGTTGAAAAGATAACTCCAGAAATATTAAATATTATAAAGGATATGACAGAGACGATGTATGCTGCCTCAGGGGTAGGTCTTGCTGCACCACAAGTAGGAGTGTTAAAAAGAATAATTATTGTTGATGGTGGAGAAGAAGGAGTAATAGCTTTAATAAATCCTAAAATTGTGGATAAAGAGGGAGAGAGTATTGCTGAGGAAGGTTGTTTAAGTCTTCCTGATATATATGCCAATGTTAAGCGTTCTTCCAAAGTAACAGTAGAAGCTTTAGATCTGGATGGGGAGCAGATTAAAATCACTAAAGAAGATTTGATAGCCAGAGCTTTACAACATGAAATTGACCATTTAGAAGGAACTTTATTTATCGATAGGATAGGAAGGACAAAAAGACAGTTGCTGCTAAACCAATTAGCAAAAAAGAATATGGTTATTTCCCAAAAAGCTAAAAAATACTCAAAAACATAATATAATATATGGTGTATCGCAAGTTATTTTATAGTAATTTTAGAATTGTTATTTATAATTGGGTTGTAGGGGCACGATGAATCGTGCCCTTACATTACTTTTTAGAGCATTGGAATTGCAAAGAAAATTCAATATTAAAAATTAAAAAAGAAGAGGTGATCTTCATTTTGAAAATTATATTCATAGGAACTGCAGAATTTGGGGTGCCAGTTTTAGAGAGACTATTAGACAGTAAAGAAAATATAGTAGAAGTAATTACTCAGCCGGATCGTCCCCAGGGGCGGGGCAGAAAGATATTACCCACCCCCATTAAAAAAATAGCCCTGGATAGGGGGGTAGAAGTATTTCAGCCCGAAAATATTAATGATGAGGAATCTATAAAAAAGATAATAAAATTTAATCCTGATATTATTTTAGTAGTTGCATATGGACAAATTCTCTCTAAAGATATTTTGGATATCCCCAGGATAGGTTGTATAAATATTCACGCCTCGTTACTACCTAAATATCGAGGAGCATCTCCTATTAATTGGTCAATTATTAATGGCGAAAAAGAGACTGGAATTACCTTTATGTTTATGAGCGAAAAGGTAGATGCAGGTGATATTATCTATCAAAGAAAAATAACCATTTTGCCAGATGAAACCTATGGTGAACTCAGGGAAAGATTATCTAACTTAAGTGGAGAAGTAATTAATGAATTTTTAGAAGAAATAAAGAAGGGGAAGATAAAACGAATTCCCCAGGATAATCAATTAGCGACTTATGCGAGGAAGATGAGTAAGCAGGATGGAGAAATAACCTGGAACAATAAGGGAGAAAAAGTATATAGTTTAATAAGAGGAACTACTCCTTACCCTGGTGCCTTTACCAGTTATAAAAGGAAGAAGCTCAAGATTACCAGGGCAGGGTTTTTAGAAAATTATCCCGATAGCCTCGAAGCAAGTTCCTCAATTCCTGGTAGTGTAATTAAAATAGAAAAAGATAGCTTGCTAATTTCTACCGGTGATAAAGGGATTATAAAAATATTAAAGCTGATTCCTGCAGGTTCAAAAGAAATGACGGCGAACCAATTTGTCAATGGATATAAAATCAAAGTGGGAGAAGTATTGGGTACGTAAAATAGTATATGTGAAAACGGGCGCACGATGTATTATAATGGTAAAAATAGGAGGGATTTTATGTTTTTTTTCGACAGCACAATGATTATCTTAATACCAGCTATAATTCTAACTCTTTATGCTCAATATAAAGTACAAACTGCCTATGCAAAATATTCAAAAATATCAGCCAAAAACGGATTAAGCGGAAGGGAAGTAGCCGAGGAGCTGTTGATGAAAAGCAATTTAGAAAATATTAAGATTGAACCGATAGAGGGACGTCTTTCTGACCACTATGACCCTCGACAGAAAAAATTGGGTTTATCCAAAGATATTTATTATGGTAGGTCATTGGCGGCTCAGGGGATTGTAGCTCATGAAATAGGCCATGCTATTCAGGATTCCGCAGGATATTTTCCCCTTGCTCTTCGTAGCAATCTGATACCTGTTGCTAATATTGGCTCACGTATGGCTGTACCTCTGTTCCTGCTGGGATTTCTATTTAGTATCCCCAGTTTAATGGATATCGGCATTATTGCCTTTTCTTTGGCAGTTTTATTTCAAATAGTTACTTTACCGATTGAATTTAATGCCAGCAAGAGGGCAGTTACTCTGTTAGTTAAAGGAAATATTATCTCTGAAGCAGAAATAAATTCTGTTAAAAAGGTCCTGAATGCTGCTGCTTTAACTTATGTGGCTGCTGCGGCAGTTGCGGTATTGCAACTGTTAAGACTTATAGTATTAAGAGATAGAAGGAGTTAAAAATAGATTAAACTAATGGACATAGGCAAAGTAAAAGTTGACCAGATAAGAGAAATTGCCTTAAATATTTTAGTAAAAATCCACCGTAAAAAGGGCTATATTAATATTATACTAAACGAAATTTTAGAAAAAGAAAAGGTTGATATAAGGGATGCAGCTTTAATCAATGAAATAACTTATGGAGTGGTAAGAAACAGGAATAAATTAGACTGGATAATATCCCAATTTACTAAAAAAGATTTTGATAGAACACCAGTTTGGATAAAGAATATCTTGAGAATGGGAGTCTATCAGTTATTATTTTTAGAGAGGATTCCTGATTATGCGGTTGGCAATGAATCAGTCCAACTGGCAAAGAAATATGGAAATTCTAAATTAGCTAAATTCGTAAATGGTATTTTAAGAAACATAAACCAAAACAAAGATAGTATTTACTGGCCAGACAAAGATAAAGAACCTGCATTATATATATCCATAGTCTATTCCCATCCTTATTGGATAATTAAGCGTTGGCTGGAAAGATTCGGATTTAAGAATACTATTAAAATTTGTGAAGCAAATAATAAGATACCCCCACTGGTAATCAGGACTAATACCTTGAAGATATCTCGTTCTGATTTAAAAAAGGCTTTAGAAGAAAAAAATATATCGGTGAAAGAAGGTATTTTTGCCCAAGAGGCATTATATATCAAAGGCCTTCCGAATATTACCAAATTTCCTGCTTATCAGGAAGGGTTATTTCAAATCCAGGATGAAGCTTCAATGTTAGTCTCTTACTTAGTAAATCCTTTACCTGAAGAGTTGGTAATCGATGTGTGCAGTGCTCCAGGAGGGAAGACTACCCATCTTGCCCAATTAATGAATAACCAAGGTACAATTTTAGCTCTTGATGCTAACCAGGAAAGATTATCAATGGTGGATGAAAATTGTCAAAGATTGGGGATTGATATAGTAAAAACCTTACAAAATGATGTTACTAAATTAAATTTAGATTTTTTAGGAAAAGCAGATAAAGTTTTAGCAGATGTTCCCTGTTCAGGGTTGGGAGTTTTACGGAGAAAGCCAGATTTAAAATGGCAATCCTTCAATACAGATAGATTTCAAAAATTATCCCGGTTACAGTTACAAATATTATCTACTGCCTCAAAATACGTAAAAATTGGTGGAAAGTTAATATATTCCACTTGTAGTACTGAGCCAGAAGAAAATGAAGAGATAGTCCAGAAATTTTTAGCCAAAAATCCTAATTTTGAATTAGAAGATTTGACTGATTTTATTAAGGAAAGAGGATTAAAAGTTTATAAATCAGACCAGAAGAAATTTTTACAGATATATCCTGGGCTTTCTAATTCAGATTTAGACGGATTCTTTATGGCAAAAATGATGAGAAAAGAGTAGGTCAATCGATGAACTGGATAGGGAGAATATTTAATTATATTTTTAAAACCTTTGCGACTATAATTTTTATAATATTTATAGTAGGAGCAGGGATAGTATGTGCTTTTCTTGTGTTTCAAAATGTATTCTATGTTCCTGATACTATTGTTCCCGAAGTGGTTGGTGATGAATTGGAAGTTGCGCAGGAGAAATTATATAATGCTGGATTAAAGATATATATCTCTGGTGAAGAATTTAATGAGAGAGTTCCGAAGAACTGTATCATTAAACAAGACCCAGCTGCAGGTTCCAAAGTCAAAGAACAGAGGGAAGTAAATATAGTAGTGAGTAAAGGGGGTAAATTATTTACGATTAATATCCCCGATCTCAGAAATAAAGATTTGAAAGAGGCTATCGCCATTATTGAAAAAAATGGATTAACTTTGGGTAAGATTACTTATGCTTCTCATTTTTCCATACCTAAAGATAAAGTAATTGCTCAGATGCCTGAGCCAGGGAAGGTAACTATAAATGATAAAACGGTAAATTTGTTGGTCAGCAAAGGAACTTACTAGTATTCTTGTATTGCGTATAGAATATTGCGTATTGCGTAAAGGAAATAAGATTCAATTGTAGGGGCACGATGCATCGTGCCCTCCTTACTGATTTATCAAGGTGTAGCAATCTCAACTGTAGGTGTTCGATTTATCGAACCCGCCAATAATCGAGGAGGAATATCAGGTGAATGAACAACAATTAAAATATTGGCTGGCCTGGAACAAAATGTCCGATATAGGCCCAAAAAGATTTTACCAATTAATAAAACATTTTGGTACTGCTGAAAATGCCTGGAAGGCAAAATCAGAAGAAATATCAAAAGTTCTTAATTTAAGCCCTAAAATATCCTCAAGAATCTTCGAAAAGAAAAGTAATATTAACTTAAATAGAGAATTAGATTTATTAGACAGATACAAGACCAAAGTTTTGACTATAGAAGACGACTTATATCCAGAAAATCTAAAGGAAATCCATGATCCGCCCCCTTTATTATACTTCAAAGGAAACATCATAAAGGATGATAAAAATTCTATTTCTATTGTAGGTTCAAGAAAAGCTACCTATTATGGAAAAATGGTCGCTGAAAATTTAAGTAAAGATTTAGCCTCAGTTGGGTTAACTATAATTAGTGGAATGGCTCGAGGAATTGATACAGCTGCTCACCGAGGAGCATTGTCCGTAAAGGGCAGAACAATAGCGGTATTGGGTTGCGGAATTGACCATATATACCCACCTGAGAATAGAAGACTGGCAAGAGAGATTGAGGAATCAGGTGCAGTAATAACTGAGTTCTCTTTTTCTACTCTACCAGAAAGGCAGAATTTCCCCCGCAGGAATCGTATTATCAGTGGATTAAGCCGGGGGACTGTAGTGGTAGAGGCAGCAGAGAAGAGTGGCGCTTTAATAACTGCTGATTTTGCCCTTGAACAGGGCAGGGAAGTATTTGCGGTTCCCGGGAATATAACCTCTGCTTTATCAAAAGGTACCCATAACCTGATAAAACAAGGAGCAAAATTAGTGAATAATTTTCAGGATATTTTAGAAGAACTTTCTATTATATTGAATCAAAAACCAGAAGGTGAGAAGATAAATATAAATCAATATTCTCTATCAGAAGAAGAAAAAACTGTCTATAAAATAATTAATAATGAACCTGTTCAAATAGACGAAATTATTGAGGCAAGTAAACTATCTGCCAGTAAAGTTAGCGAAATATTGCTAAACCTTGAACTAAAAGATTTAATAAAAGAAATCGAAGGGAAAAAATTCATCAAACTATAGTTTATCAACCAGCATCATTCAATGTCATTAATATATACACGATACATCGCGCCCACTCTCCTGATTTATCAGGGCGTGGTAATCTCAACTGTAGGGGGTTTGATTCATCGAACCCGCTTATTCCGGGGTGGATAAATCCGCCCCCTACAAAAGTAGGACAGATATCCCGAATATAATTAAGACAACTTTCCCAATAAATAATCTAATAATGCGGATAAAAAATTATTGCCATAATAATAACTATTTAGTATAATGTATAAAGTCGGGGCGTGGCGCAGTTTGGAAGCGCACCTGAATGGGGTTCAGGGGGTCGGAGGTTCAAGTCCTCTCGCCCCGACCAAACGAAACTTGGCGATTTTCTTGCGGAAAATTGAGGCTCGCTCAGTCTCGCTTCCGCTCGGCTTCGCTCTTCATAAGCAAAAGACTGCGAAGACTGACTTTGTTCTTTTTCCCACACATAAACCTGAGCAAGCATTTTTTCTGTCCAGTCTTCATATAATTTCCATTCTATCTTATCAGGATTTATTTCTACTAATTCTAATACTTTTTTGATATACTGAGAATAGCCATAATTTAAAAATTGTATAGTATTTCCTGGACAACGCACAAAATTTTATTGCAAAATTATTTTAGATTTAGTATAATATTGAATGTAAAAGAGGGTTACTCTAACTATGCTATCAATATATGGAAACAAAGTCGAGGATAAAATATGATTGGCGATAATGTAAAGAAATTTAGAAAGAAGAAAGGCTTGACACAAGATGGTCTTGCAAGGAAGGCTGGTATTCCTTACACTACCTTAACAAAATTAGAGTCCAATGTTGTTAAAAAACCTTCTGTTCAGACAGTAGCAAAGATTGCTAGAGCGTTAGGTATAAGTATAGAGGACTTAATAAAATAAACTTATGGCAAGCGTAAGAATCAGTAAAGATATAAAGGAAGGCAAAATTATCGTTACTTTTTCGTATGACCCTAAATTTGTTGCTATGGTTAAATCCATTGAGGGCCATAGATGGCACCCGGATAAAAAGTATTGGAGTTTTCCCCATTCGGAAGATATTTTAAAAAAGATTTTGTCGGTTTTTAAGAATGAAAATATCTATGTAAACTCTACCTTGCAAGTTCCTTTTGAACAAAAATCTGATAAACAAGTACCAAACCAAGCCAGGATTACAGAGGTAGTAAAGAAGGAGCTCAAATTAAAGGGATATAGCCAGAAAACCCAAAAAGCATATCTACACCATATTGAACGATACATTAACTACTTTGCAAAAGACCCAAAAGAGCTTGATGAAAAACATATCAGAGATTATATGCTTCATTGCGCCATAGTTTTGCTACCCATCTTTTGGAAGGTGGTACAGATTTACGGTATATTCAAGAGTTACTTGGCCATAAGAGTTCAAAAACAACAGAAATTTATACTTACGTTAGCCAGCGGGATATAGGACGGATTAAAAGCCCTTTGGATTTTGGAAAGAAATGAAAACAGCAAAAAGTTACAACTTGAGGCTTCACCTAGAGTCGTGCATAAACGAAGTATTTCGCAAAATATGCCAATTTTGGAGCATAAACGAAGTATTTCGGTTATTTTAAGTTAGCAGAAATTGGCTCATCATAAGAATTGGAGGATACAATGCCACAAGATGTAAAAGTATGGGAAATCATTGATAGGGACACATTAAAGGAAATCAGCAAATCAAAGCTTGATCTAGAAGAGCGATTAGAGGATTGGCTGGAAAAAGATATTTCAATAATTTCCAATGACTTATTAGTGATTGGCAGGCAGGTAGAAACAGGATTTGGGGGAATCATTGACCTTTTGTGCATTGAATACAATGGTGATATTCTCATCGTTGAATTGAAACGTGATAAGACTCCAAGAGAAATAACTGCACAAGTATTAGATTACGCATCTTGGACAAAAGATTTGTCAAACGAGAAAATAACTGAAATTGCCAATAGATATCTTGGTGATAAAGGTCCTCTTGAAGAAGCCTTCAAGAGAAAGTTTGGCACAGAAATCCCGGAGATTTTGAACGAACATCACAAAATGCTGGTTGTAGCTTCCGAAATAGATAGCAGTTCCGAGAGGATAATCAAATATCTTTCGGACTCTTACGGCGTTGGGATAAACGCAATTACTTTTCAGTACTTTCAGAATGAAGAAGGAAGAGAATTTTTAGCAAAAGTATTTTTGATTGAGCCGAGCGAAGCCGAATACAGAATACAGACAAAATCCACTTCGAAAAGAAAGCCGCCATTGTCTTACGAGGAGCTACAAGAGATAGCTGAAAAGAACGGCATTGGCGATAGTTACAAAAGAATTGTTGTAGAATTGTCAAAATGTTTCGATCAAAGCGTCACAACGATGAGCAGTATTGCATTCATCGGTATCATGGGTGAAAGAAAATCGAGAAATACAATTTTTAGTATTTTGCCTAAAGAGAGCGATTCAGAAAAAGGTGTGCGATTTACGGTCTATATTGATAGGTTCGCAGATTATTTTCACATCGAAAAGAGGGTCGCAATGGATGCCCTGCCCTCATACGAGAAAAAAGCAGAGTATGAGGAATGGGCGGGGGAATTCGGTGGAGGATTTTTTAGAGAAGAAAAACAAATTGAAAAATTCTTAGCAAATTTGACTGAGTTCAAGCAAAGATGAGCCAACTTCAGCTAACAAAGCATAAAAGGTTCGTGCCTTACGGCACTCACCCAAATTTTTGCTTCGCAAAAAATTCTTTTATGCTGGACACGTTATCTGCAATTGCGGGCAAGGGAAAAAAATCAAATATTAAGGTATGTTATACATAAAAACTAATTGAAGGTAATCAGATATGAATCAACTAACACTTTTTGGAAAAGAAGAAAAAAAACTAAACAATCTAAAAGAAGCCAGCGAATGGGCTTCACAATATTTAAATCGCAAAGTTACAATATCAAATATTTCATATTTACTCCAATACGGAAGAATAAAAAAGTATGGGAGTAATGGTAATCCTTTGATAAATATTAAAGAACTTAAAGATTATTACGACTCTTATGACAAAGAAAAGCAATGGAAAAAGAAATTAGGTGATGACCTTAATTGGCATTTATCCTTTGTAGAGTACAAAGAATCAGAAAGAACAAAGCACGTTCACAGATTGCATCCTTACAAAGGTAAATTTATTCCTCAATTAGTAGAATATTTTCTTGATTCTCATACCGATGAATTCAAGCAAAAAATATATTTTAATAAAGGTGATATAGTACTTGATCCATTTTGTGGAAGTGGAACAACATTAGTTCAAGCAAATGAATTAGGAATGCATGCCATTGGTGTAGACATTTCTGCGTTTAATGCAATGATTAGTAACGCTAAAGTTGAAAGACATAATATCCCAGAGATTAGGGAAGCTATTCGCAATATCACATTAAACTTGGAAGACTTTCAGAAAACAAGAAATAATATTGCTTTTGAAGAATATCTACTTTCAGAACTTGCAAAATTTAATTACAAATATTTCCCATCGCCAGAATATAAAAGGAAAGTAAGAAAAGGAGAGATTAACGAAAAAGAATATGCAAAAGATAAAGAACAAAATTTTCTAAGTATTTATTATGATTTAGTGGAAAAATATAAAATTAAAATTAAACAAGATAAAGATGGTTCCTTCTTAGATAAGTGGTTCTTATTTCCAGTAAGAGAAGAAATCGATTTTGTATTTAAGGAACTGAAAAAAATAGATAATAAGGATATTAAAAAAATATTAGCAATAATCTTAAGCAGAACCGTTCGCTCTTGCAGAGCAACTACTCATGCTGATTTAGCAACCTTAAAAGAGCCTGTCACAACTACATATTACTGCAAGAAACACGGAAAAATATGCAAACCGATTTTTTCCATTAAAGGGTGGTGGCAAAGATATACTATAGACACATTAAATCGCTTTAAACAATTTGATAAATTAAGAACCGAAACATTTCAAGTCTGTTTGACAGGGGATAGCAGAACCTTAAATATTTATGAAGAAATCAAAAAAAGGAATCCAGAGTTTGCTAAAATTTTGCTGAAACAAAAGATTAAAGGTATTTTCTCAAGTCCACCTTATGTTGGACTTATTGATTATCACGAACAGCATGCATATGCATATGAAATATTTGGATTCACACGAAAAGATGAATTAGAAATCGGTCCTCTTTCTAAAGGCCAAGGGAAAAAAGCAAGGGATGCCTATGTTAAAGGTATAGCAGAATCTTTAAGAAATTGTAAAAAATATCTTCAAAAAGATTATGACATTTTTTTAGTAGCCAATGACAAATATAATCTTTATCCTGATATTGCTCAGCTAGCCGAGATGAAGATTATTAATAGATTTATGCGTCCTGTGTTAAATAGAGTGGAAAAAGATAGATCTAATGCCTATGCAGAAACAATATTCCATCTAAAGGAGAGATAGAATGTCACTTACAAAGGAACAAATAAGATTAATCGAGAATACCATCAAAGATAGCCTACGGAAAAAGTTTCAAACATACAATCCAGAAACAAAAAATATGCCTTTTCATTATCGTTTACTTGGTAGGGATAGAATGGCATTATTCTCTTTTATTCATTCTTTAAATACTACTTTTGGAACATCTATTTTTGAACCTGTGGCTGAAACGATAGCAAGTCTGAACTTTAAATTTGCACAAAAACAGTATGTGGTCGGTGATACTATTAGTGAACAAGCTCAGTCTGAAATTCAACATATTATGAACGAACTTACAATTGGGAAAAATCCAAATAAGACGGAAGAAATTGAAAGAATAAGAAAAGTTTGCAGCAAGGGTACAATGAACAAATTAAAAACTGTAAAAGTGGATTTGTTTGTCCAAAGAGCGGATGGAACAGTCTATTTGTTTGACTTGAAAACAACAAAACCAAATATCAGCAATTTTAAAGATTTCAAAAGAACATTGTTAGAATGGGTAGCAATTTTTCTAGCGAAAAATCCAAGTGCAAAGGTAAAGTCATATATCGCAATTCCTTATAATCCATACGAACCAAGACCTTATGAAAGATGGACATTGAAAGGTATGTTAGATTTGGATAATGAATTGAAAGTTGCAGAAGAGTTGTGGGACTTTCTCGGGAATGATGGTGCTTATGAAGAATTATTAAATTGTTTTGAAAGAGTAGGTATAGAATTAAGACCAGAAATTGATGCGTATTTTTCAAAATTCAAGTAATAAAGTAATAGTATTGAGAGTGGAAATGCCCGCAACAGCAGATAACACAATATATACGGCTCACTTCGTTCAACCAAATTTCGTCTACGCTGAAACCTCGTATATGATGGGAACGTTAGGAGTATGAATTTTTGGGGAAAGTAGTTTTTTGATACCAAGTTTAGAACTGATAGGCAAATTTTGCCCCCACCCAAAATTTGCCCAAAAAAGAAGGTGGCGGAAAGAAGAATTTTGTTTTTTCTTCCTGCTTCGCCCAAAAAGGGGGAGCAGGCTCGGAGCACAGGCAACGGAATCCCGACAAAGTCGGGATGAAGTCCGAGCACCGAGACTGCAGGAGGGTGGGGAGAAGATTCGGTTTCTCTGCCCGACAGAAATATTTGCTTCTTTGATTAAGGGTAAAGGCGGACGAGACCGAGCAAAAATAATTCCTTTTTAAAAATTAAAAAAATGTTCGGCACGCTCTTAAATAAAAAAAGATTTTTTACGAGGTTGAGGACGCAAGGATGCCTTCCTGCCGTGCAGGCAGGAAGGCAGACGAAAGCCGAATCGGAAAGATTAAATATTTGTTATTGATGTCTCAAAATAGGTTCGCACTGCGTTCAGTAAATGCGACTATAATTTAGATATATTACCACACTTATAAAAGTTCAATAAAAAATCTCGTTTATAGTAGGCTTCTTTTATTCTGCATACATTAATTAATATTAACCTATTTTATAAGGCTAAGAACTTATATATTTGCGATATAAGTATAAGGGCTTATAAAAAATGATAGGGATAAGTTCTATCTTTTCATTTCATTTAATTTTATAAGACAGAGGACATCTTTGTTTCTATTAAAAAATTAAGAAATGTCAAATGTGAAGACCTTACTCCTATATCAATAAAAATTTCAAAATTATTTTAAAAAAAGAAGGATTTTTAAAATAAGTGTAGTATATTATTAAATAGTATAAAAATTGAATAATTAGCTTTAAAAAGTTGATAAAGGCAAACTATCTGAAAAGGTAGGACGCAAAGTTATGGGTCTAAGGCAATTTATTGCTATGACCGCCAGACTGCCGACTTTTTTTATTTTTTAAAAAATATTAAATAAAATAGGAGGAAAGAATGATGAAAAAGTATTTTGGTTTAACATTATTTTTAGTGCTGGCTATTATTTTTCTTTCAGGATGTGCAAGTGATTTGGTGACTCCGGGGACTGAAAATGATTCAACTTCTCCAACTCAAACGGATGGAGTGACAGCAGGAAAGGGAACACTAAAAATTTATCTTACTGATGCACCGGGAGATTATTCAGAAATAAATATAAAAATTTCTAAAATAGAAGGGCATATAGCTGTTGATGGCGAAGAAGGGGAAGAAGAAGGAGAAGAAGGAGAAGGGTCTTGGATAATATTGAAGGAATGGGATGAAGGTCTGTTGGTTGACCTTATAAAATTAGAGGATGTTTCTATACTATTAGCATCATTAGAACTTGAACCGAATAAATATACTCAACTCAGACTTTATTTAAAGGTTGGTGAGGAAGAAGATGCTTGGATAGTAATAGAAGGATCAGAAGGATCAGAAGGATCAGAAAAGCCAACATCAACAGAACCTCTTGAAATCCCCAGTGTTTATCAAACGGGAATAAAATTAAATCATCCTTTTGAAATTATTGCAGGTATGATTACTAAGTTAACTATAGATTTTGATGCTAAAAAATCTGTAATAAAAACAGGTAATGGAAAATATAAATTAAAACCGGTTATTAGTATGGTAGTTGAAACTTATTCAGAAGAAGAGCTTCCCGAGAGTTCAGGTTCAGTTTCTGGAACTGTGTCTTATGATGGAGGAGATTTGGGGTTTATAGGAATAGGTGGTGCGAGCGTAATTCTTTCTAGTGGAGAATACATCTTTAATAATACTACTTCAACTTCGGAAGAACCAGGCTCAGAAGGAACATTCAGTTTAGATAATGTTCCAGAAGGCAACTATATTTTAAATGTATATGCTGATGGCTTTAATGAGTATTCAGAAAGCATTGAAGTGGCAGCAGATAAGGATACAGAAGTTAATGTAATACTATTATTTGAAGAAACTGGGGCAATATCAGGGAGCGTGTTAGATTTAGAAAGTGGTTTACCAATTAACGAAGCAAATGTAACTGTTAGTCTATACAGTAATATATATACTTTCGAAAGCTCCATAATAACTGATGAAGATGGTCTATTTTCTTTCGACCAGCTTCCAGTTGGAACATATACACTCAATGTGTCAGCAGAAGGTTATCTTGACTCTGAGGAATATGAAATTGTAGTAACAGCAGGCGAAATAACATACATAGATGTACCATTATCGAAAATACCAGAATCTCTTCCAGAATGATTGAGTCAAAAATATTTAAATAGAACATAGAAAAATAGAAGAGAAATAGTGTTTTAAATAATAAGAGCCAGATCTATTGATATTTAAAAGACCTGGCTCTTATTATTACCCCAAATTATTCAATTTTCCCCAGTTCTACCTTCATTCCAGAGAGTTCCTTCTGTACTTCTGAGAAGCGCAAGGAATAATATTCCCGGTTCTGCTGATTTAAAGTAGTGATAGTATTGTGTATCTCCTTGGTGTTTTCCAGGACTTGCCGATAGCCTTCTTTCTGGGCAGTCACTATCTCCTGCATAAATCTGTCGATACGAAAAATTAAGAGTATTGATAAGGCAATAGGGAAGCCCTGGTTAGCAATTATATCTAACCATGTCTTTATATCCATATATTCCCTCCTTTAATTCAATATACCAATCTCAAAATGTCAATGCGAGGAGTGTAACGACGAAGCAATCTAATAAATTATGAGATTGCCACGCTCCCTATAGTCGCTCGCAATGACATTATTGTTTATTATGATTTTGTAGGGGCACAATGAATTGTGCCCTCTCTGCTTTATCGTCATTTGTTTATCCTGGGCACGATACATCGTGCCCCTACGTCTCTTATCTTAACTTCTTTCCTACTAACGACTATTTTATCCCCTCCAGCGGCTCTGTTTAGTAGGTCGGACATCCAGATGCAGGAAATTCCTCTTCTCGTAAAAACCGATTCCCGAAAAATTGATAATCTCCGCATATTCTAAAAGGTCAAGGGCAGACATCCCTTTTGCCCTAACATCTGCGGCCAGACCCAGAAGGTGATAACTGGTCTTTATCCCACCTACTTTCCGATTATACCCGAGACAGCGATAGCCAGAGGTAATGTAGAGAGGTCTATTAACTGTTTCTCTTAACTTACTGAGTTTCTTTAAGAGTAGAGGGTGTAAGATCACCTGTCGGCAACAGGGGCAGGCAAATTCAGATAATTTAAAGTAAGGAGCAATATCGATGTTATTTACTTCATTTAACATCTGCATAAGAACTAACTCCTTTCAGTCGTTAGTTAATTTACCAATTCTCCAATCTACCAATTGTCTAATTATGTAGGGGACGGATTTATCCGACTCAAAAAGACAGGTTAGATGAATCGATTCCCTACAGTAGAGATTGTACCACCCTGATAAAACAGGGCTCGCAATGACATTGTAGACAGGCGAGACGCCTATCCAACCGACAATTATTAAACAATGGCTAGTTTAGGGGGATTGCCTGCTGAACAGGACCTTTGTCTTTCAAAAGTTTTTTCTTCAATAAGACATCATAGGTCTGTCGGTTAATCTTCCCAATATTGGCTTTCATCATCGTCTTTACCGCTTTCTCCTCTGACTTTCTCAGGCTGATATTCTTCTCGGCTAATATCTCTATAAGCTTTTGCCAGGCTATCTCCCATTTCTTACTCCCATTGCCTATACCCAATTCCTCTTCTGCCCAGAGCATAGCCGAGAGAATGGCCTCTTTAATGGTGTTAGCTCTCTCTTCTCCTAATCTGTTTTTTAAGAGACCATAACCGAGAGAGACGATAGCAATAAGTAAGGCATTTAATAGATATTTACTTAAAATTGTTTCTAACATATAATTTTCTCCTTTCAGTCGAAAATAGTTTTTAAGAGATTGCCACGCTCCTTTCAGTCGCTCGCAATGACTTTTAGGGTAGGGGGGCGGATTTATCCGACCCATTATTGTTCGGGTCTGATGAATCAGACCCCTACATATCTGTTCCTGAGGGAGTTACCTCCCCCAGGAACTTAACTGGTAAACTAGCTAACCAGCTAACCGCCAAGGGGTGGTAGCCCCTGAGCTATACATCCATAACATCAGTAGACTTGTAATCAAGGATTCGAGCATTGACTTTAGCTACTAAGTCATTACCATTATTATGGAAGATGTTCTTGGCAATGATGGTATCCATTACCCCCTCAATAGCGGTATCCTGGGCTGCAAAATCCACATAATCTCCATCCTCTACAGTCTTAGGGTTATTTAGGGTAAGGTTTACCGATTTTCCTGCACTATCTCTAAACTGCATATACAATCTCTTATATGTGGTTACTTGTCCTAAAGTGGTAGCCATCTGTTTTCACCTCCTTATCAATTGACCAATTCACCAATCCACCAATTGACCAATTCATAAATATGGTTGACCATTGCCAATTAGGGAAGGTTGATTGATTGATTTATTTTTAAATATTTACTTTCTTTTGAGCTAACGACTATTCAGTTAATTGGGATTCTTTTTCCAGTCTGATCTCATCTACCGGGTACTTCTGTAGCCCTACCAAGGCAGTAGCTACATCATAGATATCCTGGTCGATTGCACTGGACTTTATTTTATTAAAAGTCTTGGCTTGAATGATAGGTGCTCCGGTAGTAGGATTAGTGCCAGCTACCAGTCTTAGTTGTAAAGATGAATCTCGGGGAACTATGACGACTGTGGCCATTATTAATCACCTCCCTTCTGCCTAATTGACCTATAGGTCAATTAGGGTAATAAGTAACGAGTAATAAGTGATAAACAAGGTAATTTTGTATCTTTATGGCTTTTACTTATTACTCATTACTGGTTACTGTTTTTAGTTTGACTAAAAACTCCCTCTATTTATATAGATGCAAAAAAGGGGTGATTTCGCTACAGTTATTTAAAAAAAATTAAAATATTTTTAATTTTGATATTCCTCGTTTACGTTGACGATTTACATTTTGACGATTGATTCCATATAATTTGGCTATCTCTTCATCTTTATATCCTTCCAGATAATAAAGAGTGATAATCTTCTTTTCTCTTTCGGTTAGTCGTTTATAAGCTTCTTTTAGATCGATTTTTATTAAGATATGTTCTAATCTATCCAATAATCTTCTCCTTTCTATGGGTTTGATGAAACAGGTCCCTACGGTTGAGATTGCCACGCTCCCTATAGTCGCTCGCAATGACATTATTGCCATTATGGGGGCACGATACATCGTGCCCCTACATTTGCCTGGACAGGCAAGATGCTTGTCCTACTGGTTCAGTTCTTCTGGTTTTAGGCCAGAGGAGATCTCTATTCTTTGTTTAAGATATTTCCGATAGTACATCCACAGCCCCCAATTGATTCTCTTTTTAACATAGCCGGCAAAGGGAATACTTTCCTTTTCCTGGTAGTCATAGACTGCCAGGATAAAGAGTAAGGAGGCCTGTTGGAAGACCTCCTCATATTCTAATCCTGCTCTGGCATACCTTTTGGCTTGGGATTTTAGTAAGGGTCTAAATTTTAGAAATAATTCCTCCATTGCCTTTACGTCTTTCTGTTTGGCCTGTAAAATTAGTTCTTTTAGTTCAGACATCTAATCTTCTCCTTTCTGGGGGGCTTGATAAATAAAGCCCCTACATTTGAGATTGCCACGCCCTGATAAATCAGGGCTCGCAATGACACTATTGCTGTTATGGGGGCACGATACATCGTACCCCTACATTTGCCTAAACAGGCGAGACGCCTGTCCTACGATTACCGGGTTCGATGAATCAAACTCATATATTCTATCCTCAGCCTGGTCCTCTCCCTCCCGGGGAGAGGGAAGAGAGATTCTTTCGGATGAGTCTTATAGCCTTTAGGGCTTTCTGGCGGGAGGCTGGTTCGGGAGGATTTTCTCTGAGATTGCCATTACTTATGATTTTGTAGGGGCACAATGAATTGTGCCCTCCCTGTTTTATGGTTATTTGTTTTTCCTGGGCACGATGCATCGTGCCCCTACCTTGCTTCATAGACTCCTGGTGGGGAGATTTAATGGATTCCCGCTTTCGCGGGAATGACAAAGGGGATGGCGGGAAGGACAGAGAGGATTGGGGGTCCTGATAATCATTCTTTAAGGCAGCATAGAGCCAGCCGGTAGGGTTCTGGATATTCCTCCTTACCAATAACAGATCTAATTTCTCCTCAATCTTCTTAAGGTCAAAATCTTTCAGTAATTTCTCGATAAAGCTTTCTTTAAAATCTAAATCCTTTAGTTGTTCTCTTAGGGTTTTCATCTTCTCTTCTCCTTTTCTTTTTTTAAAATCAGCAACAGCAGCTTTTGTTGTTGTTGTATTGGTATTGTTTATATTGTTATGCTTTAGGGGTAAATTTTTCCCTATATTAGGGGTAATTTTTTCCTCTATATAGGGGAAAAAATTACTCATAAGGGGGGAATTTTTTACCTTATCTAAGGGAGTAACTTGGTAAATATTTCTCCTACAACTTCCTAAAGAAGTCTTTCTCTTGACTATCTTTTTAATCAAGCCATATTTGGTTAATACCTTCTGGTATCTGGTTATAGTCTTGGGAGTAAGTTGCATCTTCTTACTTAAGGTAGTCAAAGTAGGCCAGGCTATATCCTTTCCCTTATAACAGTAATTAAGTAATTGAATATACAGCATACTTGGCCCGGTTCCTAATACTTCGGTCCAATTATTTAAAAAATAAGCTGGTATAATAACATAACCTTCTTCAGATAATTTAGTTTTAATATTTGGTCTTTCTTTTTCCATATATCTTCCCTTTCTGTTAGAAGTTTTGGTTAGCTTGAGATGAGATTATTGTAGGGGCACAATGAATTGTGCCCTCCCTGTTTTATGGTCATTTGTTTTTCCTGGGCACGATGCATCGTGCCCCTACACTTATGAGATTGCCACGCCCTGATAAATCAGGGCTCGCAATGACATTTAAAGTAGGGGTCTAATTTATCTGCCCCGAAACGGGTTCGATGAATCGAACCCCTACATTTGAAATTGCCACGCTCCCTATAGTCGCTCGCAATGACATTGAGCAATTATGTGGGCAGATACATCGTAGCCCTACAGTTACCTAGACAGGTGAGCCTGCCCTACTAACGACTAACGACTATTTTGGCTAACCCTTTTTATTAGAACATAAAAGACCCTGATTTGTAGTCTAATTTCAGTCTAATTTTGTTAAAATTTTAGTCTAATTTCATTCGATAAAAAATATTTTTGTAAGCCTTTATTTTCAATCCTAATCGTAAGCTATTAAAAAAATTATTAATTATTTTGAATATTTTTTGTAATTTTGGATGGTTTTTTTGAAAAAAAATGAAGAAGAAAAGTCAAGAAATTTATGATTTTAAAAATAATGAATGATTTAAAAGTGAGGATTAAGATAAGATTGAAAAAAGGGTGAAATTAAATTTAAATGAGAGAGAAAATTGGAAATAATGTTAAAAATTATAGATACATAAATTTTGCCTTATAGAATTTTTAATTGCTTTTCCTCAATATTCAATATCAAGCCTCTTCCTCTAATTACTTTAAGGAGATTTTTGATTTTATTTTGATTTTTTTTATTTTTACCGATTCTTTTTATAATATTATTTTTTGCATTAGATAGATGATACCAGAGACGATGGTATGTAGCATCTTTGTCTTCCTTCCACAGAGTATCCGAGATATAATTATAAGACAATACCTTTCCTCGGTTTTGTGCTAATAAATAGATAAGAGAAAAGGCTAAGGGGGTGAGTTTTATTTCTTTCTCCTCAAAAATAATCCTATCCGGGCGGTGCTGATCAATTTCCAGGATAATCTTTGGCTCATAGTTTTTCTTTTTGGGCAGGGGTTGACGAATTGCAACATCTTGGTCTTCAGCTATTAGCCTGGATTTATAATTTTCAGTTTCAGATTTTAAAGAATAAAATTCAGGTTCTAGTTTCCCAGCTTCAGGTGTAAGTTTATTAGTTTCTAATTCCCTCTTCCTATCTTCTAATTTTCTAACCTCAACCATCATCTTTTGTCTTTTACCCTTCAAAATCTCTTTTTCTTCCTTTATCATCTTTTGAATCCTTTTAACCAATCTCTCGGGCAGTACCTTCCTTAATTTTTCCTCCGAGGTCTCCTTAAAACATTTCTTATCACTATACCCTGCTTCTACCAATTTTCTTATATAATATCGGCTTAATCCAGGGATATATAACTGAGATAAATTCAGACCATCTTCTTCTACACCATCAATCAATCTTTTGGATAGCCTCTTTATCTTATTTAAATCATCTTTTCTATCCTTACCCCAGCCTTCGCTTTCTGCTATTTCTGCCAAACTATCAGTCAGCCAGGAAAAATTATCTACCAATCTCCGAATAGTCCCTCCATAGAGGTCATACTCCTGTTCCAGGGTTTTAATATCCTTACTCTCCTTTATCCAGTCATACAGTAAATGAGTCTTCTTAAAAGCTAGATAATCCTTCCATTCCAACTTCTCTTCCTTTTCTTTCTTCAATATAAGTATGTCCTGATAAATCTTCTTATCCTCTTCATCCTGTTCAAAGACCAGTTGTAGGAGTTTGTTCCAGTAATTCCCTGTCCAGTCGAGATTATATCTTTCTTTTTTATAAGTATCTCGGCAAGAAGAAGAGCAGGGGAGGAAAATTTCCATACCATTCGGACTAAAGGCTAAAAGAAGGAGTATCTCCAGATCACTGATTTCCCCCTTCTTACTATGTTTCATCCAGTTTTTTAAAAAAAGATAAGTTTCTACCTTGATATTCTTAGCAGTAATTAGAGTACCATTGATAGTAGGAGATAAGATACCGTCTCTGTTCTCTCTAATCAATTTATTCTCTTTTAAAATATTCAGATAATTATCTATCTTTTCCTCTAAATTATCCTGGTTAAAGCTAAACTGCCAGTAACCACAGAAGCAGTCTTCTTTTTCAGCAGATTTATTCTGATTTCCGGGAAAGATAAATTTTCCTTCCCTTAAATAATTTTTTATCTTCTCTGGTTGGCAGTTATATTTAGACAGTAAGTACAACAAGAAAGTGAGCAGGTCATCTACCTTTTTTATTTGAGTTTTTGAAGTCCTATAATGATTATAATTATGATTATAATTGAAATAGAGATTATGAAAGATGGTCTCAGTGAGGAGAGAATAGGCTAAAAAGATTACTCGACCAAATCCTGATACCCTGGCACTTCCACTCATATTTTCTATATCGAAAAAGGTAAGACCTCTTCGATAATTATGGGGACAATTTTCATCAAAATTATTCAACATATCTTGAGGAACTATGACATTCTTAAAAGGCATATGAACCCCGGTTGATAGGGTAATAGTAGAACAGACCAATTTTATCTCTCCCTTTTTGAGGTAAGTCTCGACTAAATTTTTCTCTTCCCAGGAAAGGTCCTGACTATAATAGGCAATCCCCTTTTTTAATAGCTCAGACAATTCCTCCCGGGATAGGGTCTCTTCCATTTCCGCAAGTTCCCTTAGGGCAGAAGAGGCAGCAGGGGTTTCTAATTGAGAAGCTAGCCATTTGGCCCACTTTCGGGTCTCAGCTGAGGTAGTAAAGAAGACCAGAGTCGGCTCATCTTTATTTACAAAGTATCTTACTGTTTCCAGAAGATAATCTTTAAAACAATTATCCCGGACGGCATTTGGTTTAAAGAATATTTCTTTTTTGAAAGTCTTCTTCTTATTTGAGGTGATATACTTAAAAACTCCCTTTCTTACTATCCCTTTGCGTATCTCTTGCGGGTGCTGATGAGAAATGAAGGGATGAGCGGGAAACCATTTTAAGAGGGCTTTTTGATTTTCTATTAAGGTAGAAAGAGCGATAATCCTGAGATTTGGCATATACTTTCCCCGCAGCAGGTCTATCACCTCTTTCAGGATAGGTCCCCATCTGGGGTTATCAATCATCTGTACTTCATTCATTACTATCAAGGAGACACTAGTTAGAAATTCGGGGAATTTCAAGAGGAAATAATAAAATTTTTCGTAGGACATTACCGCTAATTTATAGTCACCTATAATTAGGCGGTAATCATCTTCCTTGCGGTCTCGACTGAAGAGGACTGTTTCTAATCCGCAGCACTCATAAAGGTTTTTAAAATGCCAGTATTTTTCCCTGGCCAAAGCTCTTGAGGGGACTATAAAGATGGTCTTTTTCTGATGGATTACCTGATACACTGCCGCCATTTCTCCGATGAAGGTCTTTCCTGAAGAGGTGGGAGCGATCACTAAAAGGTTTTTATGTCTATCATTCTCGCGGAAGCGGGAATCCAATACCCCAAAATTTTTTACCGCCTCCTCCTGTACTGGTAGCAAATAAGGGGAATAATGTTTTTTCCAGATATCTAAAATATAAGAGGGGATACCATAATTCTTCAAGTTTTTAATCTTCATTAGTTTAGACATTACTACATTCCTCAAAGCTATAATAAATTCCA
>DOTB01000018.1 GCA_003513845.1 Candidatus Atribacteria bacterium | reverse complement strand
TAAGACTTTATCGATTAGCAAAGAGAAATGGTAGATTAGCAAAACAGGTAGTTCGGCATATCCTTTTTTAGAACGTTCATTGCAGTTTATTCACAAGCTGAAACCCTTCTTTTAGAAAAACTGGGGCTAAATGGTTTCTAATCAAAATATGAACTTTCTTATACTGCTAATCTTGCTAAGATATTTAAGGCTCATCGTATAGATGCTGAATATTTTCAGTCCACTTATGATAGTTTTATGGGATATTTGAAAGATAATTCTAAAATAGCAAAATTTAAGGAATTCATACTCGACTTCCAAAAACTCAAAGTACCTTACAAACTTAAAGTAGGAGATTTTCTTTTAACTAAAAATATAGTGCAAGGAATAGCTTATATGGTGAAGGAACCCGTAAAACGGATTGCAACAGGCAGTGTTTTTCTATTAAAGATTAATGAAAATAAAATTAATAAAGAGTATTTAGCCCTTTGTATTAATTCAATTATCGGGAAGCTACAGATAAAAAGAGATATTGGAGGATCAACAATTACCCACTGGAAACCCGAGCAAATTAAAAATTTATATATTCCAGTCCTTTCTAAAAAAGTCCAATAAGAAATCTCATTACTCATTAAACAATCATATGAAACAGAACAGAGAGCAAGAGAATTGTGGAAAGAAGTAAAAAGAAAAGTTGAAAAGGCAATTGAAGATGAAATTCGCAAATAACCACCAACATTAAAGGGAGGTGACAGGGGTTGAAAAAAATCAAAAAAGGGTCTATATTTTCATTTTTGTTAGATGATAGGCATAAATATACTTTACCTTTCCTCCAATAGATAGTATTATTCTTTATAGAGAAGAGTGGGCAGTGTAAACACTATTTGTTTGAAAGTAATACAATAGTAACAAATAATATTCTGCAAGAATTGTCCCTTTAAAAATATACCAATTATCGCTAATCTGCCCTACACAAAATATTAGGTAATATGAATAGGGGGTGGGGGATGAGGAATCTATATAAATTAATTATTTTTTTGCCCTTGATTATTATCTTTGTAGCTTCGGTCAATATCCTCTGTTTTAGTCAGGATAAGTCAATAGAAGAACTGTACTTTCAGGGTGTTGATTTATTAGAAAATAAAAAACAATTCGAAAAGGCACTTATTTATTTCCAGCAAATTATCGAATTAGACCCAAAACATGCAGAAGCACATTTCCAAATAGGAAAAATATTTAGAGTTACTCATCAATTTGAAAAAGCAGTAATCTTCTACAAAAACGCTACCAACTTAAAACCCCATTATAGTTCTGCATATTATGAATTAGGTCTTTCCTATCTGGAACTTCAAAAAAATGATAAGGCATTAGAAGCTTTTAAAGAAGCGGTTCGTAGTAAACCAGATTTTGCCAGTGCCCATTATGGTCTGGGATTAGTGTATTATGAATTAGGAAGATATAATGAATCTATTTCAGCTTTTAAGCAAGCTTTACTTCTTGCTCCCAATGATGCTCAAATTTATTATGGTTTAGGAATTACTTATGAAGAAATTGGGGAGCATAATAAGTCAATTGAAGTTTTAAAAAAAGCCATTCAACTCAAACCGGATTATGGTAAGGCATTTTACCATTTAGGGATGAATTATAAAGAAGTAGAAAAATATCCGGAAGCTATTGAAAACCTGAAAAAGGCTGCAGATTTGTTAACTGATTCTATTGAAGAAATTTACTATACATTAGGTATGCTTTACCAAAAAATAGAAAATAGAGATAAGGCAGCTATCGAAAGCTTTAAAAAAGTAATCCAGATCAATCCCCAACATACTGATGCTTTTTTCTATTTAGGGTGGCTCTATAATAAGAAAGGGGATTATGAGAAAGCCGTAGAGGCTTATCAGGAAATTATTCGGATTAATCCAAATTATAGTTATATTTATTATAATTTAGGTTGGGCTTATGGAGAGTTGGGAAAATATCAGGAAGCTGTTGATGCTTTTAAGGAAGCCATTAAACAAAATCCAGAAGATGCAGATGCTCATTACGGTTTAGGATGGGCTTACAGTCAATTAGAGGATTATGAAAAAACCATTGAAGCCTTTAAACAAGCAATACGTATTCAGCCAGATTATACTTATGCCCACTATGGTCTAGGAATGGCTTATCTGGTTCAGGGGGATAAAAATAGTGCTTTGGATGAATATAAAATTCTGAAAAGTTTAGACCAGCAAATAGCAGACCAATTATTTGATATGATTTATAAGTAATAAAAAATATCTATTCTTTGACACGTTTTTTACGGTTTTTATGGTAGTATTAGTTCTAATTTTATCTACTGTTTTCCCCTTAAATTTGTAGTTTGGAGGTCTGAATTATAGAGAATGAATTCTTACGAAGAAAAAATTAAGAAGTATATTAAAGATAACCATATCAAAGCAGAACATTTATCTTTTGAAACTTCCTGTCATTCGGTAGAGGAAGCAGCAAGAACAGTCAATGCATCAGCAGAAAATTTTGTGAAAAATATCTGTTTGGTTGATAAAAAAGGGAATCTAATTGTAGCTATTGTCAAAGGAGAAGATCGAGCTAGCACTAGAAAAATAGGGAAGGCTCTGGGGATTGAACGTCCACGGATAGCTAATCCGCAGGAAATTATGGAGAAAATCGGTTTTGTCTGTGGCGGTGTACCCTCTTTTGGATATTCAGCTATTTTTTTAATAGACCCGAAAGTAATGGAAAAGGAAGTAGTATATTCCGGAGGTGGTTCAGAAAAATCCCTCATTAAAATTTCCCCTAAAGAATTGCAGAAAGCCAATCAAGGGCAGGTAATAAGAATAAGAAAATAGAAATTCATGAAGACTTAATCCAGAAAAAAGTTGATGTTATTCTCTTAAATCCTACTGATGCTGATGCTTTAGTTCTAGCAGTTGAGCAGGTTAATAAAGCTGGTATTCCTCTATTAACTATTGACCGCAGTGTTAGTGGTGGAGATGTGGCTTTACACATTGCTTCTGATAATGTCAAAGGAGGAGAGATGGCAGCAGCCTATGTAGTAGAGCAATTAGGAGGAATGGGAATCGTAGTAGAATTAGAAGGAATTACCGGTGCATCTGCTGCTCGAGAAAGGGGGCAGGGTTTTGATACGTATATTGCAAAATATCCTGATATTAAGTTAGCTGCCAAACAGACAGCTGATTTTGATAGGGCTAAAGGAATGAGCGTTATGGAAAATATCCTTCAAGCCCAACCAAAAATTGATGCAGTATTTGCCCAGAATGACGAGATGGCTCTGGGAGCAATTCAAGCTATAAAAGCAGCTAATAGACAAAATGAGATGTTTGTTGTAGGGTTTGATGCCGTGCTTGATGCTAAGGCAAAACAATTTCTTATCTTCATTTTATTCTTCATAGTACAACCCACTTCTAATTTTTTATTTTTTTAAAATTATAGTATAAAGCTACATAAAAATCTACTTACATTTTTATCTCTACAAAAAGAGGATTTTTAAAAATTTTGTAGAATAAAGAAGATGACAAGTATGAAGAAAACAAGAAATAACCTTTTGTCACTATTTATCATAATATTTAATAATTTTAGAGGGGGTAAAGATGCAGCGGAAAAAGAGAATTTTGGTGATTTTTGCCGGAGGAACTATAGTGAGTAGTTTTCATGGAAAAGGGAAGGTGACAAGTCCGAGCAATAAAAGCTTTAAATCATTGCATAATTATATAGAAAAATTTTATCAGGAAAAAATGTAGAAGCAATCTGTGAGGAACCTTTAGGAATGCCAGGGGAAGATAGTTCTAATCTTCATCCAGAACAATGGGTAATAATTACTTCTGTTATAGTAGAAGAACTTCAAAAAGGTCTTGACGGAGTATTGATTCTTTATGGAACAGACACTATCAGCATCCTTTGATGACCCTGGACAAATCCTTTCTAAATATTTAGAAGGACCATTCTAAGCTAAACAAAAAATAATATAACTGCTAAGTAAAATTTGGTATAATATTAAATAGTAAAAATGTTTTTAGATTAAAAAATGAGGAGGATAACAATAAAATGGAGAAGATAATAAAAAATTCGAACATTAAATATTCGAATAGAATGATACATTGTTTTTTGTTGTTGGGCTTCATTCTGGTTTTGATGGCAGGTAGTGCTTACTGTATAGATTTTAGTTTTTCACCAACTATTTCCTTTGAGGAAGGGGAGTTAAAGCTGGATAGGCTTAAAATGGCAGTTGCTGGAGAATTTTTTGGAATAGATACTAAGTTAATGTTAGACTATCGTCAGAGAGGATTTTATCCCGAAGATATTGTTACTGCTTTATTTTTCTCAGGGGAAAGCCGGAGACCACTTCCTTTGATTTTTGTCCTGCGGAAGGGGGAAGGTGATTGGAGTAGAGTTGCTAGCATATTAGGATTACCTCCTAATACCCATGGTATGCAGATGGCTTTAACCCATGGAAAAGGTAAAAAAGTAGGGCTCAAAACTAGGTTAGCACCAGAGAGAATTATCTTTCTTAATTTTATAAGCGATTATTACAGGATTGAGATGGAGAGATTATTGCTTTATATTGAAAGGGAATTTACTCTAAATGATATTCTCCTGGCAGTGAATTTAGGAGCACATGAGAGAATTAGTTTTGAATTATTACTGCAAGATAGGGAGAGAGGATTAGACTGGTCTATGATATTAAGACAAAGAAATATCTCGGAGGAAAAATTATTTTTACCCCATAAATCTGAAGTAAAATATAAGAATAAACCAGTGCTTAAATAGGTAGATACATCTAAAAATACATAGAATCGGTTATTGGAATATAACCCGGACCTGCGCATCCGATAAATAATAAAAATGCCAAGTTATGTACTTTTGATAGAATTTAGAATTAATTTATTTTCAAGGTAGGGAATATATTATGTTAGGAGCTATAGCTGGGGATATTATTGGTTCGGTATATGAGGGAATACCGATTAAAAGAACTGATTTTAAGCTTCTTAATCAGTTGTGTACTTTTACAGATGATACAGTCCTAACTATTGCCACTGCAGATTGTATTTTACACCAGAAAGATTTTGCAGTTACTTATAGAGAGTATTGCAAAAGATATCCTAATGCCGGATATGGAGGATACTTCATAAGATGGGCTTTTACCCCGGGAGCAGGTCCCTATAACAGTTTGGGTAATGGTTCAGCTATGCGGGTTAGCCCTATAGGGTTTGCCTACAAATATTTGGATGAAGTATTAAAACAGGCCAAAGAGAGCGCTCAGGTTACCCACAATCATTTGGAAGGGATAAAAGGAGCGCAAGCAGTAGCATCTGCTATCTTTTTAGCTCGAACAGGTAAGAAAAAAGAGGAAATAAAAGAATTTATCGAGAAAAAGTTTAGTTACAATTTAGGAGACAGGATAGAAGACATTCAAAGATGGTATAGTTTTGACCCCACCTGTCCAGGGAGTGTACCTCAGGCCGTCATAGCTTTTCTGGAATCAGAGAATTATGAAGATGCGATTCGCAAAGCCATATCCCTGGGGGGAGATAGTGATACCCTGGCCTGTATGGCTGGAGGAATAGCTGAAGCTTATTATGGAATTGTTCCGAAAGAGATTAAAAAATTTGTTTTTAAAAAACTGGATAAATATATGCATGCTATCATAAATGAATTTTACGAGAAATACATTAATGTAAAATGAGAAAAATTTCATCAAAGGCTTAAGTTCATCTTTTTCAATTCACCTTTTAAAAATAATATAGTAAGGACTACCGATAAAATATCAGCAGCAGGATAGGCAATCCAGATACCTAAAAGTCCAAGTCTAAGAATTCGTGGCAGTATAATAACTAAAGGGATAAATAATAGAACTTGTCTAAGCAAAGACAATATCAATGAAGGAACTGCTTTTCCCAAGGATTGAAATAGAGCTGCTCCCACTATCTGTATACCGATTACCGGAATCACAGAGATAACTATCCTCATTATAGTAGAGCCTTTTTCTATTATTTCTGGTTCCCTGGTAAACATACTTATAACTATAAAAGGGAATAATTCAATTATTAACCACCCAAAGGTAGCAATAGCAGTAGTAATAATAAGCGATAATTTAATTGTCTCTTTTACCCTATCAAGGTTCTTTGCTCCGTAATTAAATCCTACTATAGGCTGCATCCCCTGAACTACCCCAAATAAGGGCATAAACACAAACATAGTAACCCGGTGAAGTATACCTACAATTATTAAAGCCATATCTCCACCAAAAAACCTCAAAGAATTATTTACTACAATAGCTACAACACTCCCGGTAACCTGCCTGGCAAAAGCTGCAAACCCTACAGTAAGTATTTCGATTACGATATGCATTTTAGGTTTTAAGTGGCGTAGTTTTACTTTCAATGAACTTTTACCACTATATAAATAGATTAATATATAGATAAAAGAAACAAATTTAGAAATAACTGTAGCCAGGGCTGCACCTTTGACCCCCATTTTAAAAACAAATATAAAAATTGGATCCAGGATTATATTTAATATTGCTCCGATAAGCATGGTAGCCATAGCTACTTTAGCATTACCTTCAGCTCTGATTAAATTATTAGAAGACATGGCAAAGGAAGAGAAAACACTACCCCAGAGTATAATAGTAATATAATCTTTGGCATAAGGTAAAATGGTTTCTGTTGAACCGAAGAATCTTAACAGAGGTTCGGTAAAAATAAGACCGATAGTAGCAATTATTAAACTCGTTACAATTATACATAAAAAAGAATTTCCGGCGACATAGTCAGCTTTTTCTATGTCTTTTGCTCCCAGACTTCTGGATATGGCTGAGGCTGCTCCAATTCCTATCATCTGGGCAAAAGCCATTATAACCATTTGAATGGGGAAGGCAATAGTTAATCCACCGATGGCTAAAGCCCCCACTCCTCTTCCGACAAAGATAGTATCAACGAGATTATATAATGCGTTTACCATCATACCGATAGTTGCTGGAACAGATAA
>DOTB01000071.1 GCA_003513845.1 Candidatus Atribacteria bacterium | reverse complement strand
GCAATTAAGTTTAGCTATTACCATCAAAATATTAACAAAATAATATAGATTCTTTATATTAAAATCTAAATGAAAAATTTTAATTACAACATTGCCTCTTATCTATTTAAAGATAGAAATATGATACTGAAAAAATGAAAAGGACAAAAAACTGATCAACTAATTAATATTAAATAATATTAATTTCACCTCCTAACTTCTGTCTGATTAACCAGCATATCAGAAATAGAACATTTTTCTTCAACTAATTTATGAAGTTGAAACACTTTTTCTTCTGTAGTTTTTGTTTTTATTCGCACTTCATATCTAATTTGTTTAAATCTTCTCCTCTCTCTACCCTCCTCATCTACCCAACCACCAGGAATCATATCTCCTTTCAAACTAACTACTAAATCCTCTATATCTACCCCAAATCTTTTAGTATAACCAAGATATGTTAATGCTACACATCCACCCAAGGCAGCCAATAATAATTCCACCGGATGGGAGCAATATTAGTCCCCCTTAACTCTAAAGGCTTATCTATAACTACTTTAAATTCTCTTATTTTTGTCTCTGCTTTTGTCCCTCTTAACCATTTAGTCTGAGCATTATAAATTCGAACTTTCATTTTTATTCATCTCCTCTTTCATAAACTTACTAATCTCTTGGTCTTCCAATAGTTATTCATTAAATATTTATATAGTTATTTGGTTAACCGATTCGTTTATTAAAATAGTCTACGATATCTGTGTATTTGTCAATTAGCTGCTATAAAACAGTAAATCCCTTCTTCTCTATCTTACCCCAGGATCTTGCTCCAAATAGATATTCAACCATAGCCTGGAAACGCCACCAGGTCAGCAGTTGGCGATAGCCTAAATTTTCCAATACCGATGCACAAAAAAGAATAAACAGATGTACACCTTTGGGATATTTCCTAAAAGACATTTCTTCTAAGATTACTGATAAAATCGAAAGTACTATCCCGTAAAGTACTGCAGCGGTAAAGAAAACTACTACAAATGAAACATCAGTTATCCTTAATAAATAGGATAGAATGACGATTACATATCCGCTAAATTCAATGATAGGACCAAACATTTCAAATATTGTAAAATAGGGGAAGGCTAATAGACCAACCCAACCGTATTTAGGATTTAGAAAAAGTTTTTTATGTAACCCCAAACTTTGTACTGTACCCTTTTGCCAGCGGATGCGCTGGCTTCGGAGTGAGGGAAAATTTTCTGGTACCAAAGTCCAACAGATGGGATCGGGCACGAAGGTAATGCGTGCCTTTGGGTTATTTTTTCTAATAATTTCATGCATTTTCACTACAATTTCCATATCTTCACCAAGTGAATCCGACTTGTAACCTCCTACCTTTATCAGGGCTTCCCTTTTAAAACAGCCAAAAGCACCTGAAATAATAAGCATAGCATTGAGAGAATCAAAGCCTGTCCTACCGAATAAAAATGCTCTTAGATACTCAACAACCTGAATTTTGCCCAGCCAACTTTTTGGAGGTCCTATCTCTAATACCCGTCCATATTTTACCTTACACCCATTTGCAATACGAACAATTCCCCCTACAGCAATGGTATTTTCATTCTCCATAAAAGGATGAGCAATCTTCAGAAGGCAATCTCGCTCTAAGATCGAATCTGCATCTACAACACAAATCAAAGGATTCTTTGAAATGTTTATACCTGCATTTATAGCATCTGCCTTCCCTCCATTTTCCTTATCAAGCACAATCAAAGAAGGGTATTTACTGGACATATAAACTCCTCGTAGTGGTTTTGTATTTAGATTTTCAATTACCCCGAAATGAACTTTTTTCATTGAAAAGTGAGTTATTAGTTTATCTAAAGTATCATCTTTAGAACCATCATTAACAACTATTATTTGAAATTCCGGGTATTCCAGCTGCAAAAAGGCTTTAGTACTATCAATGATGGTATTACCTTCATTATAGGCAGGAACAATTAAAGAAATTGGTTTAGTATTACTAAAACGAAACACATTCTTGAGCTCAATATGGGTAATTTTATGGGTATATTTTCTTATGGCTTTGAATGAGATAATATTTAAAACAAGATAGATGGAACAAATGGTCAGAAAATAACCAAGTATCATATAATTATAAAAACGAATAGATACAATAAGATTTGCCATTATACTCCCATTGCCTTTTCAGTTAATATTACTTGAGCTGCAGAGACAGCTTTTTTATTTTTGGAATGCGCCAAAATATCTTTTAAACTTTCCTTTCCCTGCTCAAAAGTACTGAATAGCGCCTCAGCTGCTCGATACCGTACCCACCAATTTTCATCTCCTAACTTTTCCACCAGTTTATTCTCAATAGTAATGTCACCAATTTTCCCAATAGCACTTATTGCCTGGCTTCGAATAACACAATCAGGTTCATCAAGACATCTTCTCAGGGTTGGCAAAGCTTCAATATATTCCATTCTGCCGATTGCCTTAATGCAATGAATACGTAATTCATTGTTATTACTAAGGTTAAGAAGATTTAAAATCGCCTTACCAGCAGAAAAATATCTATAGTGACCCAATACATCTATTATAAGAATACGGAGAGAATCTTCCTTTTCTTTTAATAGGTGCTGTAAAAGTGATTGGCATACACTGTTTCCAAATTCAAATAATATACACAATAAAGAATCTCTGCTGTAGTTTTTGCAATTACGATATTGGATTAAAATATCGCTTACAGCGTCAATGTCCCCTATTTTTGCCAAGCTCAGTGCACAGTTATATGAAACTGAATCGTTCCGGTCTTTTAATCTTTCTCTCAGGAATTCTTTAGCTTTGTAAGCCCGAGCAAGACCCAGGAAAAAAGCAGCATCACTGCGCATCTGGCTATTTCCCTGTTTAAGCTTATTAATAAGATAGGAAAATAACTTGGTTTGATTAATAAGTACAGAGAGTCTCTTGAAGTCTTCACCCTTTATGACAATCAAATAATCTTTTATAAAATCAAGAAAATAATCATATTCAGATTTGGGCATAGATTCTACTATCTCTGATGGCAACTTTTTTCTATCCAGGTATTCAAAGATTATCTCTTCCCATCTTGAAAATAGTTTTTTCCTCTTTTTTCCTCTTAAATCATAGATTAACCTTAACCAAAAGCAGTAAATAGCTAAAAGTATGACCAGGAGAGCTAATCCCCATACTAAAAATATAATTAAATCATTAAAATTAGAACCTGTATACCAATCCAAATCCTGTACCCTTTTTATTATATGAATTTTCACGACTTTCATAAGAAAGATTTAGTTTGAGACCCATATTATTTTTAAACCAATAAGTAAGTGCACCAAAACATTTTTGCGTTTTTACATTGCTCAATTCTTCAGAACCTGCTCTCTGAAAAATTTCATCACCACAATTAACCATAATATAATACATCCTGATATTAAAATGCAAATATAAAAAGTAAATCTTTTTTTCAATATAAAATCCTCTTTATACGTACTATTAGTTCTGAGGGAGCAAATGGTTTACTAATATAATCCGAAGCCCCAATTTCTATACCTCTAACAATATCTTTCTCTTGTCCTTTGTCAGATAATATAATAACTGGAATATGTTTTATCTGAGGATTAACTTTAATCTCTTTTAAAATACTGATACCATTTTGAACTGGCATCATATCATCAAGTATCACAATGTCAGGTAATATTTTGGATACAGCATCTATTACTCCTTCTCCATCTTGAAAATGGACAACCTTAAATCCCTCTTTTTCAAGCTTAAATTTTACCAACTGGGTTATAGCCTTATCGTCCTCAGCAAAAATAACCGTCTTTTGCTTTTGATTTTCTATACTCATATAGATATCCCTTTTTAATTTTGTTTATATAGTTTATGACCTTGTAGCTGATTTCTCCCATCTTATGATAATCATCCTTAAATATTTCTTGTCTTACATCTTTTTTCAGGTTTTTTAGGAGAGAGGCAAAGATGTAGTCATATCCTCTATAGGTAATCTTTTTCAGGTTAATTTTGCTGTTTATACCTTCTTTATTGGCCACAATGATTACCTTTCGTATACTAAAGCGTTTTTCCAGTTTTGAAAGGGTCACTTCTAAGGTTTTCCCTTCAAAGGTGTTACCGGAGAAAAGATCATATTCTATAGGTATTCCTTCCCGGTCTATTAAAAGGCCCATCACTACCTGAACCTCCTTGAATTTAGCATCTTTAGAGAAGCCGAAATCTCTCAGACTATCTTTTCTTACACTCTCAAAGGAGAAGGTGGCTACATCATAAAATACCACATCTACCTGTATATTAAAAAGATTACGATTTTAAAAAAGGTAATGGTAATACAAACTTGC